>JBQMRR010000016.1:0-913 GCA_052174495.1 Arsenophonus sp. NC-TX2-MAG3
AAAATGGGAATTAGAAGATTTCTGTTTTCATTATTTATATCCGGATGAATATAAACAGATTGCTCAATTACTTCATGAACGTCGTATTGATCGTGAACGATATATTGATGATTTTGTTTTCATAATAATTCAATATATTTCGAAATCAAAATGGTCATTAGGATTAATAAAGATTATGGAAAGTATAATTTATTTCTTCCCTTTTGGTCGCCACTGGTGTGATACGAATTGGCATCCATTATCAGTTAAGAGGCACCTAGGGTATCCATATCGACTGAAAATTTCTGTTTGTAAAATTGACAATAGTCCTGTAGTGGCCTGGGGAATAGCAAAAGCCTCTACCCATCGAGTGAATAGATCAGTCACAACCATGATTCCAGTTTTTCCTCTTGATGTTCTGAGGTAGGGTCCCATCAAGTCCAGAGCAATTACTTCCTATGGTTGGTGTGGTCGTCTCCCTCTCATACTGGTACTCGCCTTCTTGTTGGTTGGTTTTGTGGAAGCACAGGTGGCACATGTCTGGATATAGTTGTTGATATCATGCTGCATTGAGACCCAGAAGAAACATTGACACACAGATCCACTGGTTCAGTAAGTCTCCACTGATCCAGGATGTCACGCTTCTGTATCATCATGGAACCTCTCAATTATCTCCAGGCCACGTGATTTGGGAACAACTATAACTAGTGGCGAGTGGTTCAGATGGGATGAGTACTTTAGAAGGTCATTCTCCACCCTGAACCCCTTGTAGTACATCTTGAACTCCTTGGGAACTCCGTGGCTGTTCCCTGTATAATTTGGGATCCATTCCTTCATCTTTCTACATGACAAATCCTCTTCTTGCCACTTCATTGTCTCATTGTTCCATCTATCATTAATTGTTATTAAGGCGGGTTCCGTTATTGTTGGTACT
>JBQMRR010000017.1:0-2123 GCA_052174495.1 Arsenophonus sp. NC-TX2-MAG3
CTCAATATAGATAAGCTAAGCATTTTATTATTTTTAAACTAGTAATGGTATTTGTAGATATTGCAATGACTAAAAATACTGCCTGAGTGCTAAAGAATGGAATAAATGATATGAGTCAAGCTAAAATTTAATTAATTTTTCAAAAAAAAATCTTAATTAATCTCTATTAAAATAGATTAATAAATTTATTGTCAATAAAGTTATCCTTTGGCTCATATACCTATATAATTTTCTTTGAAATAAAATTTCATTTAGATGAAAATTATTAGTAAATCTAGTATACTCTAAATATAGGCTAGACATTTCACTCCAATGCTTCATAATCAGTTCTCTATCCTTAAATTAGATGTTATTTACCACAGTAGACTTTAGCTCAGCAGATCAACTTCCTTTTAGATACTTCAAGCTTTTCTTAACAGACTCTAGCAGCTTAAATATAGCATTGGAAAGGATTATTTTTTCTAATTACAGAGATTAGAGCGTCGGTTTCATAACCTCACTGTCACAAAAAGCTGATTCAATTAAATTCTTTGTTCTTATTGATAAAGGAAGAACTACATACACTCATTAACGGGACGTCATAGAACATCAGCCATTCTTCTCCCTTTTTCTTAAGCTGGTTCATCGATATAAGCAGATAATACTTTTCTAAAAACTTTGTCAACAAAAACATCAAGGGCTTTATTAGCGATAGCAGAAGGCTATCTGCTATCAAAATATTTAATATCTTACCTCTTAAACTTTCGGTACTGCATACCTTTATGGGAATAAAGGTTAGAATATTAGCTATTTTGTATACCCAATAGCATTAACGCTGCTTGTCCAGGAATATTTTAGCATTGCATTCAAAAGGATGGGTATACTGTCTCTCCATATCAAAAGCTCAGAAGATACGCTTAAGTAATGCGCTCGCAGTTCATTATAAAGTTCAGATCAGCTTGCTTCTAACTTTTAGTAACTATTTTCGAGCGCAGCTAGATCATTAGCACTTCCATGCAGCGACACCGGTAATGAGCAGCAGGTAAAGACGATCAAATTTCTTGAAAGGACAATACAATCAGATCAAAAATAAATGTAACAGGTATCAGCTAAATCACGCAGCTACCATTGCCTCTTACTCTTTAAGCCATTATTGTTTTAGTCTCCTGATAGATACCGATAAAGAAGATCATATGCCTTTTATCGATAAGCGCCTCCAGAGTTTTTATGAAATTACCGGTGATATATTGACAAGGGGGTGTTACTGACAAAAATCATGGTAGTAATTTCGAGGTTTTTATATACTTTTAAGAAAGTGTAGTAAGGGGTTTAGAAGCATATTCTGTTGCTGCTGCGATCTCCAATCTTAGGCACTTTAATCTTAATATTATCAAACCAATTTATATAAGTACGATATGGAAATAACCGTTACAGATAAGTTAATACAAGGAATCAGAGGTAATATCTAGTTTCGCGTCTACCTGTAAGGTGGACTTTTATGACATACCATCTCTCTGTTGTTCAAATCATTCACTGAATTAATCATGAAGATATGCGATCATCTCCAAAACCCACACATCAGCAGTAAAAATAACTCACTTTTTATAGTTTTAACGAAAAAATCGATGAGTAATTTTAGTTAAAACCTAACGGCTGAGCGAAGCTTAATAACTTTATCTGTTTTCTCATGAGCGTTGAAAACGACCAAAATATCCAAATCCTGAGATTTAAAGATAAATAGGCTGCAATAAATTAAGCATTTTAATTAAACCATAAGGGCGTAAATCAAAAATTTCATATACTAAATGAACAAACGTTTTATTGGCTATTTTTCTGTACCGAAAGTTTCAATCATGATGTATGTCGGCTCAGCGATACCAATCGCATAATGAATATGAATTTCACAGCAATCAGCAACTTCTGCGGCAACAATATTCTTTGCTACGGGGTAGCGTGCTGACATAGGCATGCAAAACAATAAAACTTAGAAGGAAATCTTGCCAGAAAAAGTATCACTAGCATGACGAGGTATTACATCGTAAGTATCGACAATAATTTTACGACCAGTTAAACCACAATCACGCATTGAACAGCCTATAACAAAACAACCTGTGAATTAATGAAATATTTAGTATTTTTATATA
>JBQMRR010000018.1:0-17372 GCA_052174495.1 Arsenophonus sp. NC-TX2-MAG3
TAGTCTGATAACAGTTTGGCGTAGAATCTTCTTCTCTTATCTCTTTTAATATAAAGAGATGCTAGTAATCCAATAGGGAGAGAAGGACGCTGTTATCTAAACTGCTGGTGTAATAATGTCATAAACGAGTGTTGCCAATAACGCCTGGCGAGATGAATGTTACTGCGAATAATACGTAACTGATAATGAATCCTATTTCATGGCATCAACTATATTCATTCTGCTTTTTTCTTTCTTGAATAATGAAAGAAAATATCGGTATCACATAATAATGTTATTAATAAAACCCGTCAAAATTTTTGCAGGAATTCCTGTAAAGTATACCAAGGGGGTAAGTTATAGCACGCTTAATAAGCTATACCACAGTTACAGTGTTTTTATTATCAATCTGCATCAAATTTCTTCTAGAGGTAATAATCCTTTTGTGCCGCGGCAAGAGATCTACCACATCTAATATCGATCTAGATAGAGATATAAAATCTAGCTACGGTAACCAGTAGGCATTAGGTGTATCGTCTTATTAAGGTAGTTATCCAGCGCATAGATGGGCTATGCCGCGTAGGGCGTTCACTTCATGACCGTGAAGGCTTATTTATTATTGACTCTGCTGATTAATTGATTTGTATCATGCTATAAGTGCATCATGATCTCTTCTCTATTTAATTGGCAACACATAGAAAACGTTACTGTGGATTGTAAACGACATAAGCAAGCTGCACATTAATTTCAGTAAAATGAATTATCACCTAATGAGCATTGAGTAATACTTGGTTGTCCGGCGCCGTTAAGTTAATAAAAGTATGCTATCTATATTTACTCCATTCTCCACGACAGGTTAGTTTTGGTATTCATTTTTCTGAAGGCGCCTGCCTTGGTATTTTCAGAAGTTAAATCTGCTAATCGCCACTAGCTATCAGTCACGTCCTACCAAAAGGTGCGCGATAACACTTACAAATAAACCGGTCTTCTTAGCAAGAGAAGAGGCACCCATTAGTTCACTTTTCCCCGTAATCTACCAGGCAACCAAAATTGCGTTGACATCGAATTTTTTAATAGTCATTAGAGCTGCTGATACAACAGTATAACCGCGCTAAGTTATCTAAACCTTTAGTTTAGCTAGTTAATTTCAACAGTCCTCTGGTTATTTATCAGGATCATTCTAACTCCAGTTGTATCCTGGAATCGCCGAAGCTTCTCCAGTATATCAATGCCTAGAATAGTGAACCCTCACCACAATAATTACTATCCCGTGAGTACTAGTTAGGTGTCAGTATATTATGCGCGGCAATGTAGCCTTTTGTTACTTGGGAGGTCGCTAAGACTATAGCGCCTTTGGCTAGAGCTAGCTTCAAGGAAATACTTAGTGATAAAAGGGTGTATAGCGAAGAAAATATCATCTCCAGGTGTTAGTATGTTGTTAGTATTGATGGATAGTAAGGGTTTTATCCATCCTGTCGATCGATAATCACGTTCATATATTTCAGTAACTAAACAAACTGGATATTATTCATATATTTCCTTGACCGTGGTAGTTTCTACAAACTAGAAGTAGATGGCAAGGTATTTTCATTAATAATCGGTTAACCAGTAATTAATAGGTCCCTGACCTGCTGATTGCTTCAATTTATAGCTTCCGTTGATAAAGCTGAATATCAGTACGCTCAATTGGTTGGTTTCAAAGGCAATCTGTGTCTGTTCATATCTTGAACTCATATCAATTAATGGTTGCAGCTGCTTAATAATCGCTATATTTTCAGTCATGATAACTGCTCTTAGAGAGAGGAAGTCTTATCTTTCACTATATTATTCAGTTAACTAATTAAATGATTTCTTTTATAACAGTGGGGGTCAATCTTCTAATCTTCCAGTAATAACAAGTTCAATGTAACATTGTTTCCATATCGAGGTCTTTCTGTTCTTTAATTTCAATTCTTAATGCGGTATTCCCTATTTACCGATAATATTAGCTGCTAATCTTCCTAGGTCATCTACTTTTTATCCTGCAATATCAGGATGTTTTCTGCACTCAGTGAGTGCTATTTTCATTCCACAGTTACAAATATTTTTAATACACTTTTGCTGGTTGTGATATTCTATCGTTATTGGGAAGACTAGATATTTATTGTATCCTAGATTGCTTAACAGAGATAAATAACGTCCATTTAGCGCATAATAATCTTGCTATCATCATGAATGTAATACTCATCACTAACCTTTAACCGTATTAATCTGCCGTTTGTCGGCATAGTAAAAATATTGAAAAACGAATTTTATAACGGCTGATAGTGAGTTCGGTTTTAGGGATAAATAGATCACGCAGTTCAAACTATATCAGCCACATTTAATCTCTGTCTCATCATTTTTTAGTTTTCAGTGACAAAAATCGCTTGAACTGTAATGCTCTCATCAGCTCATTTAGAAAATTTACTCACTGTGCAAACGAGTGTTGTACCATTCCACCCGATCTTGATTTAATCAATAAACCTGCTACAGGAAGGGGTATTACGTAGTATTTTTTGCTGATCTGAGTTTTATGATAGAGATTTGCGTGGATGTCAACGTCGATTTAATCGCCTTGCACTGTTTCCTCGGTTAACGCTAGTACTGGATAATAGGGTAGCAAAACGACGGTAAGATAAATGAGCAAGATTACAATTTATTCCTTCGATAATTCTGTACTCTTGTGAATTGACAGAAATACCGATCAGATCTTTAATATTCAGGTAGATTAATATACTGGTAATATCCATTTTGATTATATTATTAATTTTGCTTATACTGTTATTCGAGTAGTAGAAAAATAACTTCTAGTAGCTGGAAATGCCATACCGAATAAGATTAGTAGCGGAAATCACATTCTTGAAAAGTGAGAAGCTTAAGCCAGTGATATAATAGAAACTTCCATCAATAATTAAGATGACATTTTCGACGAAAACAAGTTAACCGTGGTCAGGATTGATGATTTTTATCTTCATTGTGTGACCGTCTTTCAATCTAGATGTAGTTAATCAGCAGGTAGTTCAATCACAAGGTATAAAACGCTTTCAAGCTGCTTAGGTTCTGCGCAACTCGTGTACGACACTGGTTAACATTTTCATGGAGTCTTCCATCGCATACAGTATGATATTATAAAAGGAAAAATTGCTAATACCAGCGGATCCATCTCGCATAGCATTGTTGCTAGTCGGTGAAAAATCTGCATATTCCTCTTTTTATGCTACACTCGTTTAGCTTTTGATAGTGCGCAAGATAGTCATGCAATCAGATGATTTGTTTCAATTTAGCCACCTAACAATTTCTATGCTATCAGATACTCCACGCAAAATATACTGCATGGTAGATTTGTACTCGCTAGCCAACGTTTAAGTGTAATTTCATTAAGTTGATAGCGCTAGCCTTTCTAAGATTCATCATTTGTACCGTTTTGGTGATGCCTTCGGTAATTGACTTTTTACCTTTTTTATAATAAAATGAATGTTCTATTTGTAACTAGAACACGGTTTTTGACTGATGATGAGGATAAGTTGCGTAATTACATGCATGCGCATTGGCAATCTATTGCTGTTTGTTAGTCAGGTCGATAACTCATTACCAACTAACGTCGAGCAACGATGATAAATATCTAGCTTGCCAAAATTCTTAGGATGTTTATGTTGATCTTTAATATTCTATTGTGTTTGACGACATTATGAATAGGTGCAGTTGATGATTAGTTATTTAAGAGAGAGTTATAAATAACGCGCTTGGCTTCAAGATAATAAGCAATCAATCTAGTACTCGCAAACTTTAGTATTTTGACCCTTCTGTTTTATCATTGATTAAGAGCTATTTTCTTACTTATTCAGTGCTAGTCGTAGTCCCTGCACTGTTAGGTAACCCTAACATTCCAATTAGCTCAGTTGCTGATATAAGGATAATCAGATTACCTCACGAGAATAAGGATACCAATTTGGCTAGTTTTTTAGGAGTAAGACTTATCCACTTCAGAAATAATGCATTCGTATTTTTTACAAGAGCGATTAAGGACATTTCAGTAAATCAAGTTTCAGAATAGATTAGATCAGTAATTAATGCAATGTAAATTCTTTTATATTCACAGCAGCTACAATATGTTAGCGATGCCAGTTATTACGATTTAAAACTTTATTTCTAAGTATAATTAGATTTTTCTAAAAAAATTTTCATAAAAATAAGTCAAATAAGTTATCTTTACAGCTAAAGATAGAATCAAAAAATATATCATTATTTTGATATTTCTTTTTATATACCGGAAAAGAAAGCTTTTTAGATAGATTGCAGTTATTCTGGAAGAGAAAAGTTTTGCAACAGGTAGAGAAAATTGAAAAATATCATGATTTACGTTTAATAATTATTATATAGAATGAATCAAGTCTGTGTTTAAATGTACTAGAAAATAGCTAAAAATCAGTATCCCTTTTAATAGGTTTATTAAAAAGCTTATTAGTAGAGGTAGCCGAGAATAATAATCTATGTTGATATTAGGAAATTTAATCGCTCTTTAAAGCAGCGCGAACGCTATTCATTTTTACTAAAATGAGATAGGAGTAGTTTATTTGAACTATTGTAAGTGAAACTTTTAATGGAGTCTGTATGCATTGAATAATACACAAAATTTTATAGATATTAATTATAAGTTTATATTAATAACTATTGTTTTTTATTTTATGTATTTTTTCTGATAAAGAAAAAACTCATTGTTTTTTCAAAAAAGGAGAATCTATATATATAAAATATAGCCTGCTGTCATATAGCATGACATTTATACGCACCTTATTTTAAGGAATTCTTTCATCAGAAAGGCAATTCTATTTTTCCGGTTTTTGCAAGCCGTTATTTTCAGTGTCTCTTTATACCTTTAAGAAGAGAGGTGCCTCGTTTACTTCTCGATAAGAAACCATGTAATACAGAGTTTTAAAACGCCTTTCTATAGAATATGGCTAATATAGTGTCTGATTATCTCTTCCTGTATTAAGATTTCTGTCGGAGTACTGCTTATAAGTCAGGTGGTTATAGTATGATATGTAACCAACTCCCCTCAAGTAATGCCATAGTTTTGACGCGGATATCGGTTGCTGTAAAGTAGGACCCGAAGCATTTCACGCTATAATAATTCCCCTTTTATTTTTTAGCGAAGTGCATTTTTCCAATAATCATCCGTACTATTTTTTCAGGTAAGGATACTACTGCTTCCTTGACATGGATTTACTTCAAACTAAGAACACTTGGATTTATTAGATCATTTTTTGAAAAACAGCTCCTATCATGCAGCATGTTTAAAATCCAGATATCTACTGATAACGGAAATATTAGGATGCAAATCTTGATTGAGTTATCACCATAAATTTGCAAGGCACAGAAGATATAAATTTTAATACCCTCTTTCTGTGCGCACTTCAATATAGTGTAAAGTAGCAGCCAGAAATAGAGCTTTTAGTGTAGTTGCCAATTATCGTTAAAAAAGGCTAAATGGATATATTGAAAGTAACGTATTCCCAGTTTGCACTCAGATAAAATATGAGTCTACTATCTCTAATTGCTACTCGATAGCTTTAAACCAGTATGAACTACAATTTTTAACTTACAGATTTGGGAAAAATAGCAGTGAAAACATTTAGGATAAGTTCAGCAGTAGCGACCAGATAAATCCCATGGCACAAGTGTTGCATGCAAACATTTATTTGACAGCATAGACTGATTCATAAGTTGATATTTCACCGTGTTTTAAGTAAGTTATTTCAGTCGTCATAGATGATGAAAAGTAGTTTAATTAGAGGAATGTATATCTGCGTAAATTACCTCTGGATATCTTATTATAGAAATAGAAATTATCATTCTGCCCGCATTTATCAGGTCTATTTGCTCCAGTTGTCTTTACGTTTACCACATGAGCTAAGGGGGCCTGGATTACTCCTAATTCTCTATCTATAAAGGAGTGAATTCATTAGCAAGTATACTTTCAGCTCATTGTCCTCAATGTAGTTATATCTCTAACGTCATCAGCTGGAGGCCTTCTATCTAGATATTGCTGAAAATCTCAGATAATCATGATTAGAAGTAATAATATTGCTTATCAAGAAAAAATTGGAATCGGAGTTGGATGAAACTGCTATATAGCTTTTTTGGTGACAAAATTTAGTCAGTCTGTCATTATTAATTTCGAGAGGAAGATCTATAAACATCTTTAGAAGTCAAGTAATTTAACAGATGAAGTCGCATGTTCTCTTCTTGATTTTATCCAATTTGCGTTTTCTAGAAAAATTTTTCGAGCTATCTAAACAATTTTCTGAAAAGATTAATATATCAATATAGCATAAAGCAAGACTTAGATGATGAATCTGCTAGAAGCATTGTAGATCATAATTGCTACGTTAAAGAGTTTAATATAGAGTATATTAGCTCTTTTTAAGTCTATTTTTAATAAGAATCTACCATTTGTCAGGGATGAAAAAATGGTACATAACCTTTACTAGCAACCACGAAATTACTCACCATCGCTTAATAAGCTTAAGTAATTAGATAGTTATTTATAAAAATTGTATATTAAAAATGCAAACAATTATATTAGCCAATTTAAAGATGGCTGAATATAGTCTATAGGTATAGAGACGTTTTATTTTACTAAATTATCTAGCCTGGAAAAGATTATTTGAAATCAAACAATTGAAATGCAGTCGTGGTTATATTTTGCTTTGCTAGCAAAGCAAAAACCTTTCCTATAATATAGCTGTATATAAACTTTATTTAAAGTAAGACATATATTCACATAGAGATTGATATCTGTTGAACTAGATTGATAGGGTTTTAATTAAAAAAGAAAAATCTAGCTTAGCTAGAATTCGAAATACTAAAAAGATATCATCTGATGTCCATTAATGTTCTGTGGTGCCGAAGGCCGGACTTGAACCAGCACGCCCAAAGGCGGTTAATTTTGAATCAACTGCGTCTACCAATTTCGCCACTTCGGCATTGAAAGAAATAATTATAAGAAAATAAAGTTATTATACTTGTCATCTCGTCAGATGCAACTGTTATTTATTATTGATGAGATTAATTGTTTTAAAAGCAATCATTTGTCTGATTCAAGTAAATTTTGTTCGCTAACTGTCAGGATAGTTATAAAATTATTGTTATAGCATTTTGACCAAGTTTCTTTTAATTCAGTTATGAATCTATTTATTCCTGGATTTCTCTAACGGCGATCTGTTGATCTGCAATGATAGTTTTCATCATTCCAATAATACTTTTTAGTAAAAAAGTAGAGAATTTTTATTACTTATTTCTAGCATTATGCAATTTCTTAGTAGGTAGTGAGTTTGATGTTACTAAAAGTTCTCTGATCAGTATTTAGATAATATCATTAAAAACTTCCTTAGTAGGTAAATTTGCTTTGCTATTGTATGTTAATTTTGACGAAAAAATTAAAGAGTAGCTTATCAATTATCATTGAGTTATTAACAAATCTAGTGTATGGCGATCAGATTACGTTCTGTTCTAATATTTCCTAAATTATCAGTTCTTCATCCTTAAATTAGATGTTGTTTATTACCAGAATCAGCAAGTTAATCTTCTTAGCTGCAGTTCTATCTTTTCTGAGCAGATTGGAGCAGATTAAGTGCCATTGAAAGGGTTACTTTCTAAAGTGCAGTGCTTTTACGCGTTAAATTCATAGCCTAACTGTCTCAAAACTTAATTTAATCAGATTCGTCGTTCTTATTGACATCAGTGCACTAACGGAAATTCATAGAATGCTAGCAGTTCTTTTTGATTATTCTCAAGTTTTCTCATCGTTGCAGGAAACGTTAAAAACCTTGCTAACAAAGCATTAAAAGTTTTATTAGCAGCATCATAACTTTCTGTTGCTTAGAGGAGGGCTCTACACAGCTCTCATCTTAACTTTCTGTTACATGCCTTTTAAGATGAAGGTAACGCATCAGATTTTTATTTTGTATACTAATAGGATTGGTACTGCATATCCAGAACATCTTTGGTATTGCATTCTAAAAACCAATGATATCCATCTCCTGTAGCAAGCCTAGAGATTTGGTTAAGCTACTTGCTCGTAAGTAATTAAGAAGTTTAGCCTACTTCGCTTGTTATTTTTGATAGCTACCTTTGATCGGAACGAGCTTTTTATGTCCATTTACAGTGCCGACAATAAATACCTAGTAGGCAAAGGTGATTATCTTCTCTAACAGAATGACATATGCCTTCAGCCAAGAAGTAAATGTAGGTATTTTGCTTAAATTATGCAGTCGCTCATTACTGATCATCTTCAAGTATTACTGTTTCAGTCTACTGCTACTACTAGTAGAGAGATCATGTGCTTTTCATCGAGAAAACCTATAGCTTCATAAAAATCACCAATAGCTGTACCTAATAAAATATTATAGCTATGAGAGCAACTCTTTGCTACTTTTGCGCATTTCAGATAAAGCAGTAATGAGCTGTTAATATAATATTCCGTTTTTTATTGTGATCCATGATCTTAGAAACTTTAATCTCAACATTCCTCCATACCAGTCTGCATAAAGTTCGTTGTAGCAGATAACTGTTACAGATAACAGCATAGAGACATCAGCCGACAAGACAGCATTCAGCATCTTATCGCCGCATATCCCCCTTCTAGTACAGCCTCAACAGGAGTGCTATCAGTTTCCTAGTGAAATTACGAATGATTTTATGTAAGAATCAGAGATAATATCTGATTTTGTAAAGAATATTTGTAGGCTAAATTTTTTCATGGCACATCATCTCTCTGCTGTTAAAATCATCTAAAATTAATCATCAGAATACGTCATATTATCCTTGAAGCTCCACACACCAGAAATGATATAACTCTATGCTGAGAACAATATATAAAAATTGCTTTTAATAAATTAAAAGTTTACCTTTCTAATATTAAAAGTGATTCCATACAAGAAGTTGAGCGTACTACTATCGTAGATAATAGTACGAATTTCTATGATAGAAACAATCTAAATAATGCCCGAAATAATAGTTAAATTATTTTTATCAACGCTTTTTAGATGGATTTGCAAGTAATTAAGATGTCTTCTTTATTCTTAAAATCCTTTTTGATTATATGAAAAGTTTTGAGTGTCCTATAGTGTGGAGCTTATTTAATTAAATTCTAGAATAAAATTAAATTAATGGTAATTTTAATTGCCATTGTAAGAGGGAGAGGAGGGAGCGTATTCTAGATTGATTAATATCACTTATATTATTTTTATTCAAAACTATTATTTTTATAGCGTTTAATGGTTCTTTCTATGCGTAGAAGGGACTGACGGCATCTCATTAATCTTCCTGCTAATGCCACTATTTGCTGTTGTAACTTCTGGCAAGCTCCAAATGACTGCTGTTTATCTAATCGTTGTTTTCGATCAATTACCATAGTGATTAAACGACGCTCATAATCTTGATGTTGAACTAAACGTTCATAGAGATCGACGGTTTTTTCTTTTTGATTATCATAGTTTTTTTGTTCTCTTAAAATTTGTGTTGCAGATTCACGCGTTATAGCCCCAATTTGGGCAATAATTTTTTCTGTTAAAAAAGTAACCTGTTCTGAACGTAATGTTATAGCAGCATGCTTTAATTGATTAAAATGTTCTTTGATTTCGAATAAACATTCGCTTAATTGATAGCTTTTTCGATAAAATAATTTATCATCAAAACGTAATCTTATAAAAGAAGAGTCTGCAATAGGTTTTATTTTTTCTGACAATGCTTCAATTTGTTCTTCAAGGATGTTTAGCAACTTTTGTGTTTTCATATATTAAGCCATGATAATAAAATATGTAATTGCGATTTAATTTTTATAGCAAAAACACGCTCTTTTGTTAAGATAGTTATTATAACTTTATAGTAGCTTTTATAGATTGAAGTATTTGATTATTTTATCTATCATAATAATAATGATAGTTAATAAAATATAATTTATAAAAAATAATATTAAATTAATTCCTAATTACCTAATATACAGGTTGTATTATTTTGTAACATTACAACGTTAATGGATAATCTGGCTGCTTATCACAACCATATTGATGCACTTGTGAACATTATAGCTAATAGTATTAATAAATTATTGGCGGTTAAAGCGAAAAGATTTTTATTTTTATACTGATTTTAGGGTTGTTTTCCATTTAGGAGTAGGATTTGTTCCAGTTTAACGTAAAGATAAAAACTTACTGCGCGTCACTTTACGGCAGAATTATGCCCTATAATATAGTACTAATAGATTACAGATCTATTAAAATAGTATTTCAATAAATAATAACTATTATTAGTTATTCATGGTTTAATCGCTATAGATGGAACGATTAAGGAACCAGTAGGCTTGATTCAGCAGCTTGCTCGTAATGTTAATGAAGAGGTATTCATTAACTATTTACTTGATTTAGGTATTATTAAATGAGTTAAAAACAAATGCTTAATTGTTTTAATTTAGTTGATTTCTAGATTATTAATCAATATGTAAAATATGCTGACTAAGCATATAGCGATATGTTAGCGAAACTATATACTTAACCTTTTATAAGAAATCATGAGCTATCAGATACTTGCCCGTAAGTGGCGCCCACAAACATTTACTGATGTTGTTGGGCAACGTCACGTTTTAACCGTGCTGAAAAATAGTTTGCAACAACAGCGGATTCATCATGCCTATCTATTTTCTGGTACGCGTGGGGTTGGAAAAACGACGATTGCGCGGTTGTTTGTGAAAGGACTTAATTGTAAGGTCGGGATAAGTCAAAATCCTTGTAACAAGTGTGTTAACTGTCTTGAGATAGCGCATGGACGATTTGTTGATTTAATTGAAATTGATGCCGCTTCGCGTACTAAAGTTGAGGATATTCGCGATGTGCTAGATAATGTCCAGTATGCACCAACGTGTGGTCGATATAAAGTGTACTTAATCGATGAAGTTCATATGCTTTCTCATCATAGTTTTAATGCTTTACTCAAGACGCTAGAAGAGCCGCCCGATCATGTAAAATTTCTATTAGCAACTACAGATCCCCAGAAATTACCGATAACGGTTTTATCACGTTGTCTTCAATTTCATTTAAGGACACTAGATGTTGATCAAATAAGTAATCAACTTGAACGCATTTTAGCGGCTGAGCAAATATCAAGTGATAAATGTGCTCGCCAATTAATCGCTAAAGCTGCCGAAGGCAGCTTACGTGATGCATTAAGTTTGACCGATCAAGCCATTGCCATGGGCAAGAGGCAAATATCCGTAGATTTAGTTAGCCAAATGCTAGGAATGTTAAATAATGAACAGCCTCTAGGAATCATTGAAGCGATTGTAGATGGTGATTGTCAAAAAATGATGGCTTTAGTAGAAGATATTGCTTTGCGAGGTAGTGACTGGGAAAGAGTATTGATTGAAATATTATCATTAATTCATCGCATTGCGATGATTCAGCTTTTACCGGTAGAAATGCAAGATACTTCATCATCTATAGAAATGCGTTTACGTTTACTTGCGCGTTTAATTACGCCAGCTGATTTACAGCTCTTTTATCAAACCTTATTAATCGGACGTAAAGAACTTCCCTATGCGCCAGAAAGACGAATGGGGGTTGAAATGACGTTGTTACGCGTATTAGCATTTCATCCTAAATCTATTAATGATATTAAAATTTCATTAGTATCATCACCAAAACTTATTGAAGAAGCTACTAAAAGTAATGAGATTGATAATCATATCAATATTTTGACTAATTTAAGAGATAAAAAAAAAGTCATCAATAAAGTAAGAAGCTCATCAGAAAAAAAATTAATTAGCACGTCTACATTGCAATTATTGCAAATAAAAGCTTCTTTAAATAAGGAGAAAGTGAAAATGCCACTAAAAAAGTTTGAAATATCTTTGTCAAAGAGAAAGGCCCCATTGGTGATGTCAGAGGTAGAAAGATTAGTTACTGTTTCGGTGGAGCACCAGCATTCTGGTTTAAATCAGCTAAAAATAATTAATAAAACTGAACAAAATGAAAAGGATAAATCTTATGAATGGTGTTCACAAAATATTTCTAAGCAAAAAATAGAGCGAGTAAGAACACCAAGTAATATTAAGCAAGTATTAGAATATGAAAGGACGCCTAAACTTGCCAATAAAATTGCGGTTGAATCTCGAAAGCGTGATCGTTGGTCGGCGGAGATTGATCAGTTAAAAGTGCCAAAATTGATAGAACAACTCGCGTTAAATACTTATAAAGAATCGTTAAGTGAAATAAAAATTTGTTTACATTTACGATCAATGCAACGACATTTAAATACTGAATCGGCGCATAAAATATTAACAAAAGCTTTTTGTGAGTTATATGGCAAGTCAATAAAGTTGATCATTATTGAAGATGATGATCCAGCCATCAAGACACCTTTAGAATGGCGACAGATAATTTATGAAGAGAAGCTAGCTCAGGCTCGTCAATGCATTCTTGTAGATAAAACGATTCAGATTTTGTGCACGTTATTTGATGCGCAGTTAGATGAAAAAAGTATTCGGCCTGTTTAGCCGAATACATACCTTAAGTATAATGTTACAATATTAAAGTCTATCTCTGTAACAGATCAGAAGAGAGAATATTATGTTTGGTAAAGATAGTGGTTTGGGTAATCTGATGAAACAGGCTCAGCAAATGCAAGAAAAGATGCAGAAAGTACAAGAAGAGATTGCTAACATGGAGGTTATCGGAGAATCGGGTGCAGGTCTTGTTAAGGTAACCATTAATGGTGCCCATAATTGCCGTCGGATTGAAATCGATCCTAGTTTAATAACAGATGATAAAGATATGTTAGAAGATCTTATTGCAGCCTCATTTAATGATGCTGCGCGTCGTATAGAAGAAGCACAAAAAGAAAAAATGACCAATGTATCTAATGGAATGCAATTACCTGTAGGCTTTAAGATGCCATTTTAATAAAAACAAGTTCCCTTCTTGAATCTTTAAATGAAGTTCTATCCTATTTCTGGCATAGTTTCGAAATAGGTAATTATTAGGGTTATTTAACATTTACTAAAAAAGATCATTTTGTACTAATCAGAGGCCGTAAATATACTGATTAAGTATGGGTGATTGAAACTCTTGCTGATATTTATGCATGAATAAATAGAGGGGGGTAGTTTACGGTCGCTATTTTATTTTAATGGCATATTTATCGCCATTAAATAGCATTGGATCTTAAAAGATAGGTCTTAAAGCTTAGCGGATAAGCTAATAACTGAGATAATATCAGAAATGATCTGATAACCAACTCCAGTAATTAAATGAGAAATAATAGCTAATTATATTGCTAATATACGTGCTCAATATGATGTAATAAGTAAGTCGTATTGTTTACGGTATATCTATTGTTAGCAGCTTAGAATAGTTGATGAAATAACGTTATAATATCAATTATTGGCCAGCAGAAAGTTAATTAATAATAGTATTAGTGTGATATAAATAAATATATGAAGAGATTAAAAACTTTCCTTTTTTTATGAAAATGTTAATCATATTGATGATTAAGCACACTTTTCAGAATAGTGACTTGAAATTTTTAATTTCTATCTATATATATATGAGTTTCATAATCATTTAACCTAATAAAAATTATTCTAAAATTGAGGCTATTTAATAAGTATGAAAAGACAAGAAACTCTTGGGTTTCAATCAGAAGTAAAAAAGTTATTGCAATTGATGATTCATTCGCTTTATTCCAATAAAGAGATCTTTTTACGTGAGTTAATTTCAAACGCATCTGATGCAGCAGATAAATTACGTTTTAAAGCAGTATCACAATCTGATCTTTATGAAAAAGATAGTGATTTAAGAATTAGAATTTCTATTAATAAAGATAGAAAAACCTTAACGATTAGCGATAACGGTATTGGGATGACGCGCGAAGAAGTTATTGATAATTTAGGTACTATTGCTAAATCTGGTACAAAGGCTTTTTTGCAGTCTTTAGGGAATGAGCAGGCAAAAGATAGAGCATTAATCGGTCAATTTGGTGTTGGTTTTTATTCAGCTTTTATTGTTGCAGATAAAGTGACAGTATGCACTCGAGCAGTGAGCATAGCTGCGGATAAAGGAGTTTTTTGGCAATCTGAAGGTGAAGGTGAATATACTGTTGCTGATATTGAAAAAGCAGAGCGTGGTACTGAAGTTACCTTATATTTACGTGAAGACCAAACTGAATTCTTAGATAACTGGCGGTTACGTTCTGTGGTCGCTAAGTATTCAGATCATATTGCCATACCGGTAGAAATTGAAGTCAAAAACGAAGAAGATGATACTGTTATTTGGGAAAAAATTAATAAAGCTCAGGCGCTATGGACCAATAATAAAAACAGTATTACAGTTGAAGAATATAAAGAGTTTTATAAGCATATTTCGCATGATTATGCAGAACCTTTAATATGGAGTCATAATCGGGTAGAAGGTAAACAAGAATATACTAGCCTACTTTATATACCGACTAAAGCGCCTTTTGATTTATGGAATCGTGAGAATAAACATGGATTAAAGCTTTATGTTAATCGTGTTTTTATCATGGATGAAGCTGAGCAGTTTATGCCAAATTACTTACGTTTTGTCCGTGGTTTAATTGATTCTAATGACTTACCATTAAATGTATCGCGTGAAATCTTACAAGATAGTGATATTACCCGTAGTTTACGCAATGCATTAACTAAACGTGCGTTGCAAATGTTAAAAAAATTAGCTAAAAATGAATCTGAACAATATCAACAATTTTGGCAGGAATTTGGATTAGTACTGAAAGAGGGTCCTGCAGAAGATCCAGCTAATAAAGAAGTCATTACTAAATTATTACGCTTTGCATCAACCTATAATAAGAGTAATTTACAGAATGTTTCTTTAGAAGAATATGTTAATCGAATGATTAAAGAGCAGGAAAAGATTTATTATATTACCGCAGATAGTTATGCCGCTGCGAATAATAGCCCGCATTTAGAACTATTCCGTAAAAAGGGAATAGAGGTTTTATTATTATCAGATCGAATTGATGAGTGGATGATGAACTATTTGCCAGAATTCCAAGGCAAATCCTTTCAATCTGTTAGTAAGACAGATGAGTCATTAGAAAAATTAGCTGATGAAGATAAGAAAAAACAAGAAAATATAGATAAAAAACTGGATTCTTTTGTTGAGCGAGTAAGAAAATTACTAGACAAACGGGTGAAGGAAGTCAAGTTAACACACCGTTTAACAGATACACCAGCAATCGTGACGACTGATGTGAATGATATGAGTACTCAGATGGCAAAACTTTTTGCTGAGGTGGGTCAATCAGCGCCGGAAGTAAAATATAATTTTGAACTTAATCCTGAGCATCCATTAGTTAAAAAAGTAACTGAGCTAACCGATGATGATTTGTTTTCTGAGTGGATAGAAGTATTCTTAGATCAGGCTTTATTTGTTGAGCAAGGTAATCTGGAAGATCCTAATCAATTTATTCGTCGTATTAATAAGTTATTTTTGGGCTAAAAATTAGTTATTCTCATTTTTGGTGTATGGAGTTTCGGAGATGCTTGGTAGCATCTCCTGCTGATTGTTTTGTGTATAATTTAATAAGGGAGAAGTGAATATATTATAAATATATTCCATACAGGTGTCTGTAAAAACCTGATATTACCTCTTATTTCATTACATGAAATTATCCATAAGTGATGCCATTATCTAGATAGTTACGCTTGTTAAAGCGTACCTCAAATTCATGATGTACCAAAATTTCAACTTCATTTTATCGACGGACGTTATTTGCCATCGTCCGTAATTATTGTGTGCTACAATGAATTATATAGACTAATATAGGAGATCTGAAATTAAAACGTCTAAGGTCGGGCGGGGATCCTCCGTAGTGGGAAAAATATGCTTCAAGAGTTAGCTGTTATCGCTTTATTCGAATGCTATAAAAACCTTATAGAGATAAGATCTGTGTAACTGCAATTGGGTATATAATATCTCCACTAATTATTTTATAAAGCTATATGGAGGTAGTCTTCTCAGTAAAAAACATATAGTCTTCTATTCAAGAAGACTCATTAGTAGACTGAAATACCGATGCTTTAAAGAATATAAACATTAGTAGCTGCGTGATTTAAGCGATATCGCTACGTTTATTTCTGTACTGATAACATTATACCGTTTGTCAGACAAGTTAATTGCTTTTATCTGCTCTTTATTATCCGCTTCGGATAAAGTAAGCGAGTTTGTTTTGGTTGAAAATAGTTGTAAAAAGTCAGAAGAAAACTGTAGCTAAATTTCTCAATGACCTACTAAATGGATAGGTCAACTGTATTTCCTAAGTTTGTTACTGTGAATGTTTTATTCTTAATTTTTTGAAAACAATGATAAAGATATTCTCAAGTACGCAGAACCAGCAACGCTCTTAAGTATACAAAACAGCTCATGTGCTAGCTTAACTCCATAAAGGCATACAACAGAAAGTTTTAAAGATAAGATTTCTGGAGCTTTTGATACCAGAGAGCTGTGATTGCCGTTAATAAATCTCTTGATATTTTGTTAGCAAAGTTTTCAGGGAAGTTATTTCCCTTACAGCGATAAGGATGTTGAAGAAATATGAAGAAGAACAGCTAGGATTCTATCCTTTCTCGTCAGTGCACTGGATCTCAATAAGAACGACGAATCTGATTGAATCAATTAAGGGGGGGATTTGACCTTCTGACTATAGTAGAAAATAACGCCTAATTTAAAATTGGAGAACAGATTTGCAAAGCATCAGAGAGTGAAATGTACCTTAACTACCATTCAGCAGATTTGCTAATAACTTTAAATTTATTTAATTAATTGAGTTGTTAATAAAAGCATCTTTTAGTTATTTAAGATGTGGTTTTAATAAAAAATAATTTTATTATTTAATAGTTATCTGTTTTCTTGAGAAATTACTATATCTAATTATAAGATAACTTTTCTTTAAAATTATAAAAATGAAATAGCAAAGGATTTTTATAGAAAACATATTATTTACTCGGCGCGCCAGGCACAGGTGAGGGAACTCAGGCAGAATTCATTATGTCAAAATATGCTATTCTATAAATTTCTACCGGTAATATATTACGTACTACTATAAAAACAAGTACAGAATTGGGTCTAAAAATAAAAGAATTAATGGATAACGGTAAGCTTGTTACTAATGAATTAGTAATTGCTTTAGTTAAACAACGTATAGCAAAAAATGATTGCCGAAACGGTTTTTTATTAGATGGATTCCCTCGTACCATCCAACAAGCAGACGCAATGAGAAATGCAGGTATTGCAGTGGATTATGTATTCGAATTTGATGTGCCAGATAAAATTATTCTTGAA
>JBQMRR010000019.1:0-1006 GCA_052174495.1 Arsenophonus sp. NC-TX2-MAG3
ATGCGAGGTAATCCGTGAATACAATACAAACATCATTATTAGATTGAATAACAATACCACGATTTAAATCCAGCACTGAAATTATATCTTTGAGTTTTAAAACATTAAAAAGATCTTTTCAAAATAGGATTACCGATTATCCAAGCATCTTTTCAACGATGACAAAATTATTAACGCTAATTTTACTTGCTTTAATTACTTTGACCAACTATATAACTGGGCATAATTTTTGTTAAACTATCAGGATCTAAACGTTAATCTAGATTATTAGATGTTAGAACTTTACCGCTACACTAATCCATTATCGCATAATCTTTTACATCAAGCTGCAGTATAACCTGTAATTCATCAGCATAAAATTTCATCAAGAAAAGAAAAATAAATAATAGACTCTTATTTCACACGTAAAATGATTAATTTTTCATCGAGGTCTTTCTAATTATTGATCTACTGCGCTTTCTGATTAAAAATATCAAACATGCTACTATAAATAGCTTATAATGACTTAAGTTAAGCAAAATTTAAATAATATCTCTATGTTTTATCTACTAAAGAGTTATTAGCAAATCTAGCGTATGGCGCTGCTAAGGTTACGTTTCACTCTAATACTTGGTGAATCTGTTTTGCATTCTTAAATTGGCATTGTTTGCCACCTATGGTTAGGGTTAAAATTTCATCAGCTGGTTCCAGCTTTTTTGAGTAGAATGGAGCAACTTAAGTGCAATTGAAGAGATTGTTTTTTGAACCACAGTATCTTCATGTGTTAGGTTCATAACCTCACTGTAAAAACTCGATTCCACAATCAGATTTCTCGCTTTTATTGGATGAGCCCAGTTTTCTGACAGGAAGGAATAGAATTCCAACAGTTCTTTATTGATTGTTTTCAACACCCTCATTTCTGGATAATACACTGAAAATCTTGTCAATAAAACATTAAGAGTTTTATTAGTGGCATCGCAATTCTCTGCTACCCAAATCTTCTGCAGCTCACCATTAAACTTTCTAT
>JBQMRR010000020.1:0-6792 GCA_052174495.1 Arsenophonus sp. NC-TX2-MAG3
TTTACGGAGATATGAGTATGTGGATCTTGATTGAATTGTCGAGAATACGTCTACAAAGGATAGAAGATATCAATTTTAATACCCTGTTGTGCGTCTACTACTGCGGATAAGTGTAAAGTGGCAGCCCGAAATAGAATATTAAGTCGCACAAGCCAGTTGTTGTTGAAAAGATTAAAGAAAATGGAGGGATAGTTAAAAATAATGTGTTGTAAGTTGCAATCGAGTAAAATATTAACCTGTTTTTCTAACCACTACTCAGTAGATTTGATGCTATATGAAGTGCAGTTTTTAACTTTCAGCTTTGAAAACCTGACTGAGAATATTTAGTAGAGGTATAGAAGTAGCGTTTTGGATTAATATACCATGAATAAATGGTAAAAAGTAGTTTAGTTGGGTTGGGGATTATATACATATGCATCTGAATATCTTGGTAGAGAAAATAGAAATCTTCATGCTTCATGCTATAAACATTCATCAGGTACATCTAATCAGTTATCTTTTTGTTTACTTAAGAAACGAAGAAGATGGAAATTACTCCTAGTACCCTTACAGGTGATGAAATCATCGGAAAACATACTGTCATTTATTTTCTCCTTAATGCAGTTTTATTCAACATCATCAAATTGAACATAGGCGTTCTAAAACTCCGGGTAATTGTAACTGGAGGATGATAATAATATGGCAAAAAATTAGATACTGGGGAAGATCCCCTGGTCATATTAGTATATCACCTCTTTATAGATGTGATAAAAGATCAATAGACTTATCATAATTACTCTCTGGTGATAATAAGATCATAAAATCTCTTCGGATAAATATGTGGTATGACACTAGAAGTTACGAATAGTCGTCCTGATGATTTAGTGAGTTTAACGCTTTCTAAGCGATTTATTCTCAGTCATCTGGGTGAATTCCTGAAAATTAACATATTGCATAGTATAAAACAATACTCAGATTATGAACATTCCAGAAGAGTAGTAGCTTAAAAACTACTTACACCATAGCGCTTCGCGCATCAGCTTCGTAAACTGACTGTTGCAAAAGCCGATTCAATCAGATTTGTCATTTTTATTGACGCCCGGTGCATTGACGGAAAATCGTAGAATGCCAGCGTTCTTCTCCATTTTTCTCTAGCTTCTTCATCGCTGTAGGATAATATTTCGCTAAAAATCTTGATAATAAAATATCAAGGGATTTATTAGCAGTATCAGGACTTTCTGGTAGATAGGACTTCCTGTAGCTCACCTTTAACTTTTGGTTGCTTACCTTTTATGAGTAAAGACAGAATATAAGCTATATTATCTACCTAATAATATTGGTACTGTTTACCCGCAAATATCTTTGCTATTGAATTTCAAAAACTAATAATACCGTGCATCTCCTTTCAGCAAATTAAGGAGATGCAGTTAGGCTAGGTATTTCGGAAGGTATTAAAAAGTTTAGCTCAGTTCGCTTCTAATATTCGATAAACAGCTTTAAGCGCGAAGGGGCTTCCTTTACATTCATACATAGTAATGCCAATACTAACTAGCAAGCAAAGAGCATCAGCTACCTGATAGACCAATATTTTCCATCAAAATTAAAAATAAAGATAGCACATATCGCTTAAATCATATAGGTAGTGTTGCCTGTTACTCTTCAAGCCATTGCTGTTTCAGTCTATTGATTGGATATCAATAAAAGACCATGTGCTTTTCACTAGAAGAGATCTAGGAATTCATGAAAATTACCGGGGGGAATGCCTAACAGCTACCCAACCATCTGGTAGTAAATCTTCCCCCACCCACTTTTTATACGCTTCAAATAAGAGATAGGAATGATCTGTTAAAGAATATTTCGCTCTCTCTACGATTCCTCTTTAACCTTAAGGACTTTAATTTTAATATCGCAAAAATCAGTCTATATAATTTGCTGTGACACATAACCATTACTGACAATAACATAAATATTCGTTGACAAGGCAACGGTGCACGTTATCCCAGCATGGCTTTAAAATTAACCTTAACATCGTGATGCCTATCAGATTCCTGGTACACTATTACGGATGCGTTCATGCAAGGCATCAGAGGTAATATCTGGTTTCGTGGATACCTGTATGCTAGACTTTTCATAGGATATCATTCCTATGATATTGAAATTATTTACTGAATTAATCAGTATTATACGCTATACCATTTCAAAACTCCATACATCAAAATCAGCATAATTCAAGCATTTTTCTCCATTCTTTTTTGCTATGTAGATTTATTTTAAGAAATAAGTTTATTAACTTATTTATCTTAATAATTTATAAAGGTGTTCTTGTCCTTTATGGACTTAATTACCTGATTATTATTCCGCTATGCATTTTTCCCGATTAATTTATATAATTTTCCTGATAGTTAGGAGATTATTATCTCTTGATTTTATAATGAACCTTTGCAAATTTCTGGATTTCTTTAAATTATCTATTGATAAAGCCCATATATCTTTTGGTTTGAATTATTAATTATAGCTGCCATAGGATGGCAGTCAATTAGACTGCATTTCAGTTGTTTATGGTTTTGATTTATTACATTTTTCATAGAGATCTAATTTTTCTAAATTAATTCATTATATTAATAAAGGATTCTATTGATAAGTTGCTCGTTCAAGATCAGCCTCATTCATAATGAGCTAATTACCTCTATTTAATCCTGTTATAATTTCCAGTTGTCTTTGAGCTGACTGCTTCGCTTTTTAAGCATCTTATGGTTACTGCTTTTTAATATTTAAATGAACATTAAAAGATTAATGGATTACCGTGCTTCACAGCATAGAAGATATATTGATTGGATTTCCCTCTATACTTGGAAACTGGATCCCATTGCAAAGAATAAACACTCCTTTTAATAGTTTCTAACTATCATTAACCTACTACTTAACATTTAACATCTTATTTTATATTTTTCTTACACTAACAATATTTTTAATAATGGATATAAGTTTATTGAGGCCATTTCAATTTTACCTGGCTTTTATTTCTTAATTTTATTTAATATTTAAATTAGCCTTTAATTCTTACTTAGCACAAGAAAAATTTTTCTCTTGCACAGAGAAAATAATAATCAAGTTTCGAATCAATCTTACCTTGTTTCAATGGATTTCTGTAGTGCACCCTTTATTATACTATGTTCTATTAGGAACTAATGATAAATAATATCTAAAATTGTTACCTCTTTACTTTATACTTCATTAAATTAATAATTACTGGTAATCAAAAACTGTTATATAGTTTATTATAGTCAACAATTCTATTAACGTGATACTTTTTTAAAAATCACAATTTTATTAATCAATGAAAACCAATCATAAACATGATATCGATAATTTTTATTATATAAAATAATATAAAATCATTAGTAACAACTTTTCCGAATTTCACTTATATACTTTTAACATCTATAGTGAACTGCTATACTGTAAATTCATTTTTATGAAAATAAATCTTCCCTTCCTAAATAAAGGAGTCAGCATGATTTGGGAATATGCATTAATCGGTCTAATTGTGGGTTTCATTATTAGTCTACTAATACTTCGCTTTGGGAACACCAAACTACATAATCAACAATCTTTGCAAGATGAACTTAAAAAGAAAAACCATGAATTAGAAGAATATCATAAAGAATTGATCAACCATTTTGCATATAATGCAGAATTACTCGATAAGATGGCGAAAGACTATCGTCAACTCTATCAGCATATAGTGAAAAGTTCTCATGAATTGATGTCTGATATGCCAATACAAAATAACTTTTTTAACTATCATTTGACTAAATTAAACAATAATCAAGCCCATATTAATTTACCACCGAAAGATTACTCTGAAGGATCTTCTGGTTTATTTCGCTAAAAATAAAAGTAAATTACGTTAGATATATATTAATAAAATTGCATCTTTACTTAATTTTAATGATAGCAAGAACTCATCTAAGTAGAGTTTATTTTGTTGTAACCATTAATATCATGTAAATACATGTAAAAAAGATTATTACTACCTGTTAACTGAACTTTTTTGCATAATTTAAAGTCTTAAAATTGCGTGAGGCCTTTAATCTATCCAATAATCTATCCAAAAAGCAAATTACCTTAAATTAATTAAGGTATCTAAGAGAATTGAATTCATGATGAAAAAAGAGAAATATTTTTTTACTATATTAGCCATAACTGTTGGTTTTTCACTCATAAGCATACCTGCAGTGATTTATTCTGCATCAATGCCACCAGTTACTTTATCATCTGGTCAAGAATTATCTAGTCTAGCACCAATGCTAGACAAAGTACTTCCTACAGTAGTTAGTATTCGTGTATCTGGAACACGTGTTCAAAATCAACAGCTACCCGAAGAATTTAAATTCTTTTTTGGGCCTAATTTCCCCTCCCAACAACAAAGTATTCGCCCTTTTGAAGGATTAGGATCTGGGGTTATTATTGATTCTAAAAAAGGTTATATTCTAACTAATAATCATGTTGTTGATAACGCTAATAGCATTCAAATTCAACTTAATGATGGCAGAGAAATTGACATTAAGCTTATCGGACGTGATCCTCAAACAGATATTGCCCTATTACAAATCAAAGATTCAAGTACAGAAAATCTGAAAAAATTGAACTTAATGGCAATTAAAATTGCTGACTCCGATAAACTGCGAGTTGGTGATTTTGCTGTTGCTGTTGGTAATCCGTTCGGCTTAGGTCAAACGGCAACATCAGGTATTATTTCTGCATTAGGCCGCAGTGGTTTAAATGTAGAAGGTCTAGAAAATTTTATTCAAACTGATGCCTCTATTAATAGAGGTAATTCAGGTGGTGCATTGGTTAATCTCAATGGTGAACTTATTGGTATTAATACCGCTATTTTAACGCCTGTTGGAGGTAATATTGGTATTGGTTTTGCAATTCCATCAAATATGGCTAAATCTCTTAGTGATCAAATTATCAAACATGGTGAAGTAAAACGTGGATTACTGGGGATCAAAGGCACTGAAATGACCTCTGATGTAGCGAAAGCATTAAAGATTGATGTGCAAAAAGGGGCTTTTGTCAGTGAAGTGATACCAAATTCTGCAGCAGCTAAAGCAGGTATTCAATCTGGTGATATTCTAGTTTCAATTAATAACAAATATATCAATAGCTTCGCTGAGTTGAGAGCTAAAATTGGGACCAGTGAAATTGGTAAACAAATCACTATTGGGCTACTACGCAAAGGTAAGCTAATGCAAGTAAATGTCATCTTAGAAGATAGTGATTCTAGCGGAACAAAAGCCGAAGTTTTAACCAGCTCACTAATGGGAGCCACTTTAAGTAATAATATAATCAGGGGAACTAAAGGTGTCAAGGTCGATAGTGTTTCGCCTAATTCACCTGCAGCAATGCTTGGTCTAGCAAAAGGTGACCTTATCATTAGTGCTAACGAACAACGGATAGAAAATATTAATCAACTTCGTAAAGTTATTGAAACTAAGCCTAGCGCATTAGCATTAAATATTTTACGTGGTGATCAAAATATTTACTTATTACTTCGCGGTAATAATATTTTTAATTAATAGTTCACTAAACAGGTACTGTTACCTATCGTACCTGTTTGTATTTATATATCTATCTTACTATTTTAATATCTCGTTTATTCCTTATTACAGAATACTTACTATGTTTATAACCATAAACATACTATGGCGCAAGATCTGCGCAACTATCCTGCTTCAAGAATGTTTATTAGCTAACTACTGTTTTATATTTTTGGTGTCAATCTTTCCAGAAATTCGTCTAAATGGATCGCGATAAATATTCTAAAAAGCATAAACCGTGTAAATTCTGGAAGACAGCACACTACTTCACGTATTACAAAACCTTTTATTCGAAGCGCTTTATAGATCTCCCTCCTGAAATAAATAATAAGAGACCTACTGAACTTTTTATAACATCAAAAAAGAGGCTATGTAGCGATGGGGGTCTGATCCAAAGTTCTTAACTTTTTCTCAATACGCAAGTATTATTCGGCTATAGTTTACGAATTCCTAGTTTTAAGGAATGTCTCAAAAGAACTGCTAGGCTGCAAAATGAGGGTAGATACAACTTATCATATGAAAGGAGCAATACTAAAAGTATGCTTGTCGATGAATTCATCACCTGTAAGGATACTAAGGGTAATTTCCATCTTCTTTGTTTTTTAAGTAAAGAAAAAGATAACTGATTAGATATGCCTGATGAATGTTTATAGCATGAAGCATGAAGATTTCTATTTTCTCTACCAAGATATTCAGATGCATATGTATATAATCCCCAACCCAACTAAACTACTTTTTACCATTTATAACGTCTGAAATAAATTTCTTGAAAACCATAATAAAACTGTTAACTCGGAATGCATCTATTTATAGAACAAACCTTGCCTGTAGGCATTTATATCATGGTGTATTAATCCAAAACGCTACTTCTATACCTCTACTAAATATTCTCAGTCAGGTTTTCAAAGATGTAAGTTAAAAACTGCACTTCATATAACATCAAATCTACTGAGTAGTGGTTAGAAAAACAGGTTAATATTTTACTCGATTGCAACTTACAACACATTGTTTTTAACTATCCCTCCATTTTCTTTAATCTTTTCAACAACAACTGACTTGTGCGACTTAATATTCTATTTCGGGCTACCACTTTACACTTATCCGCAGTAGTAGACGCACAACAGGGTATTAAAATTGATATCTTCTATCCTTTGTAGACGTATTCTCGACAATTCAATCAAGATCCACATACTCATATCTCCGTAAA
>JBQMRR010000021.1:0-8933 GCA_052174495.1 Arsenophonus sp. NC-TX2-MAG3
TAATGTTTTAACTAGTGAAGCGCCGCATGGCAGAGCCTTTGAACGTTTTACCCAATATGGTCCATTGGCAATGTTACCTATATCTAAAGGGCGTAGTTCATTGATTTGGTGTCATCCATTAGAAAGTCAACAGTCTATTATGCAGTGGAGTGATGATCAATTTATGAGAGAATTGCAAAAATGGTTTGGCTGGCGATTAGGTGAAATTAAGGCCATTAGCGAGCGTTATTGTTTTCCATTATTACTTTCTGAGGCGAAAAAAGTAATTAGTCATCGATTAGTTTTAGTTGGTAATGCAGCACAAACTTTACATCCTATTGCAGGTCAAGGATTTAATCTTGGTATGCGTGATGTCATGATTCTTGCCAATATAATTAATGAAACAGTCAATCATGGCGGTGATATAGGAGTTTACTCAGTTCTTATGCAGTATCAAATGCAGCGCCGTGATGATCGTCAAAAGATCATAAAATTAACCGATAATCTAGTTCATTTATTTTCAAATGATCATCTAATTTTTGCTATCGCTCGCAATGTTGGATTAATGGCAATAGAAACACTATCATTTATGCGTAATATTTTAGCCTATAAAGCAATGGGGGGATCGTTTCATCTCTAGCTATTTAAGAAGAAATACTTTAATGATGCAATTGTTTCATGTGGTTATCGTGGGTATTAGCATGGTTGACCTTGCTCTGGCTTGTAAATTACGTTGCTGTGATATGAGGGTTACCATTATTAAATATTCTCTTCTGCAATATAAATTTAATCCGCAAGAAAAGCACCTTTGCTCAGAGTGTCTTGTTATTAATACAGGCAGTCAAAATTTCTCTAGGGGGTTGGTAAATAATTGTGCAGAAACGACTTTGTAGTTATCAGAAAATGGAGGTTTGGCAGCAAGATACCTTTAGTCAAATTCAATTTGATGCCAGGGATCATTATTTACCTGTTCTCTAATATATTATTAAAATTTAATTATTTGTGAATCTTTATTGCAACAAGCTCAATCAAGCACAGATATTATGTTATTAACAGACAATAGATTGAAAAAATTATTTGGGATGAAAGTGAAGTATTTATGACTTTTGATAAATGAGCAAATACTAATAGCAAGGTTGCGATAGTTGGTGCAAATGGTGTTAAATCCTAGCTAAGGAAAAAGCGGATATTCCGATTAGCTTCTGAGATTATGAACATACGGCATTAGTTCCTACGATTCGAACTGAAATGCCCTATATGCATATTGCTCGTTAATTTTTTAAATGGATAGCATTTTAGCATTTTTACCGCTTTACGATCCTTATCTCTGCTCTATTGTTTAGTTATTACCGACAATGCAAGCGTGTAGTGGCTTAAATTTAAAAGTTTCTATATTTGAAAAGAGTTAAGTATAGCTTTAAATATGCGTCTCGATTTTTATCAGTTAATTAGTGAACGTCAGATTTTTCCACTTATTGGTGAGTATGCGCAAAATTTTCTGGTCAACGTATGGCTTTATTAGGTGATGCTGCTCATATATAGACCATTTATCAGAACAAGGGGGTAAATTTAGGTTTTATGGATATTGCCGAGTTGATTGAACAATTACGACGTTTGAGTAACTACTCAAAAAGATATAAACATAAACGTAAATATAGGGCTGTACTTGATGTTGGGAGTATGCAGGGATTTTATAAATTATTTGATTGTAATAATTTAATTAAAAAAATGCTTCGTGATGTTAGATTACGGTTGGTTAATACACTGCGGAAATAAAACTACAGTTACTAAGTTATATGTTAGTGGGACATAATATGCCTGAATAGTTATCAAAATTACGAAAATTTCCTCAGAAATAGTAAACTTATCGGTATTTTCTTCTTGATCCATTATTGTTATAAAAACAATGTTGACTTGAAATAGTTATATTAATTAATTTAATTTAACAATTTTCCTTATTATTTTTTGATAGTGTTGGTCTATATTTTAATAGTAATGTTTTACTCTGCTAATAGATATTTAAAGTTAACAACTTAGTTTATTTTATACCTATTAATAATAAAAACAGAAGGATGTAGTGAAATAGACTTCATTGTATGAGCGGCGTTTAGCGTGTAATACAACTATAATCAGGTTTCATGGTTGGCTGATACTCATTTGCATTACATTTCTTAAATTTAAGAACAGGATGTTCTTCGGATTTCAGCTGTTACGTTTGATATTATTTTAACAAATATTAATCTACATAGTAATTGTGCAAAGATTTTTTTACATTATTTATTAGGCAATAATATAGCAAAGATGAAGCAGCCTAGTAAAGTACTTTATACGGGTATATTAAATGCTTCTAGAAGTGTGATTGATGATTTAGTTGTTTACTATTTAATGATGAGTATTATCACTTAATTGCTAATTCTGCTGCCTGGGAGAAGATTTATCTTGATTAATGAATATATTAAAAATTACCTAATTAATTTGCAAGTAAGTGATAATTTAGGATTCATTGCTATTCAGGGTTCAATATACTCAATTGAAGATGCAACCTCTACTTAATAAACAACAAAAAACTGCAGTTATAGATATCCTATTTTTCTATAATAGATAAATCAATTACTAGTTTATTATTATAGGTGTTATATCGGCAAATTAAGTTATGAGATAGCTTTACCTAAAGAGTAGGCTAAAAATTTTTGGAAAAATTACTTGATTTAGATATAAATCTAGCGAAATTAGTTGCACGACGTGATAATCTTTATCTGAAGATAAATGAATTTTTATGGATAATAAATAAGTAAATTGTTGAGTTATTAACGAATCTAGTGTATGACGGTCAGATTCCACTCTGATACTCATCAACCTCTTTTCATCTTTAAATTAGATGTTGTTATCATCAGCATCAGCAGATTAAATCAACTTAGCTGCTATTCTAGTCTTTCTGAGTAGGATGGTAGCAGCTTAAATACCATTGAAATAATTGTTTTTTTAAATCACAGAGCTTTATGAATCAGCTTCATATCCTCACTGTCGTAAAAGCCTACTCAATCGAATTTGTCATTCTTATTAATATCCACAAGTACACTGATGAAAAATCGTAGAATGTTAGCCATTCTTCTTCATCATTTTCTAGCTTCTTCATCGCTGCAGGATAGTACTCCCCAAAAACTTTATCAATAAATGATTAGGCTTTATTAACAGCATCGTAATTCTCTGCTAGCTAAATCTTCTGCAGCTCACCTTAACTTTCGATTAAATTCCTTACTGGAGTGAGGCCAACACATTAGCTATTTATTTTGTATATTTAATAGCACATTTGTGTTAGATGCCCGAGAAAGTATTCTTTCATTATATTTAAAGATTAAGCATCATCTCTGTAACAAGTCTAGGAAACACGGTTAAGTCCAATATGCTTACAAGCTATTGAGAAGTTTTAGCCAGTTGCTTCTGATTTTCGATAATCATCTTTGAAAAGAATTCTTTTCTTACGTCCATCCTCAGTATCACTAACTTAATCAGTAGGTAAAGGCAATCAGCTTGCATAATAGAACAGGTATGTCTTCAATCAATAAAATATAATGCGTATCGCTTAAATTACATAGTTACTATTTTCGTATGCTCTTCAAGTCATCGCTATATCAGTTTGCTGATACTACTGACGAGAGAAGGCTATATACTTTTCATCGTAAAATGCTATAGAGCTTCATAAAAATTACCAGTGAACTATACCTCACAGGTGCAGTAATAAGAAGAACTCTTTTTCGATTTTTGCACGCTTCAGATAAGACGGCAGCAATGATCTGTTAAAATTATTCCATTGCCACTGCGATCTCCTTAATCTTAAGCACTTTAATCTCAATATCGACTATACTCATCCTGTATAGTTTCTTATAGTAAATAACCATCACTGGCGAGAGCTTACCGCCCATCAAAAGGCAGTATTTACATCTTTATCATAGCATGATTTTGAACTCAGGGCCTCAAACAGCGGTGTCTATCAGTTGCCATACTACTATTATGGATGAGTTCATATAATGGATCAGAGTAATATCTGATTTTTTGGATACATCTAGGGTAGATTTTTATGCATATCATCTCTCTAATTGTTAATATTATATATTAAATTAATCAGTAGGATACCCGCCACAATCTTATAAACTCTACACACCAGAAATAAGGATAACTCATTGGGAAAATAAAGTAAAATCAGTTTTTTCAATGCATAAATGCATAAATCAACATCATGTGACAGATTATCAACGAGCTTATCCAAATTAGATGAAGCATTATGTTGATATGAAATAAGGATAGAGTATCTTTGGTCTGTATGAGGGTTTTCTTTTCATCCCAGCCCGTTATAGTAAAATTCCTTCATACAGTAGAAGGGATTTTTACCAACAACTTTTACTAGTATAGCCTGTTCATTTATTGGTTTTATTCTAACGAATAAATTGTCCGGCCAGCAATGCGTGCTTGTTCTTGCAATGCCTGTTCGATCGTATGTTGCAATACGCGGATTTTTTGTTTCATATTATCAGTGTAGTTCTGTATTTTTGTTTTTTCTTGGGCAAGTTCATGGCAAATGTTTAAAGCGACAATAAAAACAAGTTGCTCGGTATTTGTGACACCAGTTCGATTTTTTAAATATTTTATTCGTTTCTCAAGTTCAGCCGCAGAGCATTTTAAAGCATTTTGTTGTTCTTTAGGGCAATTAACTCTTAATGTTTGTTCTAAAATTTGAATATCAATAGGTTGTGTAGACATTACATCCTTCCTAATTATGTGGGAAGACGAAATATGGTAATAGCATTTTGCTGTCTATTATTCTATAATATGCTATCAAATTATCATAAATAATATATATGCATTTTGTGCATTTATCTAGTTATAGTCACTATCTTTGATGGTGGCATATTACATATTAATGTTATTAACTGACGTAACTGAGGAGACATGCCAATACAGAAATCTTTACATAATTATTAAATTTTTAAGCTACTATTGTGTAATAGTAGTATGTTGCTTTAATAGCTGCAGAAATGCACTGCTTAGTTAGAGACTTAATTTATGGAGGTAATTACTATTATTAATGAAAAATTTGATTCATGAATTAACTAATGATGGATTAGTTTTTTCATAGATATTAGCTAACCCTTTTACCTGAATTTTATAAGTTTAGATTTGCATCATCTTTAGATTAATAAAGATTTTACTTTTATTTGATTTTTACCTGAAAATGGTAAGCTGTTTAAGTGGGCTAATATCTTAAAGTCGGTTGAGTTATTAACCATTTTTTATTAAACATAATGTTATGGGACCAAAGTTTATTGGAAAAAAGAATTAAAAAAAAATTGTTACGGATTTACGTAATATTAGTATGTTAAGTTATCAGAAAGATGATATTCTAAATGAATTAGAATAGGCCTTGGAAGCGGTCATTAAATATATTAATGTCACAGTTCAGTTCTGTTTTATGACTTTTATGAAGCTAAAGATCAATAAATGAAAGCAAAAAAAACGAAAATTAATATTTTTTTAATAAAAAATTGTGCTAATATATTTTTTTATTTAATCTTCTTCCAGAAGAAGAGAAGTTATGATTATTTCTGGTTTATTGATTGTTCCGAAGATTCTCTGACATATCCTATTTATTGATTTCATGGAAAATATCAATAATAGAGGAATAATATAAATGAAAAACCTACTGTATAGCTATCCGAAAAACCAGATATTACCTTATTTCTTGCATTGAACTCATCCTAATGTTGCTAAGGAGCCTATAGGTGCTGCTATTAAGGGCAGTGCTTGAAAGCCATACTGTGATAAGCATGTAAACACTGCCTTATATGGATAGGCAGTAAGCTATCGCCCGTAATGGTTATTTGCCATAGAGAACTATATAACTGTTATTGTGATATTGAGATTAAAGTGCCGAAGGTCAGGGAGAATCGGTAGCAACGGAATATGTTTTAACAACTCATTATTACTAGCTCATCTGAAACGTGCAGAATTAGCAAAGAGTTGCTACTATGCCTATAAATCTGCGAGCTATAGGCAACGATGATTTTCACAAATCTCTAGCCTCTCTCAATGAGAGAGGCATGATCTCTTTAGTTAGTTCTATAAGGAAACTGAAACAGAAATAACTTGAAAAGCACAGGCAATATGGTATTTTGTGTAAATTTAAGTGATACCGATATGTTTATTCTTGGCAGATGGCATATACCGTCGTTCTGTCAGGGACGCTGTTCGTTTTTACATAATGCTTTATTATTGACATTACTACACATGGAGTAATGAGCCTCCTTGCGCTTGAAGATGCTTATCGAGATAGTCAGAAGTAAACTGTATTTAACTCCTCAATGCCCTGCAAGCACGTGACTTAATTATGTCTTACAGGATTACTCTGGAAGACAGAGTTCTTAGTTTTTAGAATACAATAGCAAAGATATTCCTGAATATGTAGGATCAACATCATTAATACACAAAATAACTAATGCGCTAACTTGACTCCTCTAAAGGAGTGTGAAAAGTTCAAACAGCTGTTGGATATTTAGTTAGCAGAGAATTGAATGCTGCTAATAAAACTTTTTGATATTTTGTTGACAAGGTTTTCAGCGGTATTCTGAAGCGATAAAGAAATTAAAGAAAGATCTGAAGCACTATTGGGATTCCATGACTTCCTGTCAGAGCACTGGGGATCATAAAAACGACGAATTCAATTTGAATATCGACTTTTGTGACGGCAAGCCTATGAAACCAATGCCTAAGTACTATAGTTCAAAAAATAATTCTTTTAATGATATTTAACCTGCTCACTAGGTTTACTTAGAAAAATAGAATTGGCTAAGGAAATTTGACCTACTAATCCTGATGGTAAACAACTGCAATTTAAGGATGGGGAAACAGATTTATAAAGCATCAGAGTAGAATGTAGGCTAACCCCCATCATACACTAGATTTGCTAATAACTTGAAAGCATGACTTAACAATAATTTATATCTCATATTCCTCGTTATAAATTTTTAAAAAAAAGTACATCTTGTATAGCTATTTTTGCGCTTTATCTGCTTTTTTACGAAATCAGATTGTGAATATGCTTATAGCAGGATAGTATTTTTTCTTTATTTAATTGGCTTTAATAAATATGAAACAGATTAGTTATCATTCAATATAATAATACTTATAGTGATAATATGCTTATTTAATTCTATGCGTAATTAAACGATGGAAAAACTTACTTTTCTCGTCGTCTTTAGTAAGCCAAGCTGTAATTGTAAAATTTGCCATCAATTAAGCACACTGTTTACTGAGATTGATCAGTAACTTTATAAGTTATTAACTGACTTAGTCGTTATTTATTATGCTAAAATTGAATTTATCTATACGGATCAAATCATTAGTGCAGCTCTTGATTGGCTAATGAAAGATGCTCAATAAAAATTAAAAGCTCCATTTACTTAAATTAACTGGCAGCTAATATATTGATGAAATGTAATTATTTAAATCACCTAAAAACTTGCTCTAATACATGAAGCTAGAAAGATTTTCTGCAATGTAAATTTTCAGCCTGATTGTATGAATATTAGCTGATTGCATAAATTAAGCATGAGTTTATTAATTAAACTGCAAAATTATCTGCATGAATACCATCATATGTAGCAAAAAATGCCTATATTTTGCATTTTAAAAAATGATGCTGTGATTAAGACGATCAATTTAATCTAGTTAATGCCGCTATAAAATATCAAAATTATGGTAGTGATATTACGTGTATCTTCTCAGTGAATGGAAAATTCAGTCAACCGCAGCGTGAAGTTTATAACTTTGTATTAACCGGCACTAAATTCTGCTTTAACCTATATCAACCTGAGAGATTACTATTTATTAAGTGATGATGACAATAATAAAAATTAAGATCGAAGGTTTAATTAAATTGGGTTTTTGCAAGGCAAGCTAAATAAACTTATCAAAAATAAAGTTCAGCTGCCTTTTTTATGGATGGTTTAAATCTATATTTAGAATTTAATTTCCATGGTGTTGATGACTATGGTAGCAATTGCAATTTTCTGTTAGAACTGGAGATGATATTGAGCGTTAAACTAGGGTTTTATATTTCAGCAAATGTTAATATGCCTGGAGTTTATCAAGGAATTGGTATGCGTATTTAAGATAATATTTTGATCTCTAAAGAGGGCAATGAAACCTATCAACGACTGTGTTATTAAAAAATCCTGATGAGATAGAGGTATTATGGCAGGAGCTAACTAAGCAGGGAATTTGAAGTCATGAAAGTAATTATTATTGTCGGTGGTATGACAGAAGCGTTATTAGGACTTGCTTTTTCGACCTTCAGTCATGCAAAGATAGAAGTTTTATTAATTGAAGGGAGGTTACCTTATAAGACGCATCTTGGTTTCGATACCAAACAATTGCATTGGCTCAGAGAGCTTGCCAACAATTTAGTTAAATTGGTATATAGCATGGATTAAATAAGTATTTGACATCAATTATCAATATTCATGTTTCTGAATATCGCCATATTGGCGTAGTAAATATGTACGCTCAAAGATTATTCTCTAGCTGCTCTTGGTTATGTTGTTGAGTTGCATAATGCAGAAAATTATTTATTTGATCAGCTTAAAAAGGTATTGGGCATTGAATTGTATTGTTCTGATAAAGTTATTGCTTTAAAATGCACAATTGAGTATGTATCAGTTAAATTAATGAGTAATGAAATTTTAACCGAACAATTATTAGTTGCTGCTGATGGCAGCCATTTCATGATAGGTAAAATTAGTCAAATTGAATGGGAGCGAGTGTCATATCAACAATATTTAATTATCGCTAATGTTTTAACTAGTGAAGCGCCGCATGGCAGAGCCTTTGAACGTTTTACCCAATATGGTCCATTGGCAATGTTACCTATATCTAAAGGGCGTAGTTCATTGATTTGGTGT
>JBQMRR010000022.1:0-54269 GCA_052174495.1 Arsenophonus sp. NC-TX2-MAG3
ATTAGTATAACCTTCCCTGACAGGGAAGGTTATCGTCTTTATCTGCTGTTCATTATTGGTATCACTATGCATGGACGTAAGGAGCTAACTGTAGTCCAAATTGATTATCAAGAAGCAGAAACGTATTGGGTTTAACTTCTAAATGCAATCATGAACAGATACCTTAATTATATCTTCCAAGCTTGCTATGGGAGATATCCTTTGGTTTTTAGAATGTAATGGTAAAGATACTCCCAGGCACGCAGAATAAATGCTATTTAGTAGATAAATAATTCATGCGCTAGATTTACTCTTCAAAGCTATACAGTACCGAAAGTTAAGAATTAACTATTGAAGCTTTTGGTAGCAAAGAACCACAATGCCTCTAACAAAGCCTTTGATGTTTTATTAGCAAGGTTTCGATGTATCCTGCTAGCGATGAAGATCCTAGAAAAGGGCGAGAAGAATGGGTTGTCATTCTACGAATTTTCTTCAGTGTACTGAAGATTAATAAGAATGATAAACTCAATTGAATTGACTTTTGCCGATACTGAGACCATGAAGTTAATTCATGAAGTACTATAGTTTTGAAAAGTAACTCTTTCAATGGTACTTAAGTTGCTCTCGTCTGCTTAAAATATCTAGAACTAGCTAAAGTGAATTTAACCTACTCTGACTCTAGGTAGTAAACAACATCCAATTTAAGGATGAAAAACTATTTTAGGAAATATTAAAGTGAGAATGTAACCTACCTGCTATATATCAGGTTTATTAATAATTCTTAGTTATACCATAGTCCAAGAAATAAATGTAGGCACATTGCTTAAATAATGCTGACAGCATTGCCAATATTTTTTAATCCCATTGCTGCATCAGTTTTCTGATGGGTATCTAGAGAGTAGATACTTTTCATCTAAAAATAATTCCAAGACTTCCTGAAAATCAGCGGTGTTATGTCTTCTTATCTGATAAGACATTCTGATAATTATTCGCCGCTTCTGTACACTTCAGATAAGGTAGTGCAACAAGTTGTTAAAGATATTCCGTTGCCGCTGTAATTACTCTTTTTAACTTTAGGACTTTTATTTCAATATCGCTCATAGCAGCCTATATAGTTTTCTGTAACGAAAATCGTTATAAATAATGGACATTAGAGACACAATAGACAGTAAATATGGCGTTCATTATTCTATTTTTAGTATGACTTCGAAATTCGCCTTTCAACCAGCGGCGCCTATCAGTTACTTGGCACCATTAACGATGAATTAATACAAGAGATTATAGGTAATATCTCATTTTGTGGATACCTATAAGATAAACTTTTTATGGCATATGATATCTCTATTTATTGAAATCATCCAGAAATTAATCATCAGAATACAGTAGCATCTCCAAACCACATACATCAGAAATAAGTATAACTCATCTAATTTTAAATTAGATATTATTTAAACCACATATATTGCTCTCTATTTTAGAGAGTCTTAATAATAAAATATTTTTATTATTTATCTAGAATTTTATTTAGCAAATCATAAAACAATACATCAGCCTTATTATAGAGAAAAATATCTTTCTGTACATTTCAGTAATTATCTATATCATCCTCACTTTTCTTAGATTCACTGTTTTCTTTTTCTGTTTAATATGCTCTGTGAGCAATACTATATCATAAATTTCGTTTCTTCATCATATCCTGTCATTTTAAATAATAAAAATAAGGTATATTAGATTGCATCTATCATTATTATGATATCTAAATCTTAAAGTTTTAGTAGTTGGATCATATTGTTGCTGAGAAAAAGCTTTTTTACGTTGTTCCGTAGTTTAATATTCATTATTATGCATTACTTGATGAATTAATCTAAACACTCTTTTCCTTGATTGTATTCGCTAAACCCTGAAATTCCTTATTGTCTTTGTATTGCAACTTGATTAAATAGGTTGCCTATAATCTTTCAATATCTTATTAATCTTTTTTATAACCTCTTAGGTCTACTTAATCATATAGCTATTGTTTATAATTTCTTACTTGGAAGCGTTAAGATAAACTGTGATAATTTAAAAGAGAAGTAGTATCGCCACACACATCAAAACCTTTGCATTTATCATACAGACTATCCAACGCGCTCCACTAGCAGATTATCTGACGTTAATAAGTTATTGAGAGTTATATTCTGCTTTTTAGAATATTTTATTTTACTTTATAATTTTTTCCTGTTCAAGTAGCTCATGAGTATCACAAAGCCATGTTACGGTAACCAGTTAGTCTTTGTAAGTGTTCATTTAGCAATAGTGTTCAACAGTTTTATCTATATTATTGGCTTATTTCGCACTGTTTCACGTTTTTTGCTTTTCTGTGAAATCAAAAACAAATATACCTTTATCATAGTTTAGATATGAAGCATATAAATATCACCCAGTGATTATCCATACCAATACTTTTAGGTTATGTTGGCAAAGTCTTTTAGTAGAAACCACCCCCCTTTTATATTTTATGAAAAATTTTTGCTACACCATTTACCATGAAAGCAAATAATCATACAGATTTAAATAGATTCTTTTTTCATTTTATGCTAAAATAATGATGCATATCATTAGCTGATTCAGTGCGACAATCTATCGGATGGTCTCATTGCATCATTGTAATTATAAGCAACTCATTCTATTTTATCTTTCCTATACTGTTATAATGAACATATTATTCACTAAAGGGAGAAAACCTACCCATTAGGGTTATAGCGATATCGTTATAAAATCCTTAATTATAAAAATAATTAACAATTATACTGGAAGTTTTCTTGGGAAACTAGATTAAAAAGATAAAAGTTTATTTATTTTCGATATATTTAGATAGCTTGACTTTACGGGAGTCAGCAAAATAAATAAGGCATTAATTTAAAACAGTACTTAGATAGCGTTACTGTTTCTTACTTCAACAGAAACAGTCAACTTTAAGTGCGCTAAGTAGTATTATTGAAATCGATGAAACATTTTTTATAAATCTTTTAAGAAAAACGTTATATTCCACATATGAAAGGTAGAAAAGCTAGGATAGGAGGAGTAAAAAGGAAAGACAAATTGCAGTCTTTTATCGCTCGAAATTGATAGAATTAGGCGAGCGATAAGACTCTTGAATAGTTTAATTCACAGTGCATTATCTATTTCCTTAATCAGATCATCGATAAAAAGTTCATACTTTGTTTAGATAAAGCTAAATAGTACTAAACTTTTATTAACGAGTACAAATTAGTCACCACATCCTAATCTGGATGAATAATCAGAGAACTATTAATAAGAAATTTCATATTCAAAATGTAAACAGCTATATTATCCGATTTAAAAGATATGGCCTAAGTAGATTTCATTATGAAGTTTCCATTTTATTTATGGTTAGGAAATTAAATTGCTTTTTAACTGAAAAGTAAAAGCTATTGGTTATTCCTAACAGCATATAAAATCAGTTTACTTGGTTTGAGTTTATTGTAAATTAAACTTTTATTAAAGTGTGTATTTTTTGGCCTAATCTACTAATATTAGAAACATTAACCCCTAGGTTTAACTTTAATAATCCTATTTAATTTTTACTTTATGCATTCTTTTTGATAATAACTCTATCTTCTGTTTACCAGTCATAGCGTCGATAAAAGTAGCATTTTGTCATACAGAATATATTTATATGGATCTGTACGCAGAAATTCTTTAATCTTAACAGTAAGGGCAGGTTTTTTAAACTGTCATATTCAGCGCCTTATACAATTTCGGTAATAAGGTGTTTTATTATAGGTTTTGAAAAAGCATAATAACACACCATCTTGAAATACTTAGGCGAATTATATCTAATATAGCGCCAGATCATCTCTTTTTGTGTCAGTGGAGTCTGCTACCATTACTTTAGTCCGGTGGTCTAGCAATAATCCGCAACCACCACTCATTAATGCGCAGTTTTAAGTGGATACCGAGGCGTTTAAGTTAGCGCTAGAGGTATTTTATGCTATACCAGACTCACTTCTCTTTTTAGAGAAGTGCGCTTTCCAGTAATGGTGGCGTACTGTAAATTCCAATATAACACCGTCACTATTTCCTGAGGAAGATATTCCAAAGATCAGGGAATCTATAGGATTTATCAGATTATCACTGTGATCTGTCAATAGGATAACAGGTATATCGCCATATTTCTTTAACCATTCTTTTTGAAGAATAACGGATTGCATATAAGAATTTAATATATAACTATCAGACAGAAGTGATAGAGATACAAATCTGCAGATATTGATTAATTTGTCAACCATAAGTTTGTAAGGAAGAGAAGACATCAATTTCGATATTCTATTTACGTGCTCACTACAGAATAAATGTGAGTGGCGCTTAAAAACAAAGGGTTGAGTTGTAGCGAATTACTATTAAAAAAAGGCCAAAGAAGATGGGGATGGTAAAATAATGTGGTTACCAGTTTCTAGTCGGATAAAATATGAACCTATTATGTTAATAGTAATAGGTAGCTTTAAAGCCATATGAACTTCAGACTTCTGACTTATAACTTTGGAAGAAAAACGGTTTTGGTAACTTCAGGATAGGCATACCAGTATCGGTCTCCGGACACACCAATAGCACAAGTGGTGCAGACAAGCATTAACTCAATAGATAGACGTATCCAGAAACTAACGCTTTTAACGTATATTTTTATGAAATTCATTTTAGACATCATTTTCAGACATCATCAATAGTAAAAATCAATTTAGCAGGGAAAAGGGGATTTTATATTAGAGTAAATTATCCTTATGGATTTATTTTACTAGTGAAGTATAAATGATCATCTTGTTCGCATTTATCGGGTCTGTTATCCCAGTTATCCCTGTATTTGTACCATAAAGCAAAAATAAAAATAATCCCAGTTCTTTAATACGTAAAAGTAATAAATTCATCAGCAAATATACTTTTTAGTCATTATTGCTAAAATGCAATTATATCCAGTGTCATCGGCTTTGCCTTAAAGTGTTACTTAAAACTTCGGATAATTATTACTATAGACTGCAATACTGTGTAATAAAAAAATGATGCCAATTTAGACACATTACTATATGTAATGGCCTCCTTTTGATATCATAAAAATTTTAAAAACTTATCATAACTTCTTTTTTGGCAGAAAGAAGATGATAAAACGCTTTAGCTAAATATGCGGTTATACAGGAAATTATAAGTGTACCCCCCTGATTTGGTACTTTTATGCTTTTGGTAAGACTTTGTTCCGAGCCATTTAGATTAATTCTTGAAGAAATTAACGTATTTGCAGAGTGCAAAATACACTTAGTTCATAAATATTTTCAAAAAAGCGTAATGTGCTATCCTCATGTTTTCGTTATTTATATATTGAATTCATTTTAATGGATGGTGCAATTTGTAGATTTTTTCTCTTGATACTCTTGGAAAAGACAGTTTATATTATGCTACTTAGCAATTTAAAGTTTAAACACTGTAAAACCATAAGAGTCATGTCTATTTATACTTCTGGAAGGATAAAATTTCTTTAAAACTATTGTTATTTAAGTTAATGTGCCTTGTAGTTCTCGCTATAGTTTTTAATATATGAATAATCTAGAATTCGGATTATCTGCTTTTGTGGGTACATTTTGCATGTTGATTATCTAATATTTTATTTATACAATTAATATATTATAAAAAATCAGTAAAATGCTCATACTCATGTGGCATAATTTTAGCTTTGATGAGATAGTAAAAGTTACTATAACATTAACTATAATAGTAATTGCTTTATATATATATTTATATCAGTATTTATCTTACTATAAAGTATAGTCTATTTATACTATATTGCTTATTATAATTAAATAGTAAACCTATTAAAACCAATTAAAGAGTAAAATATTATATCAACAATCTTTTCATCAGGAGAAGTGATGACTACGGAAAGTTACATAGCGCAGCATTTAAATAATTTTCAGTTGGACCTGCGTACCTTTAAATTAGTCGACCCTCATCACCATAATAATCCAACATTTTGGACGTTAAATATTGACTCGCTTTTTTTTTCGATTCTCCTTGGAATTATTTTTTTATGGATCTTTAGAAAAGTTGCCGTTAATATAACTAGCGGCATACCTGGTAAGTTACAAACTGCAATAGAAATAATCATAGATTTTGTCGATAAAACCGTTTGTGATATGTATCATGGTAAGAGCAAAGTTATTGCACCTTTAGCTTTGACGGTATTTGTTTGGGTATTGTTAATGAATACCATGGATTTGTTACCAATCGATTTACTTCCCTATATAGGAGAGCATTACCTGGGTTTGCCTGCATTGCGTATTGTTCCAACCGCAGATGTAAGCATTACTATATCAATGGCAATTGGTGTATTTATCTTAATTATTTTTTACAGTGTCAAAATAAAAGGATTAAGTGGATTTACAAAAGAATTAATTTTACAACCATTCAATCATCCTATTTTTATTCCTATTAATTTGATTCTAGAAAGTATTAATCTGCTGTCTAAACCAGCATCTCTAAGTTTACGATTATTTGGTAATATGTATGCAGGTGAATTAATCTTCATTCTTATTGCGGCTTTGTTACCTTGGTGGTCTCAATGGATACTTAATCTACCCTGGGCGATTTTTCATATAGTGATTATTACGTTGCAAGCCTTTATTTTTATGGTTCTAACCATCATTTATTTATCGATGGCATCAGAAAAACATTAATTTCAATTTCTTAATAAATTTTATTTAACTAAAACAAACTGGAGACTGTTATGGAAAACATAAATATGGATCTACTGTACATGGCTGCCGCTGTAATGATGGGATTAGCAGCGATTGGTGCTGCAATTGGTATTGGTATCCTAGGTGGAAAATTTTTAGAAGGTGCTGCTCGTCAGCCAGATTTAATTCCTCTGTTACGTACACAGTTCTTTATTGTTATGGGTTTAGTTGATGCTATTCCGATGATTACTGTTGGTTTTGGCCTATATCTGATGTTCGCAATTGTTTAATAATCTAAGTTAAATGAGAAAAACATTAACTTTTTTTAAAAAATTATGTAATAAATCTTAATGTAATAATTTTAATTCACTAATTGCTATTTGTCTTATTTATTTTATATGAAGTTATATATGCTAACCAATTTTATAATAACGATTAAAATATGAAAAATGCTGACAGTTTTTATCTTCTGTAGATTAAGCTAAAACTTAAACTGGACAAAAGCTGATCAGCTTAAATAACTTAAAAAAATAAAAGTATAATTCTTTATTAAAGAAACTAATAAACAACGAGCTCAAACAATCAAATAAGCTAAAGTATAAACTGAAACTGAATATAATAAGATCATTGCTCAGGTGAAAATTAAAAACTGATACTGAGGATAAGAATGCACATGAAAGTTGCGTAAATAAATTGTTATACTAGTAAATTCAAGTCTAGAAATAATTAAACGTTATCTTGATATAGATTCTAATAGCGATATCGTTGATAAATTATTGAGCAAACTCTAAAGGAGGAAAGTAGCATTTCTGAAATTATTATAGTTGGCTAATCCCTTATGCTAAGACAGTTTTTTATCTTATTGTAAAATTATGTTGTTGATAAATGGAAGATATACTCAGTTTTATTGATTAAGTAACCCCCTTTTTAATCAATAAATAGGTGATCTGTTTTTAGTCTAAATAGCCCTCAAGAAATTTTAGTAAAAATATTTATCACTATTGTGATAGCAGAAATCTATGAACATGTTCGAAATCTAATTCGCATTAGAGATGAAAACAGGCGTCTAGTAAACTACCAGCGGATTTAAGCAATTAATTTAATTACGCACTTTTCTAGAGTTAACCATTGATATTAACGTCACTTATGCTACTGAGATAAATAAAAACGGCAATTTAAAATTTCTGTAGGTATAAAAACATCTATCACGTAAAATTAAGCTAAATTAGAAAATTGATAACTCTATTATCGAAGGATTCATCATCCTCGACAAAGACCTAGTTATTAATGGTATTCATGCCTTTTAGGAATATTGAGAGCGTTTAACTAATGTTTTATAGGCTTATAGATAAGGGAGAGTTGGACATATGCAACTGAATTCTACCGAAATTAGTGAACTAATCAAGCAACGCATTATTCAGTTTGATATAGTGAGTAAAGCTTACAATGAAGGTACAATTGTTTCTGTTAATGATGGGATCATTCGTATTTACGGTTTATCTGAAGTTATGCAAGGTGAGATGATTGCACTACCTGATAATCGTTATGCTATCGCTCTTAATTTAGAGCGTGACTCAGTTGGTGCTGTAGTCATGGGACCATATATCGACTTAGCCGAAGGCATGAAAGTAAAATGTACAGGTCGTATTCTTGAAGTTCCTGTAGGCAGAGGATTACTTGGTCGAGTTGTTAATACTTTGGGTGAGCCTATTGATGGTAAAGGGACTGTTAAACATGACAATTTTTCTGCGGTTGAAGTTATGGCGCCTGGAGTTATTGATCGTCAATCGGTTGATCAACCTCTACAAACAGGATATAAATCGATTGATGCTATGACACCTATCGGGCGGGGTCAACGTGAATTAATCATCGGTGATCGCCAAACTGGTAAAACCGCATTAGCTGTTGATGCTATCATTAATCAGCGTGATTCGGAAATAAAATGCATTTATGTAGCAATTGGGCAAAAAGCCTCAACTATTGCTAATGTGGTACGAAAATTAGAAGAACTCAGTGCACTCAGTAATACAATAGTTGTCGCTGCTACTGCATCTGAATCTGCAGCATTACAATACCTCGCGCCTTATGCTGGCTGTACCATGGGTGAATATTTTAGAAATCGAGGCGAGGATGCGCTAATTATTTATGATGATCTCTCCAAACAAGCGGTTGCTTATCGACAAATTTCGCTATTGTTGCGACGTCCTCCAGGACGTGAAGCCTATCCTGGTGATATTTTTTATCTTCATTCTCGTTTACTTGAGCGTGCTGCGCGTGTCAATTCTAAATATGTTGAAACATTTACTAATGGTGAAATTAAAAATAAAACAGGCTCATTAACAGCATTACCGATTATTGAAACTCAAGCTGGTGATATTTCTGCATTCGTACCTACTAACGTTATTTCAATCACAGATGGACAAATTTTCTTAGAGTCTAACTTATTTAATGAGGGTATTCGCCCAGCAGTTAATCCAGGAATATCAGTATCACGTGTAGGTAGTGCAGCTCAAACTAAGATTATAAAAAAATTATCTGGTGGCATTCGTACCGCATTAGCACAGTATCGTGAATTAGCTGCATTTTCACAATTTTCTTCTGATTTAGATACTGCAACACGTAAGCAGCTTAACTATGGGCAAAAAATTACTGAATTATTGAAACAAAAACAGTATACACCAATGTCAGCTGCACAGCAGGCATTATCTTTATTTGCTGCAGAACGTGGTTATCTAGATGATGTTGAGCTATCAAAAATTGGGGATTTCGAGATATCATTGCTAGATTATGTTACTCGTGAGCATTCTATCTTACTGAAGGAAATTGGTCAGACAGGTAACTATAATGATGAAATTGAAACTAAGTTCAATACCTTGCTCGTTTCTTTTAAAGAAACTCAATCCTGGTAATTCTATTTGACCTTTATTGAAGCCGTTTAATTTATCAGTATTTATCGAATCATTATATAGGGATCCTCTCTTATCTTTCTTCATGATAAGAGGTTATTAAAAATATAGTTGAGGCAACATATCATGATAATTAGCCTTCATTGTTAGGTAATTATAATACTAAGATCGTAGCTCCCATTCAGGACAGCAAATAATCTGTGTTTCCTTTTGATAAGCATCATGATAAATTCGAACTTACCTTTTTTAAAAAATAAAAGAGATTATGTTGATCATCACAACTATATTCCTACATAGGTTACAACCGATGTTGTCCTCGCCTTCTCAGGAAGTTTTAGTCATTTTCCTGAAAAAACGTTTTTCTTTATTCACCGATCCATTTGTAGTCTTATACGCGAATTTCTGAATCCTGCTGATATCTCGATCTTGTCTGAAATAGGGAATTGGTATGAAATAAGATAAAAGAAGAAATCGAAGCATAAAGCATTTAATTTAAAGATACGAGCATGATATTATCTGTACGTAGTCTTAAATATTTTCTGTAAATTTCAAATAAAGCTTTATAGCGCTTTCTATTTCATAGATAGAAATAGTGCTAAATTTAATGAGTTTTTATCTGTGTTTACAAGGACAAGATCGTGGATAATCCTTGATTCTTATCACGTAATTTTAATCGAGGATGCCAATAACTATCCATCGAATTCTTATAAAAAATAGCAAATAACTTACATACCCGTTTTTGCTTTGCAAAAACGGTTGGTCATCAAAAACAGGAATTTACATATTTGTGTGCAGAGCCTGGTATAGAACACCGATTTTAGCTCACATATGCATACTAAAACTAATAGTATAGTTAAGAACTATAACATCCGTATAAAAGATATGAATTACAAATCTATCATTTTAATTCTACTCAAAAGCTTGAGATTACTCTGCATCAATATGATTGCTATTCATCAGGATTTACTGAAATTCTTACTATATAATAAAATTTTATTGAAGTCTATAAAAAATTGGTTCAAGGTTAAACCTGAATTATTCAAAAAAACTATACTATCTTCCTATATATAATAAATAAGGGCGAAATGAAATATGGTGGGTGTAAAAGAAATACGTTCTAAGATCGGTAGCGTACAAAATATAAAAAAGATCACTAAAGCAATGGAGATGGTTGCCACATCCAAAATGCGAAAAACACAAGAGCGTATGGTAGCTAGTCGTCCTTATGCAAAAACTATGCGTAGTGTAATTGGTCATTTAGCATTAGGTAATTTAGAATATAAACATCCATATCTTGAAGAACGTGATATTAAACGTATTGGTTATTTAATTATTTCAACTGACCGTGGTTTATGTGGTGGCTTAAATATTAATTTATTTAAAAAATTACTGATAGAAATGAAGTCATGGACTGATAAAGGAGTTCAGATTGATCTGGCATTAATTGGTTCTAAATCAGTTTCATTTTTTAATTCGGTTGGTGGCAATATTGTTGCTCAAGTAACCGGGATGGAGGATAATCCTTCTCTATCTGATCTTATTGGACCCGTAAAAATTATGCTAGAAGCATATGATAAAGGCCGCCTAGATAAGTTGCTTGTGGTAACTAATAAATTTATTAATACTATAATTCAAGTACCAATGACTATTCAATTAGTACCACTGCCTGTGATTGATGATGAAACATTGAAAAAGAAATCTTGGGATTATCTATATGAACCTGATCCAAAGATATTACTGGATACCCTATTGCGTCGTTATATAGAATCACAGGTTTATCAGAACGTCGTTGAAAACTTAGCTAGTGAACAGGCTGCTCGAATCATAGCAATGAAATCAGCTACTGATAACGGTGGTAACCTAATTAAGGAGTTGCAATTAGCTTATAATAAGGCTCGTCAAGCCAGTATTACTCAGGAAGTTACCGAAATAGTTTCAGGAACTTTCGGATTTTAATAGATAAGTTTACTAATTACGTAGAGAATTTAATATGGCTACTGAAAGATTATTCAGGTAATCGACGTCGTAAGTGGATGTCCAATTTTCTTAAGGTGTGAAATCCAGCCAAAGTACAGAACACGCTTGATTTAATCAATTATAAATAAAAAATCAATATTAGAAGTTCAGCAGAAATTAAGTGGAATGTTCTTCGTTATATTGCGATGGGAACTTATAATGTTTTATAACGTGATTAGACGCTGTTAATTTAGTTTACTCAATCAAAGCACCAATCGGTAAAGAAAAATTATGTCGCATCATGAATATATTAGGTGATCCTATCGATATAAAAGGTGAGATCGGTGAAGAAGAACGTTAGCTATTCATCGTGCTGTTCCTAGTTATAAAGATTTATCTAATTCAACGTAATTACTAGAAACTAATATCAAAGTTATGAATCTTATTTGCTCATTTACTAAAGGGGAAGTAGGATTATTAGTTGTACTGGTGTTAGTAAAACAGTAAACATGATGGAACTTATTCGCAATATTGCGATTGAATATTCCGGTTATTCGGTATTTTCTGGTGTGTAGCGAACGCACTTCTGAAGGTAATGACTTCTATTACGAAATGACAGATTCTAATATATTGAATAAAATTTTTCTAGTTTATGATCAGATAAATGCAGCTCCCTAGAAACCGTTTACGTGTAGATTTAATTAGGATTGGAGAACTGCAGAGAAATTTCATGATGAAGGAGGCAATGTATTATTATTTATTGATAACATATATCTCTATATATTAGCAAAAACAGAGGTATCAGCATTGCAAGGTCGTACTGCCTTCAGTAGTAGATTATCAACTGATCTTAGCAGAATAAATAGGTGTATCATAAAAACGTATTCATCAACTAAAGCTGGTTCAATTACGTCTGTTCAAGCAATATATATTCCTGCTGATGATTTGGCAGGTCCTTCTGTAGTAACTACTTTTGGTTACTTGAATAAAACGTTCCTTCTTAGCCCTTAAACTGTGTCATTAGGTATTTATTCTACTGTTGATCCATTGGATTCAATAAGTTATCATCTTCATCTATTGGTTATATGACAAGAGCACTATAAAGTACCAGATGATGCTCAATCTATTTTCAATGTTATAAAGAATTGAATATATCATTTCTATTTTTGGGAATACATGAGTTATCTAAAGAAGATAAATTGGTTGTTGCATGGGATTCTAAAATACAGAGCTTCTTTATCTCAGCCATTCTTTATAAGAGCTAAAAATTTTACCTGTTTACCGGAAAAATTTATTTTTTAAAAGAAGTTACCTATGACTTTAAATAAATTTAAAATTCCGATTATGCTCATCTGACAGAGGAAGCGTTTTATACGGTAGGTAGCATGCTATCAAATAAACGGTAGAATGCAAAAATTTTATAATATTGTTTATGAGAGGTTAATATGGCTGGAATGACTTACCATCTAGTTGTGGTAAGCGCTGAAAAACAAATGTTTGATGGCCTTGTTCATAAAATTCAGGTAACAGGTAGCGAAGGAGAACTTGGAATTTATCCTAAACATACACCGCTTCTAACTACCATTAAGCCTGGTATGATATGTATTTTTAAACAGTTTGGTGAAGAAGAGTTGATCTATCTTTCTGGTGGCATTCTTGAAGTTCAACCAAATAGTGTTATCGTACTAGCTGATACAGCAATTCGTGGTAAGGATTTAGATGAAGAAAAAGCATTAGAATCCAAGCGTAAAGCAGAAACGCATATTCGTAAAGCATCTGGTGATGTCGATTATGTTCAAGCATCGGCAGAATTAGCAAGAGCAATTGCTAAATTGCGTGTCATAGAGCTTATGAAAAAATAATATTATCCTAATGAATCATTAAAACTTTACAAATATTTTATAAAAATACAGGAAATGAGCTAACTTATTTATTTTCCTTTTTTATATAGTAGGTATAATAAGATTATACTTGAAAGTATCTAGTAATTTTCAACAAATAATTTTACTGTTACCTAACTAATGGAGTCATTAGGTTTTATATCTATGAACACAAAAAGTGTCGTGATCCTCGCAGCTGGTAAAGGTACTCGTATGCACTCTGATTTACCAAAAGCTTTACATCTACTAGCAGGAAAACCAATGGTGCAGCATGTTATAGACACGTCATTATCACTTGGGGTAACTAATATTCATTTAGTATATGGTCATGGTGGTGATTTAATTAAATTAGCTTTAGATAATCAACTTATTAATTGGATCTTACAAATAGAACAGTTAGGAACAGGACATGCAATGCAGCAAGCGGCACCTTATTTTGCTGATAATGAAGATATTCTGATGCTTTATGGTGATTCTCCACTAATCACAAAAGAAACGCTTCAACGATTAATAGAAGCTAAGCCGGAGAGTGGAATAGGGTTATTGACAGCAATCGTTAATGATCCTACGGGTTATGGACGTATTATTCGTGAAGAAGGTGAAGTAATTGGTATTGTTGAGCAAAAAGATACAACGGAAAATCAAGCTAAAATTAACGAAATTAATACTGGTATATTAGTTGCTAATGGCGCTGATTTAAAGCGATGGTTAAAAAAGCTTAATAATAATAATTTGCAAAATGAATATTACGTTAGCGACATTATTTCCCTGGCACGCAAAGAAGGCCGTAAAATACATGTAGTTCATCCTAGGAAATTGAGTGAAACGGAAGGGGTGAATAACTGTTTGCAGCTTTCAGCACTTGAACGTATTTATCAACAAGAACAGGCAGAAAGATTGTTGCTAGCAGGTGTTATGATTATTGATCCTGTTCGTTTTGATTTGCGTGGTACATTAAAGCACGGGCGTGATGTAATTATCGACACTAATGTTATCATTGAAGGAGATGTTGTACTGGGTAACAATGTACATATTCATTCTGGATGTATATTGAAAAATTGTAAGATAGATGATAATTCAATTATTAGTTCTTATTCCATAATAGACCGATCAGAATTATTTACTACCTGTAGAGTTGGCCCTTTTTCTCATTTACGTCCAGGAACTAGACTGGCAGATAATGTGCATATTGGTAATTTTGTTGAGGTTAAAAACGTTGCGATGGGTATAGGTTCTAAAGCAGGACACCTAAGTTATTTAGGTGATGCTGAAATTGGTGGTGATGTTAATATTGGCGCAGGAGCAATAACTTGTAATTATAATGGAGCGAATAAATTTAAAACAATCATTGGTGATGATGTTTTTATTGGTTCAGATACGCAAATAATAGCACCTATTACCATTGCTAATGGAGCAACTATTGGTGCTGGAACTACGCTAACTAATGATGTTAAAGAAAATGAACTTGTTATTAGTCGTATTAAACAACGGCATATTCTCAATTGGCAACGTCCAATAAAGAAAAATAGTTGCAAAATAAATAGTGACGATTAATCATTTATAATGAATATTAAATCTAATATCTATAGGGTTTTAAGAACAGTAAAATTGAATATATTAATCAGGTTAGAATAACATAAAAGTAATTTAATTCTCTATTTTATAATAAAACAATATATTGAATTATTAGTAATATAACATAATTTAATATAGTTAAAATTCTTGAATGGCTTAGTCAATTGAGGAAGAGTATCGAGGCTATAAGTCTGCTGGTTTAACGGTTATTGACAAATAAAGCGCAACCTGATCCGTTTACCTGAATCAGGTGTAGTTTATACTCTATCTGATAAAGTAGAAATATCTCCTAATTGCTAGTGCAGGTGTTGCACATATATATTTTTAACCACTCTTGTTACCAACTAAAAAATACAAATCTTTCATATATCTGAATATATTAAGATTGTTCAGAAAGAAGTTATTAAAAAAATAAACAACTGTGTAAACGACTTAAAAAAGTTAGTTATTAGCAAATCTTAGTGCATGATAGTTAAGCTCCACTCTGGATGATTAATAAATCTGGTCTATATTTTAAATTAGCTGCTGCTTACCACTAGAGTTAAACAAATCAATCCCCCCTTCAGCCTGTCCTAGTTTTTTAAACAGGGCAAAAAATAAGTTTAAATACTATTTAAGGGATTGTTTTTCGAATATAACAGTGCTTCGTGCGTCAGCTTCATAGTCTCACGTCACAAAAGTTGATTCAATCAAATTGATTCTTTTTATTGACGCCCACTGCACTAACGGAAATTCATAGAATGGCAGCTGTTATTCTTAATATTTTCTGCAGTTTTCTTTATCGCTGCAGGATACCCTAAAAATTTTATCAAAAAAATATCATGAGCTTTATTATGAGATAGCAACTCTTCTTATAGCTAGACTATCGCAGCTCACACTTAACTTTCTGTTGGATTCCTTGGGAGAATGAAGGCAGCATATTAGCTATTTTGTGTATACAATAGCATTAATACTGCGCGCCCAGGAATACTTTTCGTTGCATTCTAAAAATCAAAAGACTAGGCTTCTCTAGCAATCCTAAATACAGTTAAACCGTGCACTAGCAGGCAATTCAGAAGGTTAGACTAAGTTCTCTTCTGACTTTTGATAATCATCTTCGATGATAATTCCTTTTTTACATCCATGCTCAATTAAGCTAATAATGAGCAGCAAACAAAACCAATTACCTTTCCTGAGTAGGCGAGCTATTTATTGTCTGGATAGAAATAAACATAGCGTATATAGATTAAATCAAGCAGTTACTATTGCCTTGTATTCTTCAAGCCTTTTCTATTTCAGTCTTCAGATGGAGTACTTGAAAGCAGACCATATGCTTTTCATTATGAAGTGTTCTTAGAGCTTTATGAAAATCATGAGTAGAGTTAACTCGTAGAGGTACACAACTTATGGTAAAAATTCTTCAATATTTTTGTACGTTTCAGATAAAGCATTAGCAAGAAGCTGTTAAAAGATATTTTGTTACTACTGCAATCTCTTGACTTTAGATACTTTAATTTTGATATGTCAATATCCATTTTGTGAGTTAAATGTACTAATAACTATTATAAATGACTATATAAACTCATCGACAAGGGGCGTTGAGTATCTTATCTGCAGCATGAATTGGAGCTCTATCTCAAAATCGATGTCTATCACAGCTATCCGACAGTATTATAGATAAGTTCATAAAAGAGACACAGGTAATATCTAATTTACAGATACCTGTAGGGTAGACTTTTTCATAGCATATTATATTTATTTTACTAAAATCATTTACAAAATTAATTAGCATTAAATGCTAATTTCTCTGAAATTCAGTATACTAAAAATGAACATATTTCTTTAAAAGAAATATATTTTTATTCAGAAACTATTATCAAAGTTATAACGAATTTAATATATTTAAAATTTAAAAATAGCACATTGCCCGAATTGGTATAGGATGTTATCCACTAATTAAAAAGCGCTTATACTTATAATAAATAGTTATACTCCTGAATTTTCTAATGCTTGCTTAGATATTCAAGTAACTCTTTAATTATAGTTTAGGTGTTGCTAAAATTTTTTAGCAGCTAATAAATTAGTACTTTTGCCAATTATAGATCACCTTACCTATTTAGGTAAGGTGATATTACTAAAATAAGTCGTCTAACAATACGTATTTTTGATAAAAAAGACTCAGAAGTTGAACAAGAACAAATAGAATTCAATATTCAGTATGATCTAGTAATATAGAAAATTATAGTCACTATATGCAAAATAGATCTACGAGGAGTCTTTAGTAAAAAAAACTTTGCAAGAGCGATTTGATAAATATAAAAAAATTATTTTTAATAAATTAAATAAAAAATCTAAAATCTATGTAGACAGAAAATATTTTATAAATACGAGAACCCCCAAATTTCTAGGGTTTTTATTAGCCTTCATCCTAGTGGTTTACACATCCTCGGTAATATTCTGACTCATTTACGATTTCATAAGAAACTATAGTAAACACACTATTTAAAAATATCTTATAAAAGATACATAAGATAATATCTAATTATCTGTTTTTATATCAAAATCTACTACCGATGCTGTTGAGTACAGTGCTTATGATAATGATGCTCAACTTCCTAGACCACCCCCATCAGTAAAATGTCAGAGTTTTGACGTAGAATATACCGGTTAGCTGCTTAAGGTGTAGCGTTAGATATATTTCATGCTATGCCACACTTATTTCGTTTTTTAGCGAAGTATAATTTACATTAACATTCGCACTATTCCTTCAGGGTATATGCTGGCACTCTTTCTGGGGCGGACATGTGCACAAGAGCAGGAGAAAAGACACTGGGATTTATCAAGTCATAGTTGTGACGCAGAGGCCATATAACAGCACCTGATCAAATTTTTTGCCGCTCTTTTTAAGAACAGCTTTCCATACAGCATGTCTAATATCTAGACCACCACTTATAACAGAGACATAAAAATACTGATATTGATTGAGTTATCAACTCATAAATATACAAAGCAAAGAAGATGACAATTTCAATACCTGTTTATATGTCATTGCAGCATAATACAGGCGAGTGCGATGGTGCGCGAAACATAGATTTAAGAGAGCAGTCAGTTATTGTAAAAAAAGTCAAAGAAGATGGGGATAGTGAAAGTAATGTGTTACCAAACACAGTCGGGCAAAATATAAATCCGTTGTTTTAATCGCTGCTTGGTAGTTTTAATCTGAATGAACTAGAATTTTAATTACAAATTTAACAGAAAAACAGCTGCAGGTATATTCAGGAGGAGGAATATACCAGTAACAACTAGATTAAACACAATGACATAAATGCCGTAGGCAAAAGTTCGTTTAATAAATAAACGCGGATGCACGAGTTTATACTTTTACTGTGTTTTAAAGAAATTTATTTCAGACGTTATAAATGGTGAAAAGTACTTTAGTTGGTTTATAAGGAATTTACCTCTTGATAAATTATTCTCTAAATATCTTGCCAGATAAATAAAAATCATTGCCTTGTCCGCATTTATAAGATCTATTTGCGAAATTATCTTTATGTTTATTCCAGGAAAAAATGGAGAAGCAGATTATTCTTATTTCCTTATAGGTGATGAATTTATTAATAAGCATACTTCCTCGTTATCTCCTTAATGAGGTTTTATCCAGTCTCATCGGGTTAGAATCAGGGCGCTTTAGTTAAAATACTGAATAATCATGATTATAGTAGGATAATACACTTGCGTGTCAAGAAAAATTAAAAACTGTAATCTGGCGAATTACTGTAATGGCCTTTTTTGAAATGTCATAAATTTAGTCTATTTATCATTATTAATTTCAGGAGAGAAAGATCATAAAATGCTTTATATAAGCAGCTAGTGTAATACATGAAATTACGTATTGTCTTCCTTGTTTACTAACACATATTTTTAAGAAATTTATTTCAATCTACCTGAATGAATTCCTAAAATTAATATATCGTAGAATATAAAACAGTACTTAAATCATAAATCAATCCCTCTTCAGCAGCGTAACTATGGTATTCATACCATAAGTGTCTTACGTTCATGTTTTCGATACATACTAGATTAAATTCATTTTAATAGATAATATAATTTGCAGATTTTATCTCTTAAGTCTTCTGAATAAAGACAGTTTTACACGCACTCAACAATTTAAGGTTTAAAATACTTGGGAAATATAAGAATTATATTTATCCCTCTACAACAGTTAAATTACTTTAAAAACTGTTATTATTTCAGTTAATAAAGTTTATAACTATCAGTACAGAGGAGTATATAAATAGTATAATATAGGATTTATCTTATTTTTTGGATTCGCATTTTTATTATCTCAATGCTTTATTTATTCTGTTAATACGTTATCAACCCGAAAGGACAATGAAAGATAGTTCCTATTCACAATGGATTCTTTTTACCCTTAATAAGAGAGTAAAAGTTACTATAGAAATAACTATATTGGTAATTGATTTAAATATATTTAAAGCAGAATTTATGCTATTATGTAATAAGCTATTAGCTATCTTACTTATTCATATATCATTATACTAGTTGCAATTAGATAATGAGCGTTTTAAAATAACAAAAAGGTAAAAACATCATGTCTGCTTCAGGAGAAGCAATAACTACAGGAAATTATATAGGACACTATCTAAATAATCTTCAGCTAAGCCTCCATACCTTCTAAATTAATTCATTCCATCATGACAATCATCTAATATTAAGAGATTAAATATTAACTCGTTTTTCTCAGTTGTCCTTGAAATTATTTTTTATAGCTTTTAGAAAATTGCTATTATGTAACCAATACGATATCTGATCAGTTGCAAACTACAATAAAATAGCCATCTATTTTATCAATAATTCCGTTTGGAATATCTATCATAGTAAGAGCAAAGCCATTTCACTTTTAGCTTTAACGGTGTTTATTTAGGGGGTTTTATTAATAAATGCCATTAATTTATTATCAATCAATTTATTTCTCTATATCGGAGAACATTACTTGAGTTTACTTGATTACGTGTTGTTCTGGTTATAGATGTATGCATTACTATATTAATGATGATTAATCTTTTTATCTTAATCATTTCAATAGTTTCAAAATGAAAAGATTAAGTAAATTTACGAAAGAATTAATTTTACAATTATTCAATCATCCTATTTTTATTAATTTTAATTTAGAAAGTGTTAACTTGCTGTCTAAACCAGGTATCTTTATAGATTTACAGTTATTTGATAATATATATACAGGTGAATTGATCTTCATTCTTATTGCCGCTTTGCTGCTTTGGCAGCTTCAATGAATATTTAACCACCCTAGATCATTTTCTATATACTAATTATTATGTTATAAGCTTTTATTTTTATGGTCTAAATATAATTTATTTATCGATAGCGTCACAAGAAAATTAATTTCAACTTATTAATAAATTTTTATTTAAATAAAATAAAACTGAAATCGTCATGAACAATCTAAATATGGATTTTCTACACATGGCTACTACTATAATGGTGGTATTAACAACGATTAGTGCTAAAATTGGTGCTGCATTCCTAAAGGAAAATTTTTAGAAGGTGCTGCTCGTTAACCAATTTAATTTCTCTATCACATACCCAACTCTTTATTATTATGACCTTAATTGATGCTATTCTAATGATTACTGTTGGTCTAGAAATATATGTGATATGTTCACAGTTAATTAATATGCAAGCCAAATAAAAAAGCATTAATATGTTAATTTTTAAAGAGGTTATTATGCGATGAATTTTAATGCGACAATCCTCGGACAGGTTATTGCATTTGTTCTATTTGTTTTGTTTTGCATGAAGTACATATGGCCGCCAATTATGGCGACAATTGAAAACCGTCAAAAAGAAATTGCTGACAGTTTATCTTCTGCAGAGCAAGCTAAAAAAAACTTATACTTAGCGAAAGCTGATGCAACCGAACGATTAAGAAAAGCAAAAACAGAAGCACAAATCATTATTGAACGAGCTAATAAACAACGAATTCAAATGATTGAAAAAGCTAAAGTAGAAGCTGAAATTGAACGTAATAAGATCATCGCTCAGGCACAAATTGAAATTGATGCTGAGCGTAATCGTGCACGTGAAGACTTGCGTAAACAAGTTAGTATATTAGCAATTTTAAGCGCAGAAAAGATAATTGAACGTTCCGTTAATCTAGCTGTTAATAACGAGATCATCGATAAATTAGTAAATAAACTGTAAAGGAGGACAGAGGAGAATGTCTGAAATTACTACGGTTGCTCGCCCCTATGCTAAAGCAGCTTTTAATTTTGCTGTAGAAAAACAACTTGTTGACAAATGGCAAAATATGCTCAGTTTTATTGATGAAATAACCCGTAATCAACAAATAGGTGAGCTGCTTTCTAGTTTAATAGCTCCAGAAACATTAGCGAAAATATTTATCACTATTTGCGGTGATGAAATCGATGAACATGCTCGAAATCTAATTCGCATTATGGCTGAAAACGAACGTCTAAGTGCGCTACCAGAAGTTTTGAAACAATATATTCAATTACGCGCTTTTCTAGAGTTAACCGTTGATATTGAAGTTGTTTCTGCTACTTCATTAAATGAAAAACAGCAATTTAAAATTTCTACGGCAATGCAAAAACGTCTATCGCGCAAAGTTAAGCTGAATTGTAAGATTGATAAGTCTATTATTGCAGGACTTATTATCAAAGCTGAAAACCTGGTTATCGATGGTAGCGTACGTGGACGTATTAAGCGTTTAATTGATGTTTTGCAGTCTTAATGGTAAGAGAATTGGAGAATATGCAACTGATTTCCATCGAAATCAGTGAACTATTCAAGCAATATATTGCTTAGTTTAATGTAATTAGTAAAGTTTATTAATGAAGGTATAATTATTTCTGTTAAAAACAGAATGATTCGTATTCACTTTTTAACTAAAATTATGTAAGGTGAATATTTTTGCTATCTGATAATTGCAATGCAATTGAGCTGAATTTAGAACATGATTCAGTTAGTGTCTTAGTCGTGAGACTATATCTCGACATAGTTAACGATATGAAAGTAAAGTATACAGATCATATTCTTGAAGTGCTTGTGAGGATAGGATTACTTAAAAGTTTTTAATACCATGGGTAAAACTATTGATACTAAAGATTGTGTTGAACACAATAGTTTATCTATTGTTAAAGTTATGCACCTGGCATTATCATTATTGATCGTAAACCGGTAAAACCGGATTAGATATTAATGCCAACCTCAATTAGAAGGTGATTCGGAAATAAAATATATTTATATAACAATTATACAAAAGCCTCAAATTCTACTAATCTAGTATATAAAGTAGAAGAGTTCGCTGTACTCAATAATATAATAGTTATACTGGTACTCTAACTGAATCTGTAGCATTATAATATCTTGCATTTTATGGATAATTATACAACGGATAAATATTTGAGAATCAGGAGAAGAAAGTGCACTAATTATTTATTATAAAATCATAAACAAAAGATTATTTATCGACAAATTTTGTTACTGTTAAGACGTGTCATATTCTAAATATAAAGATATTCTAGTGATTTTTATCTTTATTCTCCTTTACTTGAGCGTGTTTATCCGCAAAATAATGTTGAACATATTGAAATTTACTAATGATAAAATCAAAGATAAAATAGATTTATTAACAGTATTATCGATTACTAAAATTCAAGCTGATGATATTTCTATATTTATACCTACTAATCTTATCAATCACAGATTGATAAATTTCATTGAAGTCTAACTTATTTAACGCGAGAATTTGCCAAGCAGTTAATCTAGGAATATTCATATTATGTATAAGTGGGAAGAGAATGGCAGCTTAAAGTAAGGTTATAAAATAATTATCTGCTGATATTCGTATTATATTAGCACAATATCCGAACTATCTGTATTTTTTACAATTTTTTTCTAATTTAGATGATGCAGCACATAAGCATCTTAGTATTGGCAAAATTAGTAACTTATTGAAGTAATAAATACTATGCACAAATGTCAATTGCATGCCAGTATTATTTTTATTTGCTGTTGAACGCGGTAATTATCTAGAAGGTATTAAACTAAAAAATTGGTGATTTTTAAGACGTAATCATCATTACTGATTTATGTTACATAAGAGGATTCTATCTTGTTGGAAATTCATCAGGTAGGTAAATCTATTAATAAAATCAAAGTTAAGTTAAATACTTTTTTAATTTTTTTAAAACAATTCAATTTTAATAATTCTAATCAGTCTTTATTTAAATTATTTAGTTAATGAAGATAATATGGATAACGAACAAAAAGACACGTTATAAGAACAATAATATTAAAATACACCGAAGATTATTAAAGGAATATAGATGGTTTTTGCATTCAAAATGCGTAAAACATTAGGAATGTATAGTAGGTAGTCGCCCCCTTATGCAGAAACTATAAAAAGTATAGTTAGTCACTTAATATTAAATAATCTGAAATATAAATATTCATATCTTAAAGAACATAATAGCAAACGTATTAATTATTTAATTATTTTAACTAACCGTAATTTACGTGATGCTTTAAATATTAATTTATTAAAATAAATTACCGATAGAAATGAAATCATAAATTAATAATTATTCGTGTTAATCTGATATTAATTATTTCTGAAACAGTTTTATTCTTTAATTCGATTGGTCGCAAATATTATTGCTTAAGTAACCGGGGTGGAGAATAATCCTTCTCAGTCTGATCTTATCAGATACGTAAAATTACGCTAGAAGCGTATGATAAAAAACGCATAGATGAGTTGCTTATGCTAAATAACAAATTTATTAATATAATGATTCCAAATATCAATTATTACTTAATTATTGCTTCTACTTGCAAGTGAGGATCAATATCAAAAAGAAATCTTGGGATTATTTGTATGAATTTGACTCCAAGATATACTACTAGATACTCTGTTTCGTGATTATATTAAATCATAAATTTATCAGAGCGTTATTAAAAACTTAGCTAGTCAATAGTCTGCTCAAATAGTAAGAATAAAGGTAGCTTCTGATAATGGTGATAACCTGATCAATAAGTTACAATTGATTTATAATAAAACTCATCAAACCAGACTTATTAAGGAACTTACCGAAATAGTTTCGGTAGCTGCTGCAGTTTAATAGGTAGGTTTACGAATTACGTAGAGGATTCAAGATGGCTACTGGAAAGATTATCCAGGTAATCGGCGCCGTAGTGGATGTCCAATTTCCTCAAGATGCAATACCAAAAGTATACGAGGCACTTGAGGTAACAAATGGTGAAGAAAAACTAATATTAGAAGTTCAACAACAATTAGGTGGCGGTGTTGTTCGTTGCATAGCGATGGGAACTTCTGACGGTTTAAAACGTGGTTTAGAGGCTGTTGATTTAGCTCACCCAATCGAAGTACCAGTTGGTAAAGCTACATTAGGGCGCATCATGAATGTATTAGGTGACCCTATCGATATGAAAGGTGAGATCGGTGAAGAAGAACGTTGGGCTATTCATCGTGCTGCTCCCAGTTATGAAGATTTATCTAATTCAACGGAATTACTAGAAACTGGTATTAAAGTTATGGATCTTATTTGTCCATTTGCTAAAGGAGGGAAAGTAGGATTATTTGGTGGTGCTGGTGTGGGTAAAACAGTAAACATGATGGAACTTATTCGCAATATTGCGATTGAGCATTCCGGTTATTCGGTCTTTGCTGGTGTGGGCGAACGGACTCGTGAAGGTAATGACTTCTATCAGGAAATGATAGATTCCAATGTATTGGATAAAGTTTCTCTTGTTTATGGTCAGATGAATGAACCCCCTGGAAATCGTTTACGTGTAGCTTTAACAGGATTGACAATTGCAGAGAAGTTTCGCGATGAAGGTCGGAACGTATTGTTATTTATCGATAATATCTATCGCTATATATTGGCAGGAACAGAGGTATCAGCATTGCTAGGTCGTATGCCTTCGGCAGTAGGTTATCAACCGACTTTAGCAGAAGAAATGGGTGTATTACAAGAGCGTATCACATCAACTAAATCTGGTTCAATTACGTCTATTCAAGCAGTATATGTTCCTGCTGATGATTTGACGGACCCCTCTCCAGCAACTACTTTTTCTCATTTAGATGCAACGGTCGTTCTTAGTCGTCAAATTGCGTCATTAGGTATTTATCCTGCTGTTGATCCATTAGATTCAACAAGTCGTCAGCTTGTTCCAATGATTATAGGACAAGAGCACTATGACGTAGCGCGTGGTGTTCAATCTATTTTGCAGCGTTATAAAGAATTGAAAGATATTATTGCCATTTTGGGAATGGATGAGCTCTCTGAAGAAGATAAATTAGTTGTTGTGCGCGCTCGTAAAATCCAGCGATTCCTATCTCAACCATTTTTTGTAGCTGAAGTTTTCACTGGTTCATCTGGAAAATTTGTTTCTTTAAAAGATACTATCTGTGGCTTTAAAGGGATTTTGAATGGTGATTATGATCATCTACCTGAACAAGCGTTTTATATGGTAGGTAATATCGAAGAAGCGTTAGAAAAAGCGAAAAATTATAACATCACTGATGGGAGATTAATATAGATGCAATGAAATACACCTGCTTATGGTAAACGTTAAAAGCAGGTATTTGATGCCATTACAAAAATCCAGGTAATAAGCAGTGAAAATAAACTGAGGATTTATCCTTAACATATAACCGCTGCTAATTACTATTAAACTTGGTATGCTAGATTTTTAAGGCTATCTGGGCAAAGGTTACTAGCTTGTTTGCAGAGCAATTTTAGTCACATATGTATTTAAATTGTTGTAGTTTTACACTAGCCTCTCTAGGCTAGATAATTTTTAAAATAAAACAATCCATATAATGAAATCTAGTTAACCGCACTTTATGTCATCTAATATAATTATTTATATTTTGAATGTAGAATTCCTTTTACAAATAACTCTCTAACTACACTGCCTTATTAGGCAGTGATGATTAGCTTTATGCTTGCTAGCGAAAGCTTAGTACCATTAACCCCCCCGAAAAAAGATGGAGTCTTATCGATGATTGGCTCAAGAAACAGTCAATATACTCTGCATTATACCCTGCATTAAATTCTTTTAAAATATCATCACTTACCATAACCCTCTTAATTGCTGGCAATTAAGACCGCGATTCGTTCTTTTTATCTCCTCTCCTCTTCCCGCGTTTTCTAGCTTTTCTATGCGAACTAGAACGTTTCCCTTTGAAGGATTCAAGAAAAAATATTTTTATTAACTTCACTAATACTACTTAATCCATTTATATTTTTGTCGCTCCTGAAGCAAGGAAATAGTGACACTATCTAAACGCTGTTTTTAATTAATACCTCTTTGTTTTGTTCACTTCTTGTAAAGTTAAGCTATTCAATCTATATCATAGATAATTAAACTATTTTTCCTTTTAATATAGTCTCTCCAGAGAACTTCTAATTAGATTATTAAATCTTTTTCTGTAATTGAAACTTTCGCAACAATATTACTGTGTAACTTTAATGAATAGTCTACAGTAGATAACACATATTCACTATAGCAATATGGTAGAGATTAAAGTGAATTAAGTTAATTAAATGCATGAATTAACATTACCTGACAGTTTATCGCCAATAATAAAATATAGCTATATCTTGTAATGAAGTGAGAAGAGAGTTTATTTTATCTGTATAACTGTTTTACTTTTCATGGAAACCTCTTTAGTCAAAATCCTTTATACAGTATAGGGATCCTCTACCAACTATTTTTACCAAAATAGACCATTTTTCAGGCAAAAAAGTGAGACTTTTAGCTTCAATATGATTATATCGAGGTCTGAAAGTATCCTATTCTACAACCCGATACTATAAATTTCTGGGTGATCAAAAGAATGTAAACTAACTTATAGGTAATTTAGTTTACTCCTTATTTTTATCTATTAAATAGCATCATGAAATAACCTGACTATGGATGAATACCATTCTGTTAGGAATGACCTATTTAAGTCATTCTGATAATTTCTACTCTCTTGATCCTTAGAGGAGAAAGCCGGTAATATTATTACCCATTAAGCGTACTACTACTCTGTTGTCTTAATACTCGATTTTATTATCTTTAGCTGAAAAAATTTTTGATATTAATACTAGTCTTGATCATTTTGAGATATAAGAAATTATACTAATATAAAATTATATCGATTTTTTATAAATCGAATCAATATAATAGCATATCATATTTTTAATATTTTCATTACATGAATTACAGATTTATTCAGTTATCATTGATATTTTTAGATAAGGCACCACCTAAAGAATTAGGATATTCATCAATATTAAAGTTAATGACGCCTGTAATTATATGTGACGTCTAACCATAATAGACTAAACCGACCTTTTTATAACTAAACTTCTTTCATAATATCACAATTAAATATTACATACAAAGGTATTTAAGTCATCTACTGAAATTTTCTTCTAAATTATCTCATAAATATCACGTTTCTTAATAAACAGGGATTTTTGGCGTCCTCTAAAGTACATAAATTACTATAGATATTTTGACATACGTACTATTAACTTCAGCATTTCCTAAGTAGATAGAAACTGAGATTATTCTAGTCTTCAACTTTTACATTATTAACATAAAATACCACGTTGCTGTTGCTATTAACTCGATCCACCCATGAGTCGTTATCGTTAATACGCACTAATTAGGTTACATGAAGGTTTCTAATAGTTATTAGGAAATCTAGTGTATGATAGTAACCAGACTACTCTTCGCTATAATTCTTCATAAATCTGTTTTCCATCCTTAAATTAAATATTGTTTACTACCATGGTTAACAGTCAATTCCATTATCTAGTTCTAGCTTTTCCGCATAGACTAAAGTAAGCTTAAATTTTATTGAAAGGGTTGTTTTCAACTATAGCGCTTCTTTGTGCGTCGGATTCATAGAATTTACTATCGGAAAAGCGACTTAATCGAATTCGTCGTTCTTATAATACCCAATGCACTGACGTGAAGTCATAGAGAATACCAACTGCTCTCTCCCTCTTTCTGCAGTTTTCTCATATTTTTAGGATACGCTAAAAATCTTGCTAATAAAATATTAAGAGATTTATTAGCGACATCGCGACTCTTTACTAGCCATACCTCTCCCGCAGCTTAATTTTAACTTTCGATTGCATACTTTTAGGAAATAAATCCCAGTGCATTAGCTATTTTGTATATCTAATAGCATTAGTGCTACACGACCAGAAATATTTTACAATTGTATTTAAAATCAAGGGAACCATATTCCATAGAAAGCCTCGGAGATGCGATTAAGCAACGTATTCACTAATCATTAAATTTATACCCATTTCGCTTTTTATTTTCAATAAGCATCTTCGAACTCAATGAGCCCCTTATGTCTATGCGAAGTGATGTCGATAAATGAAGCAGCAGGTAAGGGCGATTAGTTTACCTGATAAAATGGGATATACCTTTAACGTAGAAAGAAAGGTATTGATATCGCTTAAATCATGCAGGCACCCATTGTCTGCGTTCTTTAAGTCATTTCTATTTCAGTCTCCTGATGGATGTATTAGTACAGAAACGATGCGCTTTCATTGAAAAATCCCTATAGGGATTTCGTTAAATTACTGTTAGATATATCTTACAGGTACAGACATGGTAGAAACTCTTCATCATTTTTTACACGTTTTAGATAGGGTAATAATAATGAGTTATTAAAGCATATTCCGTTGCTGCTATAATTCACTAAGCTTGGACATTTTAATCTCAAAAATGACAATATCATTCTGTATAGTTCACTGTAGCAAAACCATTACGGATGGACGGAGGCAATAATCCGTTGATAAAGCGGCGTTTAGCATCTTGTTGCAGCATGGATTTGAACTCATCCTCAACAGTGCTGTTTATCAGCTTCTAGTAGAATTACGGATGAGTTCATGCAAGGGATTAAGAGGGTAGATATCTAGTTTGGGATATACCTGTTAGAGTAGAATTTTTCTTGAATATCATCTCTTTGATGTTAATATCATTTATCAAAATTAATCAGTAGAATATCTCAGGATATTCGAAACTTTATATACACCAGAAATGAACATAATTCAAGGAGGGATAGCTCCTACCTTAACAACCAAATTTTATATAATAAAATTATCTCTATCAGTTGATAATAGATCAATTAATTTCTAGTTACTAATTCAGTTAAATATCACTTAATCATATTTACTAATCAATTAATTTATCATCGATAATTTCATTCATACAAAATAGCAATAAGATTAAAACTATAATAAATACGAAATTTAATTTCTTATAATATACTATCTCTAATAACTCAGATTATATGATACTAAGAAAAACTTGACCGTTTCGGCTTTACGCAAACGAGCAGAAAATATTTACTTATTAAATTATTAATATTAATTTTATTTATGATGAAGTTCATTGAGAACAATTTTACTATCTGACATATCAACTAATAATACATCATGTTCATATAACTCTATTGTAGCCGTTATACTATCGTGAGTTGACAAAGCAATGCTACCATTTAATACCAAGAACCTTCTTTATGTTGATAAAGCTTGTTAATAAAAATCTCTTATCCTTTATGAAGATTTTTTTACAGAACCCATAAAAATAAAAGTCATACAGATTAAAAAGATTCTTTTCATTACTCCATACTAATATAAATCTATATTTCATTAATTGGTTCAGCAATAATCTGTCTGGTAATGTTAGTTCATATGTTAAAGCACTTATTCCATTTTAATCTTCCCCATATTATTACAATGAATATATTATCTACTTGATATATTCATTAGAATTATACAATAATATCGTTATAAAATCCCTGATTTCAATAAAACATTTAACAATCATACTGGAAGGTGTCCATCTGGCGAAACTGCATTACAAAGATAAAAGTTTGATTATTTGTAATGATATTGAATAAATTGACTTTATGAGAATGAGGGAAACAAACAGGCATTGATTTAAAAATAGCATTCATATTGCGTCATTGTTTTCTTGCTTCAACAACGAGAGCAATATAAATACAGGAAGAGATTTATTAAAGTCGACGAAATATTTTTCTTTGAAGCTTTTAAAAGGAAGCGTTATATTTCAGATAGGCGGGCTAGAAATAAGTAAAAAGAGGAGATAAAAGGAAAAAATTTGCTGATCCTAATCACCAAAGATTAGGGAGGTTATATAAGTGATGAGACTCTTGAAAAGTTTAATTCAAAGTGTTTTAAGCGTTTTTTAAAGCGATCATCGATAAGAGTCTATGTTTTTCTCGGATATAGAAAATTGTATAAAACCTTTACCAACAAGTATGAAATTAGTGAACATCACCTAAATAAGATTAAGTAACCAGAAAGTTATTGGTAAGGAATTTCATATTTTAAAATATGAATAGTTATATTAGCTGATTGAAAATTACTGAATAAATCTCACGATATGGGATCATTTTATTTACTTAATTGCCTAACCTTGAGAAGGTTGTGTAAAACTACAACAATTGAAATACAGTCGTGCTAAAAATTGCTCTGCGAGCAAGGTAATAAACTTTGATAATATATCTTAATATTATAACCTAACATGTTTGTAAATATAATTCATCGAAAGAGTAGCCTATTAATAGGGAACTTCTGAACAGGAGATCAAATAACGAGCACAAATTTTTACTTTATAATCACGAATAAAGTTATGAATGTTCGCCAATGAGAATTAGTAGTAAGCGTAATTTCTCAGTTACCTAATCTGCGAGGAACCAGTTATATATAAATAATTACTAGCAACAGAACTAGAATTCCAATTATTGTAATAGCAAAAAATTTAAATTTTATATAACCATCATTGATTAGTTCACCGTTAACTATCATGTTTTTCCGGTATCGCTATTAACGTCATAATATTACTGATAAGATCAGCAAAACCTAATAGCATCATCAAACCTTATAGAAGAACTTTTATTTATTTAGCAACATAAGAGAACAATCGGATAAAGATAACAACAATACTAGTTGTCCTCATAAAAGCGCCTAACCTATAACAACTTTGATCATTAAAGAATTAGCATCTTATTTTTATTATTATCAGCTACACCGACTAACCAATCACCAACTTGATAGACAATACCGTCCGGACTAATCCTGTTAGTAAAAATAAAAGTATTAAAATTAGCAGCACATTTATATTACTAAAACTAATTATTAAGCATCAGTGCTTATTGTTAGGAAATTAAGTGGCTCTTTCACTAAAGGCCAAAGTGATGTCTTTTGCTAAAAGTAAATATAATTAGTTTACTTGAGTCTCTTCTAAATAAAGATTTCATTGAAGTATGTATTATTTGACTTAATGCACTAATTTTAGAGATATTAATCATAGGATTTGATTTAATAAACATCGTTTTTTAATTTTTATGGATTCTTTCTAAGAACAATTTTGTTATCTGATTTTCAAGCTAATCATCCATATAAGTAGCCTATCGCCACACATAGAGTGCATTTGTGCAGATTTGCGCTCAGAAATCCTTTCATTAAAACGGAACGAACTCCTGTTTTTCTGGTTTTTTCGCCCCTTCTCCTATCTCCAGAGCCTTATACACCTTCGGTAATAGTGTACCCTTAATTTAAGATTAGACAAAAAATCATAATAACGAACCATCTTAAAATAGATGATCAGAATATGAGACTAATATATCGCCCGACGATCTCTTCCTATTTTATAGGGAATGACATCAGTTTTATTGAGTGTGATTCATAATCATGACGTAACCACTCTCCCTCCCCCTCTCTCGATAATGCCATAGTTTTAACGTGGATACCGGGCATTTAAGATAATTCCATAGGCTATGCCAGCACTTTCGTCTTTTTAGTAAAGTGTGTACGTTCAATAACGTCTGTACTGTGCTATCAAGTGACGCGTCACTTTTCATAGCGTAGATATGACTAAGAATAGGAAGATACTGAGGTTTATTAAGTGATAGTTGTAATACAAAGCCAAATAACAGTACCTTACCAGATTTTTGTCCGTTCTTTTTTAAGAATACCTCATTCCATACAGGATCTTAATATCCAGATCTTCACTGATAACGGAGATATTAAATACCGATATTAATTAAGTTATGAAGCATAAATGTATAAGGCAGAGAAGATAACAATTTTGATACCCTGTTTAGGTTATCCAACTCTAATATAGTACCGGTAGCGACTAGTTATTTTTAAAAACAGGATAAAGGAATGAGAAACAGTAAAAGTAATATGTTGCAAGTTGCAATCGTATAAAATATGAACCTGTTATGCTAACAATGCTCGCTAGCTTACCGTCGTAATAAACTGCAGATTTTTGACTTACAGATTTAGCAAAACAGTTATTAGAGCATTCAGGAGAGACATAGAAGTAGTATCTGATACCCATAAAACAAAGTTATATTTATTTCTAGTGTGTAAAATTTCGGAGATGTTGATTATATATCCTGCTGATTGATTTTTTAGTAATCCAATAACAGAGAGATGATATCTTATTAAAAGTTTACCTAGAAAGGCATTTATAAAACCAGATATTATCTCTGATCCCTTACATAAACTCATTCGTAATGATATCAGAAGCAGCTAATAGGCACTGTCGTTGAGGATAAGCTTATAAGGCATGCGCTACAAAATAACATGCTGAACGCTATCTTTGTCGGCGTGGGGATACATCATATTATCGACCATAATGGTTACTTTCACCCAGAATATACAAGACTAGTATTAGCGATGTTGAGATTAAGTATCTAAGATTAAATGGGATCAAAGTAGCAATAGAATATTCTTCAAAAACTCATTGCTGCCTTACCTGAAGTATGCAAAAAGTAGAGAAAGTGCCATCATGGCCTGTATATGCAAGGCATTATCTATTGGTGATTTTTAGGAAGCCATAGAACACATTTCTTGGTAAAAAGCACATGGTCTTTTTTTCAAGGTTCCATAAGCAAACTGAAACAGCAATGTTTGGAGAGCATAAGTAATGGTGCCTCTGCAATTTAAGCAATACACACTATGTTTATTTCTGGGCTGATAAATATATATCGTTTTGTTAGTCAAGATGATCGCCTTTATCTGCTGCTCATTATTGACGTCACTAAGTATTGACGTAACTAAGTATAGATATAAGTAGTTGATTTGAGCTGAGGATAGTTATCGGAAGTCAGAAGAAAATCAAACGAAACTTCTTAATTGCTTGCTAGTGCGTGATTTAACTGTATTTTAGAATTTCCATGGAAGACGGTAGCATTAGTTTTGGAATGCAATAGAAAAGATATTCCCGGACACAAAGCGCTAATGTTGTTGGGTGCATAAAATAGTTAGTGTAGCACTTTACTCCTCAAAGACATCCAACCGAAAGTTAAGGATAATTCTATAGTAGGAGATATGATTAGGAGAGAACCCAATGCTGCTAATAAAACTTTTAATATTTTGTTGTCAACATTTTAATGTATCCTGAAGTATAAAAGAATGATGAAAAAAATTAAAAAGAGCTGCTGGAATTCTATGTCTTCCTATTAGTTGATTGAGTGCCAATAAGAACGATAAATCCGATTGAATTGACTTTTGCGATAGTAAAACTATCAAATTAATGCTCGAAGCAGTCCTGTTTGAGAAAATAAACTATTTCAATGATATCTCGAGGTTCTACAATCTACTCAGAAAAACTGTATTTTCCGCTAAGAAGATTAACCTATTTGCATATCCTTGTTACCAAACATCCCTATAATTTAAGAATTTAGAAAAAATTTATAAAGGATTAAAGTAGAGGGGGGGAATCTGAACACCATATACGAGATTCGCTAATAACTTATAACATGAATGCCAGATAAGCATCTATTGAATAGCGATAGATTGTTCAAAGAACTGACACTTTCACCATCTATTTTAAGAAATAGATCTGGCCATCATCAATGTTAAAACAGTTCAGTAGGATAAGAATATATATATTTAGTAAAATATCCTATAAAGTGCTTCGCTAGTAAAGCATTAATATTCATTCTATTTGTATTCGTTAAGGCTTTTAAGTTCAGTTATGTATATTTTCTTCCCATGAAGAAAAAGAAACAAGGGGAAATATTTATCCAGTTTCGTATAAATATGAATTCATATTAAGCATATTTTCAGAGATGCCCTCCAGTGCAATTATATCCAGCATCATTAAGCTTGACCTGATAATTTTTACTAAAAAACAGATAATCATCATTATCAGTGAGTAAATTTGCGTGTCAAGATAAATTAATGGGGGGGAAATTAAACGCATTTCTATATAGTTTTTTAGGGTCATAAAAAATTTAATAGTCTTACCATAATCATTTCGGGTTAAATAAGATCGTAAAGCCCCTTAGATAAGGGGGCGATATGTAGCATAATAAGTTATAAGTAAATCATACTAATTTTCTGGTTTTATGTTTTCAGGGATACTTGTTCCGAGCTATTTGGATCAATTCCTGAAGAATTTTACATATCGTAAAATATAAAACAGTACTCAGTTCATAAACTTATTAAAAGCAGCGTAGCATCTTAGCTTCCAATTAACACTAAATCTATAATGACTAATAATGAATAATATTAATACAGATTTTTTTAATCATAAAAGAGTGACTCTTATTAGCAGTAAATTAATACCACATACCAGGATTTGGGTATTCTAAATAACCTCAAATTAAGTCTAGTATAGATCTAATTTACCGCAAATAACACAAATTCGTTGATCTAATAAAAAATTTAATATATTTTGTTTCTGAATTATCCATAAATAATAATATCTTAATCATATAAATTTAAAATATTTAATTCAGTAATGATTTAATAATTAGTAAAAATTCTTCTTGCTATCTTCTTATTCATGCTAACGCATGAATAGTGATTACCTGGGAATAGGAATCTAAAGACCTGTGCATCTTTTCAGGCGCAATACAGTCTTTCAGATAATAAATTTAGTAGTTGTATACCAAATAAAAAAATCTAGCTGCGATTTATATTTTAACCTGCTCAATCGCGGGACGCAGTGTTTAGATTTTCGTAAGCCTGAAACTTTACTACAATTAAAAGCAATCCGCACTATGCTAGAAGTCACTATTTTCCATAAAATAACAACTCTGCATTAGTTATTTAACTATATCAATTACGCTAGTTAACGCACTTTATACACCTGTCTTATTACCTGCTTTTAGCTTTTTTCTAGCTAATAAAATTTTATTAATTTTAGCTTTTATGTTATAAACTAATATAATAAATAAAACTTTTTATCAGTTTACTGTAAAAATACTGTAAATATTTATTTTTAATACATCAAGTTAAACAACTAAATTCTCGCCAACAATTCTCAATTATTATGTAACGAATTACCAGCGTGTACATCCCCCAAATAAAATAAAAATTCCTTATATTTTAATACCATTGATACTCTTTAAATAAATTATGCATTAATAATTTGATTATTTTCCACTGCATAAAGATAATACTGATACGGATCAGATATCTAAACTTTTAATATTCTCATATACTTATCCCATATCAGTAATTAAGTATTAAAATCAGCATTAACACTAACAAAATAACAATAGCCAGTTCACTATTAATCAAAAAAGGATAATTAAGATTAATGCTGCTTCAGCAATAGCATCAAAACCTAAAAAATAAATCCTCTGTATTATGATATTAATAATAAATTGGAAGTTTTTCTTCTGGAAACCTATAAGAGATGATACATTTCCATAATATCAATTATGATCTAACAATTTCTTCTGATAACTCAATAAAATTCGGTGTTAACTCTTTTATTTAAAAGACAAAACTACTCAATGATAGTTGGGCAGTACTGATAATGTTTAGTATTATCCGAATCAAGTGTAATTAGTATTTAATACTACTTAGATAAAATTAAGTTTCCGCATTGATCATTTCCATTATTACTTTCTTATAGTTAGAAATTTCCTAAATAATCACATTACCTCTCTTTCCTTGCCATTTTATAATGATAATTTATCTTTTAGATCTAAAAGGCTTTTCTATTTTTTAATAATTAGAAATATATTTCTAATTCCTAATCATAACTACTACTAACAAGTTAATTAAATAACCATTAAATTATGTTATATACCATCAATAAAATAGCAATCTAATTATTTGTTCCTAATACCTAATAAGGCTATTTTTCTTTAATACAGGTGTTCATGGTAATTCCTGGTTAATTAAATTTTTACGTTTTTCATAAAACTAACTCAGTAATGCTTGATGATAGTGGTATAACTGAACACTTCCCTAACACCTTAATCCCTAAGAAAGGTTAAGCTACAAATAAAAAAGTTGTAACTACAGCCGACCCCTAGCTAACAATCTAATATAAATTCTGATAAGGTAAGAATAAAAACAGAAATAGCAGGCATATAACTAATCTAAAATCAACTAGTATATTAATCTCACGCAATGTTTAAAAAAATAGGAATCAATATATTTTATAATGAAGAGATCTCTTAGTAAGAGATACTGAGACTTAATTTTAATTTTTATAAGAAAATAAAAGGGGGTCGTTTCTGTATCGTATTCATTAATATTTCACATGACTTCAATCTATTTCTCATGGAAAATTTAAGAAAATGTATAAAGCACAAAATCTTTTTAGTAGAATTTATAAGGCAATATTAGTTGTTTTATAAATTATAACTTCTATAATCTACAAAAAACTTATAGCATATAAAGTTTATATTTAGTCTATTTAATAGATTTTAAATCTATAAATCAATATTATATTGTATATTTAATATCAACATTAAAAACATAGTTATTTAGTCAAAAACCATTAAAAATATTATAAGTATTCCATAATTATGATATTAATCATTCAATATTCTCTCTGAGATTAAATCAGGTTACTATCATTCTATGGAATTGATATTTATTAACTCTAGTCTTCCTGAATAATCTAAAAAAGAAGACTCTATGATAACGATATAGTAGGTAATTTTATGTCAAGTAAGCTAGTACTTGTCCTCAATTGCGGTAGCTCTTCTCTTAAATTTACTATCATTGATCTGGTTAACAGTAAAAAACAACTATCTGGTTTAGCAGAATATTTTTATCTACCAGAAGCCCGCATTAAATGGAAAATAGATGGTATTAAAAATAAAGCTGCTTTAGGTGCAGGCGCTGCCCACAGTGAAGCGATGGTTTTCATTGTTAATCAAATTCTCATCCAAAAACCAGAATTATTTCAAGCAATTTCTGCTATTGGTCATCGTATTGTTCATGGCGGTGAAAAATTCACCAAATCAGTTATTATTAATGATGAAGTCGTTGAAGGCATCAAAGCATCTATTCCATTTGCTCCATTACATAATCCTGCTGGCATTATTGGATTTGAAGAGTCTAAAAAAGCATTCCCACATTTAAATGACAAACATGTTGCTGTATTTGATACAGCCTTTCATCAGACTATGCCAATTGAATCTTATTTATATGCTCTACCTTATGATCTTTACAAAGATCATGGCATTCGTCGCTATGGCGCACACGGTACCAGCCATTATTATGTTTCTCAGCAAGCAGCAAAAGAACTAAATAAATCAATCAATGAATTGAATGTGATCACTAGTCATTTGGGCAATGGCGGATCGGTTACTGCTATAGTCAATGGGCAATCTGTTGATACCTCGATGGGTCTCACGCCGCTAGAGGGCTTAGTGATGGGAACTCGAAGTGGTGATATCGATCCGGCTATTGTGTTTCACCTTCATGACTCATTAGGTATGAGTGTTGATAAGATCAATACATTATTAACCAAAGAATCTGGCATACTTGGATTAACTGAAGTCACCAACGATTGTCGTTATATTGAAGAGAATTATTATACTAAAACAGATGCAAAGCGGGCGATGGATGTCTATTGTCATCGTTTATCTAAATATATTGCAGCTTATTGTGTATTAATGGAAGGACGACTAGATGCTATTATTTTTACTGGCGGTATCGGCGAAAATTCAGCTCTAGTACGTGAATTAACTCTAAAAAAATTATCTTTAATTGGCATTAAATATGATCACGAACGCAATTTAGCTGCCCGTTTTGGAAAATCAGGTAAGATTACAATGGACGAAAGTATTCCTGCATTGGTTATCCCAACCAATGAAGAGTTAGTTATTGCTCAGGACGCGAGCCGCCTGACGACATAAATGTATTAGAACTGCTAGTTTATCTATTCTCAGTACTGAGTTGAATATCCCCCAATTACTAAAGAGGTACCCCTGTGTCCCGTATAATAATGTTAATACCGACCAATATTAGCATTGGCTTAACTAGCGTTAGTTTAGGGATTGCCCGTTTAATGAAGCAAAAAGGAATTAATTTAACAATTTTTAAACCCATTTCTCAATCTTATTCTTGTAATAAAGATCAAATAATTGAAGTATTAAACTCTCATTCTAATATTCAGATCGATGAACCACTAAAAATGAGTTATGTTGAATCTATGTTGGCTAATAATCAAAAAGATATCTTAATGGAAGAAATTGTTGCCCGTTATCATAATAATACGCAATCAGCTAAAGTTATTTTAATCGAAGGTTTAGCGCCTACCTGTAAGCACTCTTTTGCTCAATCGTTAAATTATGATATTGCCAAAACTCTGGATGCTGAAATTATTTTTGTCACCGTCCCAGCCAATAACACACCAGAACAGTTAAAAAAACGCATTGAATTAGCCCGCAGAGAATTTGGTGGTGAACAAAATAAAAATATTATTGGGGTAATTATTAATAAACTTAATGCACCAGTTGATAACTATGGCCCTACTTACTCCGATTTATTTGAAATATTTGATGAATTGAGAAAATCTACAATTGCAAAAATTGATAGAAAAATGTTAGTTAACAATAGTTCGCTTCCAATATTGGGTTGTATTCCGTGGAATTTTGATCTGATAGCCACTCGTGGTATCGACATTGCGAACCATCTAAATGCCAGCATCATCAATGAAGGCGCACTACAAACTCGACGCATAAAATCAGTTATTTTCTGTTCCAGTAGTGTAGCAAATATAGTTGGCCTGTTTCATCCTGGCGCATTGCTGGTGACCTCTTCTGATCGCTCTGATGTTATTGTATCTATCTGTTTAGCTACTATGAATGGGATTGAAATTGGCGCATTACTTTTAACTGGCGGTTATCCGATTGATAAACAAATATACAACCTCTGTCACCATGCATTCAAAACAGGTTTACCTGTGCTAATGGTAGATGCTAATACCTGTCAAACTTCATTAAGTTTAGAAAGTTTTAGCTTAGAAGTATATGCAGATGATTATGAGCGGATTGAAAAAATCCAAAACTATGTTGCTTTACATATCGATCAAAAATGGATCAGTTCACTAAATGTTGATTCGGAACGCTCAAAACGGTTATCACCGTCAGCTTTCCGTTATCAATTAATAAAGCTCGCGCGTAAAGCTAACAAACGTATCGTGCTACCAGAAGGTAATGAACCACGTACAATAAAAGCGGCAGCTATTTGTGAGGAAAGAAACATTAGCACTTGTATTTTACTGGGTGAGCCTGATGAAATAAAACAAGTTGCTGTAGCGCATGGGGTTAAATTAGGAAAAGGCATTGAAATTGTGCCACCTAAATCAATACAGAAAAATTATGTTGAACGTTTAATTGAGCTGCGCAAAAATAAAGGCATGACTAAAATTATTGCACATAAACAGTTAGAAGATAATGTGGTATTAGGCACAATGATGCTGGAAAAAAATGAGGTTGATGGTTTAGTTTCCGGCGCCGTTCATACTACAGCTAATACTATTCGCCCAGCATTACAACTGATAAAAACTGCACTAAGTAACTCAATTGTCTCCTCTATATTTTTTATGCTCTTACCTGATCAGGTATTAGTTTATGGTGACTGCGCAATAAATCCAAACCCAACAGCTAAACAATTATCAGAAATCGCCATCCAGTCCGCTGATTCTGCTAAAGCATTTGGTATTGAGCCACGTGTGGCGATGATTTCTTATTCTACCGGTAACTCCAGCACCGGCAGTGACGTAGATAAAGTGCGTAAAGCAACCAGTTTAGTAAAAGAAAAACGGCCAGATCTGATAATTGACGGACCATTGCAATATGATGCTGCTATTATAGCCGATGTAGCTAAATCTAAAGCACCAAATTCACCTGTAGCCGGACAAGCTACAGTGTTTATTTTCCCAGATCTCAATACTGGCAACACAACTTATAAAGCGGTACAACGTTCAGCTAATCTGCTTTCTATCGGCCCAATGCTACAAGGGATACGCAAACCAGTTAATGACTTATCCCGTGGCGCACTGGTGGATGATATTGTTTATAGCATTGCCATTACTGCCATTCAGGCAACGAATAATCAAAAATAATTTATTTTCTAGCTAACCTAAACCTGAAGGCATATTATGTTTCAGCTTTTTATTGACTAATATTTAATTAAAACTAACTTTAAGAGTTAGTAGCAGATTTAATTTATACTGGTCAGGCTATATTCTACTCTAATGCTTTATGAATCTGTTCTACATCTTTAAATTTAATGTTGTTATCACCAAAATCGGCAGGTAACTTCCCTGATCTGATTCCCGATTTTTTTGAGCAAACTGGAGCAACTTAAATACCATTAAAAGAGTTCTTTTTCTCTAACCATAATACTTCTTGGCGTTAGATTTGTTATTCTTATTAACGTACAGTGGCTACCAGAAAACCATAAAATGCCAGAAACTCTTCTCATTTTTTTATTATCCTTTTATCGCTTCAGAATACGTTGAAAATATTGCCAATAAAATATCAATGGGGAATTTATTAGTAACATCACGATTTTCTGCTAGTCAAATCACGGCAGCTTATCAATTAACTTTTCGCTGCTGCATGTCTTTAGACAATAAAGCGACAGCGCACATTAGTTCTTTTATATATTCAACAGCATTAATAACTATGTGTTCTGAAATATTTTTGTCATTGCATTACAAAATAATAACATCCAATCCCCAGTAACAAATCTGGGAGATATAGTTAAGCTAGGAAGTCGTAGGGTATTGAGAAGTTTTGCTCAGCTCGCTTTTGACTCTTGATAAGCATCTTCAAGTGCAATGAACTCTATACGACCATGCCAGGGCGCCAATTATATAATGAGCAGCAATTGATAACGATCAGCTTGCCTGAACAGACGGCATTATCCCTTCAGGCAAGAAAAAGGTAACATATCACTTAAATCATACTGATATTATTACCAATTCTCTTCAAGTCATTACTGTTTCAGCCTGCTGATGGTACTAAATATAGAAAATATGCTTTTTGCTTAGAAGAGCAGATCAGGGCCTTCATAAAATCAGCAGTGCATAATAACTTTGCCTTGATATATAGTCCCATAGTAACAAATCTTTACCGCTTTTTGTACGCTTCAAATAAGATGATAAGCAATGAGCTTATAAAGCATATTCGTTTTCACTGTGATCCCTCTGATCTTAGGAACTTTAATCTTAATATCGTCAATAGCAGTTTATATGGTTTATTATGGCAAATAATCATTATAGTCGATAGTCATCGATATTCATCAACAAGACAGCATTTATTATGTTATCGCAGCATAGGCTTCGAGCTACAGTTCAACAGCGGCGCCTATCAGCTTCCTTGCCATGGCTATTACGGATGAGTTCATTCAAGAAATCAAAAGTAATATCTAGTTTTACGTCTACATGTAGGATAGACTTTTATGGACTATTATCTCAATATTATTAAAATCATTCATGAAATTAATTAATAAGATACATTAGTATCTCCGAAACTAAATACACCAGAAACGAGCATAACTAAATAATTTTTATTCAGAGGAATCAGATTGATTTCGCCGTTACTTAAAATCTCAGCTAATAGTAACCAGAGACAGATAATGCTACGTGTTCAAAGATAATTGGGACCAAGCCGAACACAACATTATTATATGTTTTATTTTAAGTATCATAAAAAATTTAATCGATCTATCCTCATTAATTTCAGGAGGAAGATCATAAAATGCTTTAGGTAAAAGAACAGTTAACACGTGAAGTCTTGTCTGTTATCTCTTTCTAAGTTATCCAACTTACGATTTTTAGAAGATTGTTTATGAGAGGATATCTCTAGCTAAATTCCTAAAAAATTAACATATTGCAGAATATAAACAGTACTCAGATTATGAACATCCATAAATCACCGTAACTGCACTGCTCATGCCATAGCATGCTACGTCTAATGTAATTTCATCAAAAAATTTCCAGCAAGATTATTAAACATTTCCTGAAATTCGGGGATTTTGTAATGATATCGCTATATAACCCTAATGAATCTCCCAAGCAATTACATCTTTACTCTGATAATATGAGTAGAATAAAGTAAAATCAGTTAATTCAACACATGAATCCATATCATCATATTGTTGCTAAACTAAGTAATGAGATGCAAATTTATGTTAATAGAAAGTGAGAAAAGTTTCTTTAATCTTTATTATCATTTGTTTTTCATGGGAACCGCTATAGCGAAATTCCTTCATACAATATAAGGAATTTCTACCAATAATTTTTGCCAAGATAGCTGATAATCAATACCGTCTCATTTTACCCTTCAGCAATATTAAAGTTTGGGATACCATAATGCTTAGTTAAATAGACGCCGTATCTTCGCTTATCTAAAGAACAACTCAGATTTCAAGTATTGTGGTTTCTTAAGATTGAAGGCTCATCATTATGATATTTTTTCTTAAACTATATCTCTCAGTAGTCATATTGCCATGAATAGAGGGCTATGCGATAAAGGTCTATATAATGACCCTGGAGTAAAAATTAGTTTAGCTTCTGCAGGAGGATATTTTATCTCTACTGGCATGATGGATACAAATCTCTTTATCTTCTTTTTATGCGAAGTATTATGTTCAATTATTTTTATTTAAACATTAATTCCTATTCTGCAATATATTAAAGTGTTACCTTTTCTCATTAAACTAATAAGAGTATTACTAGCTAAAGTTAATTATATGAAAAAGCTAAAAATCTTTTAATGCGATCAGTTTATTAACTCTTGGTCAGTCAGAAATTTTATACTTATAAAGATATATTGAGTCGAATGCATAAGATCATATGTATACGATAACGACAATAGAAATGTTGACGATTTCTATGATAATTATTAGTACTTATATGAGAATTCTTGATCCTAAGATATGTCGTTTAAGCGTTGATTCTGAATATATTCAGTACATTTATTATCCTATCTTAACTAAATCCCCATTTAGTTGATAAAGAAAAGAGGCATTCAAATCAATAATATTTATAATGAACAAATTTTTTCAAAAAATTAAGCGAATATATTCTGGCTAGTTTAAAGTTTCTTTAATTATAGCGGTAATGTTGATAGAATTTATTATGATTATTTCCAAATTAATGCTATTTCAGTGCAGTAATAAAAATAAGCTTTCAAGCTTATTTAGCTTATAGATTTTATCCATTAACTTAGATTTTGTGTATATTTACTGAAGATCTACTTAAATATAGATAGTATCTATAGCCATAATATTAATATCTAATAAATTTATCGCTATAGGATGCTTAAAGCAAGTTACTGTTAAATTATCTTCCTTATCTAATAAGTATTTTGTCGATCTTTTTAGTTTTTTATTATCTATTATCAATAGATAATTTTATCTAAATAATAAAAGGTCTTAATAAAAACAGAGAAATGTTATTTCTAGTTTTGTTTAAAATTATCAGTATGTTCTATACTAGTAAGATTTTTTAGTAGCTAAACTAGGATTAGTTTTGTAATAATTTAATTATATTTTTATGAAACGAAATTCTTGATTAATCAATATCACGTTTAACTCTATCAATCAATAGAGTGGAATTCTTCATATAGAAACAGAAGCTGATCGATATAGCTAATACCGTTTTGTTATTCGACAAATATAAAGCAAAAGTTAAATCTTGATTTAAATATATTTAACTGGAATTTAAATTGGAGCTAAGCGGGATCGAACCGCTGACCTCTTGCATGCCATGCAAGCGCTCTTCCAGCTGAGCTATAGCCCCACAAGACTTCCTATACAAATTTAGTTAAACGATCGGATCGTATGCAAGCTAAATAAAATTGTCTATTGATTAATAGAAAATATTGCTTAACCGTTAAAAAATATTTATCAAGCCTGATATGAAGAAAAACAGGGCAATATTATGTCTTTATGTTAATATAATTTAATTAAACTATATTAATTTCACGTTCATTAATATAAACTAAAGCTTTATCAATACGTTTTAATGAACGATGCTGACCAATAGCATGCACAGTGGCATCAATACTAGGTGATTGGCCTACCCCTGTAACAGCAACTCGCAGAGGCATACCAACTTTGCTCATCCTAATTTTCAGTTGTGTAGCCGTTTCTTCTATTGCCTGATAAACATTTTTACATGTCCAGTTGCTAATAGCAGCCAATTTTGCCCGTACAGATTCTAATGGTAAGCGCGCTATCGCGCATAAATATTTTTTAGCGGAGTCGCTATCGAATTCAGCAAAATCCTGATAGAAATAACGACATGAAGCGGCTAGTTCTTTTAAGGTCTTATAGCGTTCACCAAGAAGCTTGATTAAATCCACTAAGCTTGGTCCAATTTTTGTATCAATGCCTTGCTGTTCAATATGCCATGCTAAATGAGCAGCAACATATTCAGTAGGTAATGAATTAATATAATGATGATTCAGCCATAATAATTTATCAGTATTAAAGACAGTACTAGATTTATTAATTACATCTAAAGAAAAATAATTGATCATTTCCTCACGACTAAAAATTTCTTGATTACCCCGAGACCATCCTAGACGAACTAAATAGTTTAATAAGGCTTCTGGTAAATAACCGTCATCGCGATATTTCATGACACTAACTGCGCCATGACGCTTAGATAATTTTTTACCATCGTCACCTAAAATCATTGGAACATGCGCATATACAGGTATTGGCGCACCAAGAGCAGTTAATATGTTGATTTGTCGTGGGGTATTATTAATATGATCTTCACCGCGGATCACATGAGTGATTTTCATATCCCAATCATCAATAACAACACAAAAATTATAGGTAGGAGAAGAGTCGGTGCGACGTATGATGAGATCATCTAGCTCAAGATTACTAAATTCGATTTTCCCACGGATTTGGTCTTCAAAAATAACAGAGCCTTTCTGAGGATTACGAAAGCGCACTACATGGGGTTCATTTAGTGTATGATTATGAATATGCAAGCGGCAACATCCATCGTAACGCGGTTTTTTGCCTCTAGCCATCTGTTCTTCACGTAAATTATCTAATCGTGCTTTAGAACAGTAACAGCGATAAGCTGTTCCTGCGCTAAGCATTTGATCTATTACGGCATGATAACGATTGAACCGTTTTGTTTGATAGTAAGGACCTTCATCCCAATTTAAATTTAACCAGTTCATGCCATCCATTATAGCGTCAATGCCTTCTTGTATTGAGCGCTCAAGATCAGTATCTTCAATACGTAACACAAACACTCCGTTATTATGTCTGCTATAAAGCCATGAATAGAATGCGGTACGAACGCTGCCAACGTGAAGATAACCTGTCGGGCTTGGTGCAAAGCGAGTTTTTATTTTATTCATTAGGATTGTCTTAATGATCTTTTATATCAAATCTAGTCAGTGACAAATTTACAATTGGTTATTTTATCACTACAACTTAATTCTTCAATGCTATTAGCACAATATTGATACTTTATTTTATTAATTTAGCTAAAGAATATTTTATTTATCCTAGTAAGAATATAGTTAAATAAAGCTTAAAATAAATATTATTTTTTATTGATAATAAAAGGTGAATATTACTTAATTTTGAAATGACTGAATATTTTTCTTTAAAAAATCGTTGACTCATTCAAAACTATCCATATAATGCACCTCTATTACAATAAGTAATTATCTGAGTTGAGATAGATCTAATTTACAAGGATAGATCATCAGTTCAAATCTGCTATCCCCCCACTAATTGTAGTTAAGTAAAAGTGTTATTTATTTTTATTATGAATGGGCGATTAGCTCAGTTGGTAGAGCATCTCCCTTACAAGGAGAGGGTCATCAGTTCAAATCTGGTATCGCCCACCATTTATCTAAAAAATAAAACATTACTTATTTAAGTTATTTATAATATCTTTTTCTATTAATAGCTTCAGTAAAGAAGTCAGCTTTAATCAATTACTTACAGATTTAAATCCTATAAATTTACTAATTAAAACAAGTAGTTACCGTAATTATATCTTATATAATTTTCTTGTGTGTCGTATGACAATATGAAACCTAAATATCCTATTAATGTTTTAGAATGCTTTTGCAAGTATTAATAGAGTAATTATTATACTTTTAATCATTTGTATACTTTTCTAATCCATATCTATTACAGTGTAGATAGTATCTGTACTAGATTGAATTAACCAATTTTCACAAGCATTCATCAGATGATGAAATCTAAATCTTTAAATTCCTGCTTTCATTAGGAGCTGACTTAAACGCCTTGTTAGCATCCGTTCTCATTGATACTATATTTAATTAGGGCGTTAATTTTCACTATCTAATAAAATATACTGATTATGTCTATTCACCTAATCATGGATAATTTGACAGAATTTCTTATTTAAGAAAACATTAATTGTGCAAAATTTTCGACTGATCAAATTAATCCAGTCAACATTACAAACTAAATAAATCTATAACTATTCTAATTCTAGAATATTGGATTTTCATAAACCCGTCTTTTTTAGACTAGATGGAATTTTTAGATTGAGAGATAATCGACTGCGTTATCAATTAAACATGAGCTTCCTCTTTATGAAGCTACTTGCCCTTAATTATTTTTAATTATTTATGGGTAGTTTATATATTATCTATTTTTAATCATACTAATTGATATAAGGATATTTTAGTAAAATACGAATAAAATTAATTTAACATATCTTGATAATTGCAATGAAAACCGCTTTCCTTACACCTATTCTATTTTATCTTTGAAACAATATCTTGATATTTATCATTTATGATCTCATAAATTTTTTAACTTGAGAAATACTGCAATCAAAATTCAATTTTTCTTTATTTTTATCTATTGTTTGTTTGTGCTCTTTTTCTTTAGTCATAACAAACGCTTTTCTTCAAAGAAAACATCAAACTCTTTACTTAAATGTTAAATTTTTGAAAAAAAAGATTTTTAGTTTATTGTGAAGTTTTTGTCTTATTTTTTTATCAGCTGTATCAAAAATTCTGTTTAATTTATTACCGGTTAGTTAAATAAAATCATAGTGCTAAACATTATATCGTAATTTGATTGATATGTTTTAAACTCTATTTTGATTTATCACAACAATCAGATTTCATACAAACATTTTGATATATTTGATACATATATTCAACATAGGAGAACTTGAATATTTTATAAAATCCTTTGTTCTTTTCCATTTTATAGGGAGGCACTAATTCTCTTTAATAAATTCACTGACTTTCATAACTGAATATTTTTAAAAGGCTGTCACATGATACGTTAATAAACGTCATGATTCGTATTTAGTTAAAAGCTCCTTAAATATTATATAAATATAAATTTTTAGCTTTTTTAAAATATACATACTTCAGGTACTTGATTTTTACACAAGAACTAATAATGAAATACAGGTGATTACATTTATTTTTAATTAAATCAGTGAGTGATGATTCGTAAATGGGAATGTTGATCAAGAAGGAATTACTTTTAAAATTATTTTGTACCATCATACTATTGTATAGTGGTAATTATAACATTTTCTTGTGTTGGCTAATCCTTGTCTTGATCTTTTTATTTAATATTATTTAGAAAATAAGAAGAACGAGTAATTTATTGAATTATTTTGCCATAATTCTTATGAGTTATTAGTAAATTTACTGTATATAACAGTCAGACTCTGTTCTGATTCTTCATGAATCTATTCTCTATCCTTAAATTAGATTTTGTTATCACCAAGATCAGTCAAAAGCTTAAATACCCTTATCCACAGCTCTATCTTTTCTTATCAGACTGAAGCAATTCAAATAGAATTAAAAGAGTTGTTTTTATTGAATCACATTACTCGCGCATCAGCTTCGTGTCTTTAGCATTTCAAAAGCCGACTCAATCAGATTCGTCATTCTTATTGACGTCCAGTGCACTGATGTGAAGCCGTAGAATGCCAGCGTTCTTCTCGTTTTTTCTACAGATTCTTCATTGCTACAGAATGATATTTAGCCGAAAACCTTGTCAACAAAATATCAGGGGGGCTTTATCAGTAGCATCATACTCTTCTGCTAGCCAAATACTCCTCCTTTTCCCTGCAGCTCATCTCAATTTCGGTGTTAAAATGCCTTTATGAAGTGAAACTAGTGGATTAGCTTTTTATGTACCCAATATGATTGGTGCCGCGTACTCAGGAATATCTTTGCTATTACATTAAAAAACTAGAGCACCTAGTCTCAAGTAATAAATCAGTAAATATAATTAAGGGGGCACAACGCTTGCGATCATCCAGAAGTTTTGACCAGTATGCTTCTGAGTCTGATAAGCATCCTTTACCACACAACCTAGCTTCTTTAGGGATGCGCAGTCCTCCTGATAATGAGCAGCAGGAAAAGGTGATCATCTTGCCTGACAGAGAGGGGACCGGTATGGCTATTAGCCAAGAAATAAACGTAGTAGGTATTGTTTAAATCATGCCAGCACTATTGCCTATAGTCTTCAAGGTATTTTTGTTTCAGTTTGCTGATATTACTAGAGAGATCATGTTCTTTTTTTACTAAAAGTCTCACCTACAAGGGTTTCATAAAATTATTGGTATAGGATACCTCACAGCTACAGCAATAATAGTAGATTTCGATATTTTGTACGCTTCAGATAAGGTGGTAAACAAAAGAGCTATTGAAATAATATTCTATTGCCGTTGCAATTCACCTGATCTTAGGCACTTTAATCTTAAGATCCTCAATAATAGTTTATAGTTTTATGATAAATTATATATCCGTTGCGGATGGGGTGACGATATGAATATCTATCGATAAGTAAGTGTTCAGAATAACTTTTAGCTCATCTTCAACATCGGTGCCTATCAACTATCTGCCACTATTACGGATGCGTTCATACAGAAAGTCTGGATAATATCTGATTTCAGGAATACTTGTAGGCTAGAATTTTTATTCTATATTATCTCTCTGCTGTTGAAATTATTTATGAAATTAATTAAGCAGAATATAGCAGCATCTTCAAAACTTTATACACTAAAGTAAGCATAACTCAAATACCATAGTTCTATTTTTGAATTTTTAAAACTATAAAATTAAATAAATACTACAAGATTAAAGTAATTTAATAAAATTTTAATTCATTATGACAAATATATAGCTATATTGGCAAAGTTTCTCTGCTGCTCGGCAGAGCAATATGTAGTCAGGTCTATATTTTTATTGTTGTAGTGTCAAATAATCTTCTCCAGGTCAGATAATTCAGTAATTATATATCATAAAATCTATTCACCTATTTTTTGTAAAAGGCTGACATAACTTTTCATATTTTCAATGTAGAATTTCTTACCAATAGCTCTCTACTTATCCATCTTTATTAGTCTACAGTAACTAATTTTATGCTTGCTAGCAAAGGTTTACATCATTAGCTCCACCCAAAAAAAAGATGAACTCTTATCGATGATTGGCTGAAGGAACAGTAAACATACTCTGCATTAAACTCTTTAAGAATATCATCACTCACCATGACGACCTATCAATTTCGAATAATTAAGATTACGATTTTGTTCTTTCCTTTTATTTCTTTCTCTCCTGCGTTTCCTAGCTTTCTTATGTTGGCTATTGCTACTCAAGCAAGGAATCAGTGACAGCATCTAAATGCTGTTTTCAAATTAATCTACGTTTGTTTCGCTGACTCTCGTAAAGTCAAGTTATTAAATATACACCGTAGATAACTAAAGAATTTATTCTTCTGATGTAGTTTTATAAAAAGACTTCCACTTTCAGCAATTTTGTTAATTAATTTCCTTTAATTAAAAATTTTAAAACGATATTGCTATAATCTCCTAATGAACATCTTCACCGAATAACATACTCACTGTGATAATATTAATAGGATAAAGTAGAATAATTTTTTAATGTATTAATCAACATCATCCGTTAAACTGTTTCAGAGTTAATTAATGAGAACTAGATTTACGTTGAGAGATACTGAAAAAATAATTTTTTTGATCTGCATGGCTTCTTGTTTTTTATGGTAACCACTGTAGCAAAAATTCTTCATACAAAATAATGGATTCCTAGCAACTATATTTATCAATATAGCTAAATATTTTTATATAAATAAAAATATAAAAAATAGTTAAGTAAATTTTAGATGCTCTATAATATCCTCACTAATTCAATATTAGAACGAATTGATTGAATCAAATTTTTCAACTTAGGTGTTTCGTTCCAGATCATTATTATAGATAGACTCCTCTTTGGGCAGCAATATTTATAGAAAGAGGTGGATACTGATGGATAAATTCAGAAAAAACAAGATAGTGTTGATAATCACAGCCATATCTCTCCATCATTTCCGACGATGCCTAGCCACAGTTTAGGAAACATGATCGTTTTCTACTAAAATGTTTTTCCCATTTCAATAATCTGTTAGCAGTTATACACGAATTTTTGAATCTCTCAGTATCTCGATCTGCTCTGGATCAGTATTTAACATCTACGAAAAAATTTGCGTTAAATTAAACATCAAACTATAAATCCAGAAGCGTTTAAAAGCTAGCAGTGTAGTTATTTTGCATGTCAGTGTGAAATATCTTCCAAAAATGCCAAATAAAACTTGACGACTATATCTTTATCATAAATATAAATGGCGTCACTTGATTGGTTTTTATTTATCTTTATAAGGCTAAGACTGCGCCCAATACTCGACGCTTCTCAGATAATTTTAATCGAGCATGTCCATAGCTATTCATCGGACACTTACGTAATGGTAAAGAATTTATAGATCGCATTTTTGGAGCTGCAAAAACGTTTAGTCACTGAAAAAGAAACTCAGCTGTTTCTTATACAGAGTTTGGTATAGAGCACCGACTTATCCTTCTGATGCACTCTTAAATAAATTTATAGTCGATAGGTTTTATGTCGCATGGAAAATGCACTGTAAATCCTGTTATTTCTCTTCTAGTGAAGAGCTTAAAATCACATCACATCGATATAGTTCGACTGTACAATCAAAAATTATCCCAATCAGTATTGGCTAATAAAACTATATTGCAATCTATAACTTATTAGTTCAATATTTAACCTAAATTCTTCAAAAAACTATACTATTTTGTAAAAGAAATACCTAACAATAAAATTTTATTTCTCAGTTCATAAAAGGGTGATTAAAATTTAGTTTTTATTTTTATAAAAAGCATAGAAAGTTCTGCATTCAATGATTAAAACTATTAACTCATTAACTAGTAATAAGAATTTTTACTAAGGAAAAATAAAAATGGTGGAGTCTTTTTTTAGGGTAGAAAAATCATCTGATTATCAATCAGACTAAATATTATCCTTACCTTGCTTATAATATTAAGCTGCATCTTGTTGGTAGCATTCATATAGTTAGAAAATATCTTTTCGCTATCTCAAGCTATAATAACCAAACTTAATCAATAGAATTCTTTAATTATAAAGATGACATTACCGATACCATAATTTTCTTAACTAACCATCCCGCCAACTATTACCTAACAGTTAAATAGCAATTCTTTTGCCTTTATTATTTCTAATATTTAAATATTATTTCAGGAAATTAAACTGTAGCATGAGTAATTAGATGACCTTGATACTCAGTAATTGCATTGATCTTACAAGGCAATTAAGTATAAAACTTAGGATTATTTCCTCAATACAGGATTGATTATCAACTGTTGCAAACTTCTGTCATCAGTAGAAATTAATTATTGATCTAGAAGGCGTCGCTCCTAAAATTAAACTATTCATTAGTTCACCTAACAACGGGCATATTTTTTTGTAAAAAATATGCTGATATATTATTGATAGCAATTCCTATTTAGCTACAGATAATATTGAATAGGTGGCAAAATTCAAACTTTAGCTAGATTTAAAATTGCTAAGAACTTTTTATCATGATGTTTATCAATTTTTAATGCAAGAACATAATTTTACGGCGTAATAATTAAAAATTATCAACGGTAATTATGACGTAGCCATTATAGCACTACAATATTTATACAACAGTAATAATTTTGTTAACTTATTTAAGGAATAAATAAATTAATTCAATTCCAGTTTTTTATTTAACCAATATTACCTATTAAAATAATTAAATACTAACTTAATAATTTATGTTAATTTCTGGTGTATGGAGTTTTCAAAGATCGTAATGTTATCTCTGTTGATTAATTTTCTAGTTGATGTTATCAACAGAGAAATAATATATCATGAAAGTCTGTCTTATACATGTATCCGCGAACCAAATGTTACTATGATTCCTTTCATCAACTTATCCGTAATAGTGGCAGATAGTTTGATAGGCACCGATGTTGAAGATGAGCTAAAAATTATCCTGAACACTTACTTATCGATAAATATTCATATCGTTATCCCATTCGTAACGGATATATAATTTATCATAAAACTATAAACTATTATTGAGGATGTTAAGATTAAAGTGCCTAAGATCAGGTAAATTGTAACGGCAATGGAATATATTTCAACAGCTCTTTTGTTTACCACCTTATCTGAAACGTACAAAATATCGAAATCTACTATTATTGCTGTAGCTGTGAGGTATCCTATACCAATAATTTTATGAAACCCTTGTAGGTGAGACTTTTAGTAAAAAAGAACATGATCTCTCTAGTAATATCAGCAAACTGAAACAAAAATACCTTGAAGACTATAGGCAATAGTGTCGGCATGATTTAAACAATACCTACTACGTTTATTTCTTGCACGATTAATGGCATATGCGTCCTGCTCAGAAGAAAACTGATTGCCTTTCCTGCTAGTAAAATCGGCGGTTACTGTACATGGACATAAGAAGCTTGTTGCACTTAAAGATATTTATTAAAAGTCAGAAGCGAACTTATCTAAACTTTTAATTACCTACTAATCTTAACTTTTAATTACCTACTAAAGGATAGCTTAACTATATCTCTTAGTCTTGCCATGAAAGACGGTGCTCTTGATTATTATGGTGCAATAGGAAAGATATTCTGAGCACGCAGCATAAATGCTATTAGATACACAAAATAGCTAATGTTCTAACTTCATTTCTAAAAGGCATGTAGCACTGAAAGTTAAGATAACTTTCGCAGATTTGGCTAGCAGAGAACTATGATGCTAATAATAAAGCCATTAATATTTTGTTAATAACAGTTATCAACATAAGTATCCCTACAGTAATAAAGAAACTGAAGAAAGGTTGAGAAGAGCAGCTAATATTTTATGATTTTTCTCACTGCAGTTAGGATGAGAATAATAACGACGAATCCGATTTAGTTGGCTTTATAACAGTATGCGAGGCTATAAAACTGATATATACGCAAAGCACTGTGATTTAAAAATAACCTTTTTAATGGTATTTAAGCTGCTTCTCGTCTGCTCAGAAAGCTTGGTCCGGATCAGAGGAGTTAACCTGCTGATTCTAGTGATAAACAACACCAAATTTAAAGATGGATAATAGATTTATGAAACCTTAGAGTGAAGGGTAACCTGACCGTTATACACTAGATTTACTAATAACTTCCGATTAGTGAAACAACTATATTGCTCTCATGTTTCATATAATTATATGAAGACTAAAGTAGTGAGATTGATTTATCCGCATTCATTGCTAAATTATAAAAATAAAGGTGGTCCTATTAACCCTTTCTTTTTGCCTATTATTTAGGCAAAATATTTTAAAAATTTTCCACAAAGATTATAAAATATTTTTTATTTCATTTGATTATAAATCCTGATAATTAACATAACATATTTTATATAATATTTTTTATTATAAATAAGTTATTATATTAACTATTTTAATTTAAAATAACACCTTTATATTAATAAAGTATATAATAATATTATTATTAGATAAAATTTATTCTAAAATTTAGCT
>JBQMRR010000023.1:0-27974 GCA_052174495.1 Arsenophonus sp. NC-TX2-MAG3
CCTATCCATCGAATTTTTTAAAAGAGAACGGAAAAGAATTTACAAGCTACCTTTTAGTCTGCGAAAATGTTCAGCTATCGAAAAACAGAAATTCGACCGTTTATATACAGGGCTTGGTATAGAGGACCAACTTAGCATACCGATACATTCTTAAATAAATATTATGGTCAAGTAATTTAATTAGTGTATAGAAATTGTTATAAAAGCTATCATTTCAATTTTGCTTAAAAGCTTTTGATCACTCTACAAAAAAATGTTTAGCTGTACAATCAGAAATTATCTCAATCAGTATTGATTAATAAAATTTTATTGCAGTTTATAAAAGATAAATTATTAGTAAATCTGGTTTGTAATAATCAGATTATCCTCTGATACTTGAGAATCTCTTTTCATCCTTAAATTAGAGGTTCCTTACTACTAATAAGATTTAAGCAAATCAAAATCCCCCTGAGCTGTTTTCAGCTTTTTGAGGAGAGACAAGAGCAGCTTCAATAGCATTGAAATGGTTGCTTTCTTCAAACCACAGTACTTCGATATCAGCTTCACAGCCTCCACACTATCGCGAAAAAAGCCGATTCAATTAGATTCGTCATTCTTATTTAATGCTAAGTGTTGTATTGATGAAAAGCATAGAATACTAACTATTCTTATCGATCTTTCTTCAGCTTATGCATTGCTTCAAGATGCACTTCACTAAAAAAACTTTTTTCATAAAACATTAATGGATTTATTAGCGGCATTATAACTCTCTGTTAATCAGAGATTCATCCTTCCGACAATTCACCCTTAATTTTTGGTTGCATGACCTTTATGGAGTAAAGGTAGTATATTATTTATTTTGTATACCTATCCAGTAGCATTGAGATTACATGTCTCAGATATTTTTGCTATTACATTCTAAAACTAAGGGCAACGTCTCCTCCTATAGTAAATCTGGAGATATAGTTAAGGCATAATCTAGTAGGTCATTAATAAATTCGGTCCACAGTTAGCTTTTGAGTCTTGATAATTATCTTCAACTGCAACAAGCCTCTTACATCTATGTGCAGTAATATCGATAATGAGGAACAGGTAAAGGCGATCTGCTTGCTTAACTAGCACATATACCTTCAGTCAAAAAATAAACATAAGTATACCCCCCTAAAATTATGCAACTAGGATTGTTTATACTTTCAATCCATTGTTGTTTTAGTCTGGTAATGGGAGTACTCAGAAAGAGCATGTGGTTTTTACTGAGAAGAAATCTAGAATTTCATGAAAATCACCGGTGGGATATTCGTAGAAGACTATGTCAGGCACTTTTTCGAGATTTTTTGCGCCTTTCAGATAAGGCAGTAGCAAGGAGTTCCTAAAGGATATTACGTTACCGATTGTACACACACTCGCCCGATTCTTAATTATTTTAATCTCAATATCTCCATAATAGCAGTCTATATAAGTTTACTGTGGTAAAGCTGTTACAAACAACAATAAGATGAGGTTGACCATGTGTTGCTATATAGCATAGTTTTGAGATTAATCTCAACAGCAGTGCTATCATCCACTTAGTATTATTACGAATAAATTCATGTAAGGAATCAGAGGTAATATCTAGTTTCGTAGATAGCTGTAAACTAGACTTTTCATACCATATTATCTCTTGTTGTTGATATTATTCACGAAATCAATTAACAGGATACGTCAGCATCTATAAACTCCATCATATCAGAAATAAATATAATTTATAAAAATCGGTTTAAAGTTAAATTTTAAATTATTTAAAAAACCATACTATCTTCCTGGATGGATGATACCTAAGATTAATTTGACCTATCCACCTAAAAAGTATTAATAACAGTATTCTCGGTATATTCGCAAAAAGGACCATTAAAAGATTTATATATTTTAAAAATTAAATTTTCAACATAGATAAAGCAAGCAGTAAACAACGTTATCATAACTTGCTCTGTTGGCTGATTTTGTTTATAAACATAAATTAAAAATTTTAAATCAATCCAGCGAGGAATTAATCCTAAATTAGCAAAGTTTGTATTAAAAATAATTAATATAAAACTTCATCCACAAGATGGTCTGTTAAAATAGTCATATTGAATTGCTAGCTTTATTCTCTTCTACAATAAGGTTGCGCAGGAAATTTAATTTGGATTTGTTTATACAACCAGCGGTCATGATATGTAAGTGATGAAGCTCTGTATTATATAAAAATATATATTATTAACAATGCAAAAACAATAGCTTAACATAAGCAGGGGCTACTCAATTCATGTATAATCTAGAGTAGCTAGTTCAAATTGATAAGAAATTATGAATGGATATAGGTTATTAAGCAGTAATAATTTATTAATTTAGTGGTTTAGTGATTTATGCGGCATTTAAAATTAAAAATATCTAGCAAAAATATTCCTGATATAATATATGGTAGCCTTCAACTTAGCTTAAGTTTTTACAGTGCGATATTTGTTAAAGCAACATGATAGTCTAGATTTAGAAAATGTTATGTATAATGATAATCATCATCTCAAAAATAATCTTATTTCGAAGATGAATAAGTTTTTGCGATTGATTATATCAGTAAAGTTAATATCTTCTTTAAAGAATTTAGTAAAATAATAATTTTTAGTGGCACATTAAAATTTATCAAACATAGTAGTCTCTTATCCCTGCAGAAGCAGGTTAAAAGTAAAATAAATTCAATGAAATACTTATTCCACTATAAGTAAAAGGAGAAAGTAGATTGCTAATCTTCTTCTATTTTTTAACTAATTAATAATAAAATCAGTGACAGGCTATATTATTTTTCTTCTTCACTATTTTGAGCAAGGTACTCAAAATCGTTTTCATTACAATGATCTTTTTTGAAGCAATGTCCAAATAGATATAGACTATGATTAGATAGTTTAATACCATGACGTTCCGCAATATTTTTTTGCCGTGTATCAATGGATTCATCGCTGAATTCAATAACTTTACCACAATCTAAGCAAATTAAGTGATCATGGTGATGTTGTTGTGTTAATTCAAAAACTGATTTACCGCTTTCAAAATTATGGCGAGTAATAATACCTACGTCATCAAATTGATTTAGAACACGATAAACCGTTGCGAGACCAATTTCTTCCCCCATATCAATAAGTTTTTTATAAAGATCTTCCGCACTGACATGATGATATTCTGGCTCTTGCAATACCTCTAAAATTTTTAAACGTGGAAGGGTTACCTTAAGCCCTACATTCTTCAATGCTTTATTATTGTCGGTCATGCGGATCCTATCTTGTAGCATTAGCAGTGAACTCACTAATATCAAAACATTGATAATAGATACACTTATTTATATAAAATTATTTTACAAATATACATGTGATAATATCATTCTAAAATTACAAGAATTATCATATATAAAAAATATTGACAACTAGCTATTAATGGTAGCTAGCAAATTTAGCTCTTTAGATATTTGTTTTATCCAGACTTCTACCCGCTCAGCGGTTAGTTCTGGTTGCCTATCTTCATCAATGACAAGACCAATAAAATTGGTGTCATTAACAAGTCCTTTTGATGCTTCAAAGTAGTAACCTTCTGTTGGCCAGTGCCCAACAATGATAGCACCATTATGTTCAATAATCTCTTTCACAGTGCCCATGGCATCACAGAAATATTCTGCATAATCCTCTTGGTCGCCACAACCGAAAATAGCTACTAACTTATTAGTAAAATCAATTTCTTCCAATATCGGAAAGAAATCGTCCCAATCAGACTGCGCTTCACCATAATACCAGGTAGGAATACCGAATAGTAAAATATCAAATGCTTCAATATCTTCTTTACTGCTTTTAGCGATATCATGAATTTCAGCAATATCAGACCCACCAAGAGTTTCTTGGATCATTTTAGCAATATTCTCTGTATTGCCAGTATCACTACCGAAAAAGATACCTATTACTGCCATAAAGTAAATAAACCTCTTAATTTTAATTCAATTTATTTTATTATCTTAATCTAATCGTTATTAACGGTAGTAATTATAAATATAACAACGATTAATTAATTATTAATTCATCGTTAGTTTTCTGAACTAATTGTATAATTTTATCAATTTTATGTGTTTTAAAAAAAAATTAGTAAATCTGAAATTTATCGATTATTATTAATAATTGAACCAATAATATTTGTTTTATTAATTCACTATAGCTTATTTTTGTTCTTGAGCTAAAATATTTAGTGCCGCATATAGAACGCTCATTAATTTTAATTTAATACAACATAATCCTTTTGTTTATATCAACGTTTTAACTGATTACGTTTATTAATTCCTAATTGTTAATGTCGAGATAAATGTTAATAGAAATTTTCTATTTACTTAAAACAATCATAAAAACAATCATACCCTAGCAAGATAATTATCGCTACTATCAGATAAAATTTATCTTTTCATAAAACAATCTATTAGTTAGCAAGTGAATTTAGAAATAATCAGTAAAAAATAAAATTTTATCTTAACTGGCGACTCAAATTACCTTTTAAGCGTTAATTTTTAGCTATATTCCCCTATTTTCGATACCAAAGTTAAATATAAAATCCATTTAACTTAAGTAAAATATCATGGATATTAAATTTAACTACTTATTCTTCATTAATCAGATGAATTTTATCAAAAAAATAAATAGTATTAAGACGATATAGTAATACTATTAATGGTTCGAGTAGCATATCATATAGATAATGCATATTTCATAATATGCCTCTTCTGAGTTAGAAACTAGTGCAGAAGTCCCCCTTATTAAAAATAAAAATATATGCTGTGTTAATAAGAAACGGGTAACTGATGGGCTTTTGTTATCTATTTGATAAATTCTACCTATTTCTGCTAACTACATATTAACATCCTTAAGAAGTTATTGAATAAAATCTAGCGTACCTGGATTATATGGCTTCATCAGAAGCTGTCGGTTATTTTAAGTATATGTTGCCTGCTTATCAAGGCTGCAAAAATACTTTTTTAATAACTATACTCATATTAAGACGTAAATGAACGAGATCAGAAATAACTAGAGAGTTATCTTTATTTCTGTTGTATGGAGTTTTTTAAGATAGTGGCGGGTGGGTATATGCACTCCTTTTCTGATTGTTTTTGTAAATGATTTCAACATCAGAGAGATGAGATGCTATGAAAATTTAGGCTACTAGATATCTGTAAAACCAGATATTACCTGTTATTCAATTACATTAACTTATCCGTAATAGCGTGACAGCGGTAGGGAGATGATAGCACTGTTGTTGAAATGGAGTTTGAAAGTCAACCTGCAATAACATGCTTAACATCACCTTATCATCGTTTATAATATAGTTTTTACCACAATAAACTTATTCAAACGGATATGATAATGTTGAGATTAAAGTGCTTAATGTCAGTAACATAAGATCACAGCAGTAATGTTTAGAATATATTTTAACAACTCATTATTACCGCCTTATCTGAAACGTGCAAAAGTAGCGAAGAGTTGCTCTCATGACCTATCAGCAAGATATCTACACTAACCGGATATTTTCACGAAATTCTTTAGGCTTTTTAGTAAAAACGCATGGTTTCTCTGTCAGGCACCCCATTAGCAGACCTAGGCAGCAATAGCTTTTAAAAGTACAAGAAATGAGTGTTGCGGTCATTTAAGCGATACGCGCTACCTTTATATTTATTGGATAAAGGCACATGTCATTCTGTCAGGCAAGCTGATTGCCTTTGCCTTCTGCTCAAATCGGCATTACTGAGAATGAACTTAAGGATTTAATTACGATCAAAGATTCAGCTTAGAAATCAAAAGCGAACTAAATTAAACTTATTAATGACTTACGAATGCCTAACTTAACTATATCTCCTATGGTTGCTAAAGAAGATAGTGCTATTGAATTTGAATACAATGAGAAAGGAATTTGAATACAATGACAAAGATATTTCTGAGCATGCAGCACTAATATTATTTTATACATAAATAGCTGATGCGCTGATTTCACTCTTCAAAAGGATGAAATCGAAAGTTAAAGCTTAAGCTCTTGCCAGGGGAGCTGAGGCTAGCAGGGAGTCGCGATGCCACTAACAAAACCTTTAATGCTTTGTTGGTAAACTTTTAAGAGTATTCTGCAGAATGCAGAATACTGTGGAGAATAATCAAGAAGAACGATTGACACTCTATAACTTCACATCAGCGCACTGGGCATCAATTATAACAATAAATTTATTGAGTTATCTTTTTTGAGATACTGAGGCTATGAAAGCCGCCTTGCAAAAATTATGCTTCAAGAATAACAATCCTTTTAATAATATTTAACCTCCTATAGTTTCCTGAGAAAGGAGGAAATAGCTTAGAGGGGGTTTTAATCTGCTTGATTTTAATGATAAACAACATTTAATTTAGGGATGGAATAAGAAATTTATGAATCATCAGAGTAGAATATAATCTAACTGCATACATCAGATTTTCTAATAACTCTCAGAAGTGAGATGTTACTAACAAAAGTAAGAATAGTATTGCTATACAGATTAAACTGTTTTTAACAAAATTTTAAGAACGCATACTTTGTTCAGTAATGTAGCTATCATTTCTCAATTTTAATTAGTTATTTGTAATAAACAATAAATTAAGCTAACCAACCTAAAGAGGTAGAGATGGTATCAACGCTATATATTGTGCCAACTCCTATTGGTAATTTGGATGATATCACTCTGCGTGCATTACAGATCCTTAAGCAAGTAGATCTTATTGCAGCTGAAGATACCCGTCGTACATCTTTATTATTGCAGCATTTTACTATTAATACCCGTATGATTTCCTTACATAAGCATAATGAACGGCGGAAAACAGATCAATTAATTCCTCAATTAAAACAAGGACTAAGTATAGCATTAGTTTCTGATGGAGGAACACCACTAATTAATGATCCTGGTCGTCATCTAGTAAAATACTGTCGACAAACAGATATTCGAGTAGTTCCTTTAACAGGGGCATGTGCAGCAATTACAGCCCTTTCTGCTGCCGGTGTCACCTCAGATCGTTTTTGTTATGAAGGATTTTTGCCAGCAAAACAGAAGACTCGGCAAGAGATATTACAAAGGTTAATAGAGGAGTCTAGAACAGTTATTTTTTATGAATCACCTCATCGTTTATTAGATACATTAGCGGATATGGTTGCTATTTGGGGGCCTAAACGTTACGTTGTTTTAGCTCGAGAATTGACAAAAACTTGGGAATCAATTTATGGTTTGCCTGTTGGAGAACTTCTTGATTGGGTAAAACTTGATAAAAATCGTTATCGTGGTGAAATAGTATTGGTAGCTGAAGGCTATCGAGTAGTAAAAAATAGTAACGTAACCATTCCTTTAAATGCGATGAAAACATTAGCGTTATTACAACAATCATTACCATTAAAAAAAGCAGCTGCTATTACAGCAGAAATTTATGGTTTAAAGAAGAATGCATTATATAAACATATCATTAAACAACAAGTTAGCACTGATAGTGCAATCAAGTAGATTAGCTATTAGCTATCTGAGATAAAATAACTATACAAATTAATGTTAAATCCATATAATTTACTATTGGAGTTAGTAAGACAACCGCTGCTTTATTATTAGTTACCATTAGTAACCTTGATATATAGAGGGGAGGAAAGTCCGGGCTCCATAGGGCAGGGTGCCAGATAATATCTGGGAGGCGAAATCCTACGACTAGTGCAACAGAGAGCAAACCGCCGATGGCTATTAAGAACAGGTAAGGGTGAAAGGGTGCGGTAAGAGCGCACCTCGCAGCTGGTAACAGCTTGCGGTACGGTAAACTCCATCCGGAGCAAGGCCAAATAGGGGTTCGCTAGATGCGGCCCGCATCGAACCCGGGTAGGCTGCTTGAATTAGTGCGCGAGTACTAATCTAGATGAATGGTTGTCCACGACAGAACCCGGCTTATCAGCTAACTCTAAGAAACATTAAAAACCCCATTCTGAGTGAATTAGAATGAGGTTTTTACTTTTTAACCATTTAGAGTGTAATAGAATTAATAATAGTGATTATTTATCATCAAATAACGTTGATAATATCATACGGGTATGCCAATTGCTTTATTGATGATAAAGCTATAAATATGAGGAATAATTTTTTACACCAGCATTAATGCAATTTTAGAGTTTCAAACTAATAGTTTGATTCAGTACCGTTAGTTAATACAAGATAAAATCATAGCTAGCACAAGCTTTTTAACAATTTTAAATTCTTCACGCTATTTTAGCCATAACATATTAAAAATTTTTATTTAATTTTCGCTCGTATTTTTAGAATTGTAATTACCTGTTTTAACAGAAAATATAGTGTCTGAATAATTTGAGCTTAACAGTTTTCTTACTTGGTAGAAATTTTTACTTTATTCGCTTCACCAATTTACGAAGTAAACATATTAACAAATAGTCTGATCTTAATCTAATTGTTTGATCTCGGATTATTATATAAACCTTCGCCTCGTCATGCAGGCCTAATTTATAGAAAGATGGTTATGAGTATATGAGTTAATAACAAAATATCATCATGATAAGAATCCGTCGTTAGGAAACTGCAACACCTAAAATCAGTGCAGTCATTCAATCAGCAAAGAGCCTATATCTATTTAGCACACCCATATTTTTATCATTTACCGATAACGCTATGGTCCGATTAAGAGAAGTCGTAGTCATTTTTTGAAAAACGTTTCTTCCTTTCGACAATTTGCTTGTAGTTTCCTTGTATGCTAATATTTGAACCTCGCATTCTATCTGGATCTACCTTGAATTGCTGTTTACTAAATCACGAAGTAGGAATTCGCATAAAATGAGAAAAGAAATCACTAAAGCCTAAGTATAAAGTGTTTAAAAGATACTAATATGCTTATATGCGTGTAACTGTGAAATATATTCCGCAAATACTAAAAAACTTCATGACGTTGTTTTTTCGTAGATATACTTTAAGCCACTCGATGAGTTTTTATGTATCTATACAAGACTAAAAATGGTATAGGTTTTCACGTTATCTTAACTATGCCATTACCCCATGGCTATCCATCGGCTACTTAAATAGAACGGGAAAGAATTTACAGATTACCTTTTTAATCTGCGAAAACGTTCAGCTTCCGGAAAACAGGAATTCGCTTGTTTATGTGTAGAACTTGGTGTAGAACATCAGTTTTAGGTAGCCTAACCATCCTCAAATAAATGATATAGTGAGTGATTTAATAGGATATATAAAAGAGACGGCTACAAACCCTTCATATCAATTCTAGTCAAGTTTTTTAGATCGCTCTTCATCAATATTTTTACTGTGTAATCAGGAATTACCCCATCAGTATTGATACTAAAACTCCATTCTAGTCTATGAAAGACTGATTCAAAATTAAACTTAAATTATTCAAAAAAAAATCATACTATCATTTGGGATAATGATACTTAATATTTCATAAATAGGTTGCGGCACCACTAAATATCTAGTTTATATATTGAGATGAAATAACTTTAGCAATTTATAAGAGCATATTAGATTGATTAGGATCATCTGCACCTAAATAAACAGAAAGTATATGATCAATATCATCAGTATATTTAGTCATATCTTCAATAGAGTATTTAAGTCGGCACAGCTTTTCGATACAACGCCAACTACGAGATAAGTTTTAATAGCTTGATAAATCTCTTTAGCATTTTTAGTGATAGCCTGACAGAACATATTTAAACAAATATTTTCATAATAAAATTATGGGTTAATTGTTTTCAATTATTTGACTCCACTAATAATTTAGTATATGCGTGAAATAATTATTTTCAGTTTTTATTATTTAACACTATAGATATTAGCTTCAATTTTCCCTTTATTAGGTTTATTTTCGCAAAAATTGATATCAGATAACTATTATTGCCTATTTAAATTCTGTCATTATGGAATAAGTTTTTATCAATACCTTTCTAATCGAATCTTATCTTTACCTGAATAAATATTACAGCAAGCAGCATTACAAATAATTTAGACTTTAAACACTTTGATTTTATTGAGATCTTTGATAAAGTTGATCATTCTCTCAATTATTTATGTGCCAATCTTTTTTAACAGTTAGGCAGATCTTAATCGCCAGCGTTAGGCCTAAAATATTTTCTTTAACAGATTTTTATAGCGTGACTAACTTCACTACTTTCTTGCTTAACCCATTCAACATATTGATATTACTAATCACGAGCTATTAGTTACGCTTTTAATTACTTTAGCACCACTATAGATCACTAAGTCACCGTCATCTTAATAATAAGTCACTAAATCTTTTTCGAATTATACTCATTTTGGTGTATGATGGATTTTAGAGAGGTGCTGGCGTATTTCCTGTTAATTGATTTCATGGATGATTGCAACAACAGAGAGATGATATGCCATGAAAACTTTACCTCATAAACATCCGCGAAATAAGAAATTATCTGTGATCACTTGCATGAATTCATCTGTAATGATGAACCAGACAAGTGATAGGGCACTACCGTTAAGGCGGTGTTAAAAAGCCATTCTGCAACAATATGTTCAATACCACCTTATCTACAGATCTCATCCCTTATCCGTAATGCTTATATTTGCCATAGCGAACCCCCCTATAGACTGGTATTGGGAGATATTGAGATTAAAGTGCCTAAGGTTAAAAAGAGATCACAGTGAAAACAGAATATTTTTTAATAACTCGTTGTTATCATCTTATTTGAAACGTGTAAAAGCAGCGAAAAGGTTACTCTGGGCTACCGACAAGACATCTATTCACCGGTAATTTTCACGAAATTCTTTGGACTTCTTAGTGAAAAGCACATCCTCTTTTTGCATACCATCAGTAGATTAAAATATCGATACCTTGAAAGCATAGATAATAAATAGTAGCTATATGATTCAAGGGATACGCGCTACGTTTATTTCTATTTTGATGCCACATATTGTCTTCTTATCAGGCAAAATGATCGCCTTTACCTGTTGCTCATTATTGCCGATATTGCGCATGGAGATAAGGAGCTTCCTTATGCTTGAAGAGAATTATTGAAAATTAGAAGTGAACTTAGGTCTAACTTTTCAATGGTTTATGAGCGTATGACTTAACTATATCTTCCAATTTTACTACAGAGATGGTACCCTTAATTTTAAAATGTAATGTCAAGATATTTTAAGATAGATAACACTAAACTCTATTGTATATATAAACAGCTCACATGCTTTCTTCACCCTCTAGAGGGACATCCAACTAAAATTTAAGATGAGCTGAAAGAAGTGTTAGCCTAGCAGAGAGCTATAATGCGCTAATAACCTCTCTTGATATTTTGTTGACAATGTTTCCAGAGTATTCTGAAGTGATGAAGAAGCTGAAGAAAGAACAAAAACGGGTGGGATTTTATAACTTCTTATCAGGCATTGGGCATCATAAGAGCGTTGAATCCAATTGAAATGGCTTTTGCGACAGTGTGAGTCTATGAAGCTGACGTGCGAAGCACTTTGATTTGAAAACAACTCTTTCAATACTATTTAAGCTGTTCCCGTATGCTCGGGAAAGTTGGATGCCCCTAAGGGGGGGATCTACCTTGCTGACTCTGGTTGTAAACAACATTCAATTAAGAATGGAGAATAGATTTATGAAGGATTAGAGTGTAAGCATCCTCCTGACTGTCATAAACAAAAATTTTTAATAACTCATCTTCTTTTGGAATTGTATCGACTATTAAAGAAATTTGATGTTTTTAGTAAAATGTAGATCACTTCTTTTACTGTTAATATATTTTTTGCTATTTGATCAGTAATTTAACAGTACTGCACAGTTATTAGAATAACTGCCTTCGATAATTTCACTGCTACCAAATGTAATATAGTATCAACTAGTTCAGGATATTAATATTATATCCTTTTACATGATAATTTAACAGACAACAAGTTTATGTGAAACGTAAAGATTATAAAGTAAATCAGTATTATCTTTTAAATTACAGCAGTGATAGATTGCCTAATGACTGTTGAAGCACAAGAGAAATAATCACCACATTTTCGCCTTCAAGAGATTAGAAATATATTTCCCATTTTTTATTTTGTTATGTTTGAGAAAAATTGTGCTAAAAATTCTTTATATTATACAAAGAATTTTGCTATATAAATTGCCTTAAAAATAGTTATAAAATCAAAGAAAACTTTTCCCTTCCTGCCAACATAAAACTGCATCTCATTAGTTAGCTCGGTGATTATCTGTTGGATAATATCGATTCATGTATTAAATCAACTCATTTCACTTTATTATGCTCATGATATAAAAGTGAAGATGTCATTCACTGGTGATATTCATTAGAGTACAACAATATTATTTTATAAATCTCTGATTTCAGGAAAAGATTTAATAATTTTACTTGAAGTATCTTGGCAAAACTACATCACAAGGATAACTACTTTAGTTATCTTCAATGTATGTTAAAGAGCTTAACTTTACAGAAATCAGTAAAACAAATAGGCATTAATTTTTAAAACAATGTTTAGAGTGCATCACTATCCTCTTCCTTCAGTGAGGATAACCAACTTGAATGTAGTAACTGGTATTGCTTAAGTAGATGAAATATTTTTCTCATGAATACTTTAAAGGGAAGCGTTATATTCTACATAGGAAAGTAGAAAATGCGGAGGGGAGAGAAAATAAAAAGAAAGAACAAATTCTGAACTTAATAGCTCAAGATTAAGAGGATTATGTGACCGATAAGATTCTTAAAGAGTTTAATATACAGTGTGTTATCCGTTTTTTTAATCTAATCATCGATAAAAAATTCATTCTTTGCTTAGAGTAAGCTAAATAATGATATGAAACCTTTATCAGTGAACATGAAATTAGTTATTATCGCTTAATATAAGGTTAGGTAATTAGAGAGTTAGATGTAAGGAATTTTAGATTAAAAATCTAAATATTATATTAGTTAATTAAAATATAATTGATCGGATCTACTATGGTGGCAGATCGTTTTATTTTATTAGAATGGATCTGCTTTGAAAAGATTTTTTGAAACTATAAAAATCAAAATATAGAGAGCTGCTACAAATTGCTCTGCGAGCAAACCAGAACCCCATTGCCAATATATTATAATTTTCAGTAATTCATGCAGATAACTTGCAGCAAGTCTCTACAAAAGATAAAATTAAGAAATTATGGCGACTTCCACTAAATTTTTATGACAACTTCAAAGAAAGCGCATATAACACTGCGTCTAACTTTAACCCTAATTTTTTCTCGACATGCAATATTATCCAACTACATTGATGATTATCTGTAGTTTTAAGAAGCCTTATGTAAGCCACAAGGCTGGATACTGCACTTAATGGGGATAATGAATAAAAATATGCTTGCCGATGAATTCATTACCTATACAGAACTGAGATTACCTCCATTTTTTCATAGGAGAAATATACGGATGGATCTGGACTGATAGACTTAATGAATCTAAACAAGATGACTCTTTTTGCTTTTAGTATCGAACAAAACTAAAAGGGTAATTTATTTAGATTCATATTCCAGTCTAACTAAACTGATTTTTATCAGTAATGACGACTGAAATAAATTTTTTAAATATGGTGAAATTCTCAATTATCGTGAATTCTCTATTTATCAAACAAATACTAGCCTGTGGCATTTTTCTGCTATTATAAATTCGGGCATGATATTGCTGCGGCTATCCTAAATGTTTCCAGCTTATATTTCTGTATAGCTGTAAGATCAAAAATTTGTAGTTTATGTCACTGCAAAGGCATGGAGGAATGATTAACACAGAATGTTTATATTTTATAAGACAGCGACTCCTAACAATGTATTATTTTTTACTATACCCTATCTCTTTTGATCTTTTTATAAAAACTAGCAACGACTCAACGCTCTTTTTTACCATCTCCACTTATAGCTGGAAGTTGACTATACAAACAGGATATCGAAATTAATATCTTCTATCCTTGCAGATTTATGTTTAATAACTCAATCAACATCCACATCTTCATTTCTTCATCTTTTCATCATTCGTAATAGTTTGGATATTAAATATGCTGCTATATAGCATGAATAGTTCTTTAAAAAGAAGTCGAAAATCTGATTAGGCGTTAGCATTCGGCTTCTGCGTTATAGTTATGACCTGATAAATTCCAATAGTTTTCTTGCTCTGTGGAATATCATTTGAGTCAATAAGTAGTGGGTACCCGTTGCCTGAAGGAATAATGCGGACGGTTTTAAAAAGGACTTCGTTAAAAAGACGCAAGGGGAAGCGTGGGAGCGTGAATACCTTAGGCGCTATTTTAAACGATCCCTGACTAGATATCCGCGTCAAAACTGCAGCGTTAAGCGGATATCAAAGTGATTATACATCATTATAAAGAACCGGATTATACAGTAAACCTGCAAGCAGACCATGAAGCAGTAAAAAGATGATTGGGGGCTACATTAAAACCATATTCTGGTAAGGCATTTTAAAATATTGCGTTATTATAGTTTTTATAAAATCATAAATGAGGCACACTATTAGCAAATATATATAAGGCATTGAAGATAATAGTTTTTTAAAATTAAAAAAATCGAGTTCACTGTACTGATAAAAGGGGTCTTGCGTACAAATGCATATAAATACATTCTGTGTGGTAACAGACTATTTTATCAATGCGCAAGCTTAACAAGCAGGCAGCTAAGGGAATGCTTTAGCAACAAATGCATAAAATAGAGAAAAAGAAGAGTTACTAAACTAAACATAGGATTAATGTCTATAAATTAGTGTATTAGCTAAGGTTAAAGAAACAGCCAATTTCATGAAATTTTATTTACAATAGATCTATAAACCGATCCCCATTTTTCCTTTTAGAAAAATGGATGACTTTGTTTTCTCTTAAAGAGAGATTTGATTTCCTAAAGATGAATTCTTAAGTTTTAGTTGCTAGCTTTTTTAACTATACTATTATTAATAATAATTTTTAAAAACAGGAATTCTTATTTATTTTCTTGAATACTACTTCTTACAAAAAGAGCTTTCAAAAATTGAATCATGAATATTTATTTATGTCGTTATCTAAAATTTTTTTAATTAAATTTCTTTTGTTTAATTAACTCTATTAATAGCTCATTGAGCTTTTTAGCGGAAAATATCCGGCAACAGATAGGATCGGTTTTTATTTGTCGGCAAGTTTTTTGCTATTCTAATATTGATAAAGAGTTATTAGCAAATCTAGTTGTTATGTAATTAGGCTGCACTCTAATGCTTTGTAAATCTATTTTCAGCATTAAATTAAATGTTGCTTGTAATGACAGGATCAACAGCTGAACTCCCCTGAGCCACTTTTAGCTTTTTTGAGAAAAAAGTAACAGCTTAATATACCATTGAAAGAATTATTTTCGTAATCACAATTCTTTGCGTGCGCTCTTCATAGGCTCATTGTTACAAAAGTCAATTTAATCGGATTCGTCGCTCTTATGATATCAAGTGCACTGATAGAATGGCATAGGATGCCAGCAGCTATTCTGGGATCTTTTCTAGCTTTTTTATCGCTCCAGTATATACTGAAGAAAACCTTATTAACAAAATATTAAGGTATTTATTAGCGACATCATAGAGCTCTGCTAGGCAGAACTTCAACAGCTCACCTTAACTTTCGCTGCAGGATATTTTTAGTAGTTAAAATAACTACATTAATTATTTTATGTACTCAACAATATTAATATTGTCTATCCAGAAATATCTTTATCATTACATTCTAAAAAAACCAACAAAACATCATTCTCTCATAGCAAGTCTGAAATATGGTTAAGTCACGCGTTCGCAGCTCATTAATAATTTCAATCTAGTTCATTTTTGATTTTTAATACATATCTTTGAGTGTAATTAGATCTTTAAGTCCATTCTTAGTGACGTTGATTTGATTAGAGGTAAAAAGGCTATCACTGTCCCTGACAGGCCAGTACATACTATCTGCCAAGTAATAAATGAGCAATATCGCTTAAATAATACAACCGCTAATGCCTGTGTTCTTCAAGGCATTGTTGTTTCTATCTGCTGATAGGATTTAGCAAAATAATACTATGTGCCTCTCACTGAGAAGCACCTCCAGAATTATAAAAATCAGCGGTGCATAAATACTTTGTATATACAGATTATTGTAGCAACTCTTCGAGATTTTCACGCTTCGGATAAGGTGGTAGCAAGAGTTCTTTGAAGTATATTCTATTGTCGCTATGATCTCACTTTAACCTTAGGGACTTTAATATCAACATTTCCTAATACGCGTCTATTTATGGTATTCACTGGGGGGTAAATAAGCGTTACGGTCTACGGATAGATCTGTAGATAAGCAGTATTTTACCATATTACCGTAAACACAGCTTCGAGCGCGCCGTCTAAACAGCGAATGTCTATTAACCTACCTTATCAAGCATTAAGGAGGAGTTGATGCAATGGATCACGGTGATAGCTGGTTTCACGGATACATGTAATATAAATTTTATAGCATATCATCTTTCTGATAATAAATTATTCACGAAATTAATCAGCAGGAGATAATTTCTCTCTACCATCGGCAAATCCCATAGCTCAAAAATGAAAATAACTCCTCAATAAAAATAAGTTTACCATTTTGTTCAATAAAAGTTTACCTCGATTTCAGTGATAGGTTACGTAAAGGGGTCCCCCTCTCTACCTCCGCACCAGCTTATTGCTTTTATAATGTAGTAGTTAATACAGAAAAAGAGAGAGTTAATAAAATTATTATTGAGTGCAATTTCTTTAACATAGCGCTTCTTGTTAATTTTTTCTAAACTGATTATTAATGATTGTGATTATTTATTAGCATAGCTAGATCTAAAATTTTTTTGCTACATAGCGCCTCTCTAGGCATATACAGGAAAGTTATAATGAAAAATATTGTAATTTTTATTAAACCTATTTAACCAGTTATCATGTTATGTAAAATCGTTAAATCTTATTGGAAAAGGAGAACTAAAGCTTATAACAAGAGTCTATAATTATAAAATGTGTCACAAATCACATTTTTATAACTTCAAAATCAACAAATTGGAGGAAAAAGTTGAATGAAGATTTTTTACCGTTATAATCCACTGAAGATTGCACGTTACGTTAAGATATTATTTCGTGGTCGATTATATATCAAAGATATGGGAGTATTTGAATTTGACAAAGGAAAGATATTACCCCCTAGAATTAGAGATAAGCGACATTTCAATATAATGAATGAAATCAATAAAGAAGTTCTTATTCTCCAGACAGAAATAGGTTAACTTGTCTGATAAATTTTGCGCCACATCATCCTCAGTGGCGCAAAATAAAAATATAAACTAATAATGATCCAACAGTTTTAATTCATAAGTTCTAGTACATATGTCCCGGATTAAGGAAAAGATTTTTACTATACCTTACATCGCTTTACATTAAATTTAATATTTACCAGCATATTTTATTTTGTGAATAGCGTCAAATAATTTGACTTTGCATATGTAAGCAAAGATATTCTGCTTATAATTAAAATTATAATTTTGAAGAAATTAAATTTATGGATGTTTTTTTGTTAAAAAATACAAGTAATACTATTTGATAGAATATACCAATCTCAAAGAAGAGAAAAGTTTTCTCCTTGCAAAAACTGTTTTAGTAGTACTTTAGTCTATCTTTTCTCATAGATTCTCTCCTTTTCTTACCAAAAGATTACTTACGGTGAACAACAAAATCATATTGTCTAATTCATTATCTTCTGTGATTATTATTACAAATATGCTAATTAGCATTGGATAATTCATATAAAAACAAGAGCTAGGAAATATTACATATTAATTCTTTTATTGATCAAATCTCAAAATATAAAAACAACTGCAATCACTGATAAATAAGTTTGAAATTTAACTAGAAAGTGAGATTGGCCATAAGGAATGCAATATTTATAATATATATTTAGTTATTAAATGAAAGGACGATTTAAAATAAGTTTAACGCTGGTATAAATCTACTTAATTCTATTAAATAGCAAAAATTTACGCTGATATTACTAATCTAATAGTAAATCAGCTTATATATTATTTATTTCCATTGGGTTGGGGGTTTAGATACAAAAGCACCCAATACTTATGTTCTTTATTTTAGAAGAAATAGCTTAGGCTTATCTCTAAATAGAGATTACTATCTAGATAATACTAAACAAATGAAAATTATTCGTTAGAATATATCGTTATTACCACTATTTTATAATTAGTGAGATAAAGAAAAGAAATACAATTAAAGGATAATTATTGAGTTATTAGTAAATTTAGTGTATAATAAATAGTTTATTATCTGATGTTTCGTAAATCTATTTTTGGATCTTTAAATTAGATACTGTTATCAGCAGAGTCAGAGCAAATCAATTTCACTTCACTATCGACTAATAAGATTGAGTAATCAGAAAGTTATTGGTAAGGAATTACAAATTCAAAATCTGATCAGATATATCAATCGATTAAAAGTATGCCTGAATAGATTCCATGGCGTAGAGTTATTATTTACCAAATTATCTGGCCTTGGAGTAGATTGCTTGAACTAGAACAATTTGAATATAGCTGTGACTATAAATTTCTCTACGAGCAAAGCAACTCTTTTTGCATAAGATGATAGCCGATTAAATTCATCTAAGTAATCTACAAGTTGTTGTTATAATATAGTGTGGGGAGGCTTTTATATCCCCACCTAGGATTATAATTAGCAAAGTTAATGGTGCTAGATTATAAAATAAATCGACTTAGATCTTCATCAGCAACTAGCTCATCAAGATGCTTAGAAACGTAATCAGCATCAATTATAATATCTTGACCATTGCTTTCACTTGCATTGAAAGAGATATCTTCCATTAACCGTTCAAGAACGGTATGCAATCGACGAGCACCAATATTTTCTGTTTTTTCATTAACTTGCCATGCTGCTTGAGAAATTTTACTAATAGCTTCTGATGTAAAGACAATATTTAAACCTTCGGTTTCCATCAATGCTTTATATTGTATAGTTAAAGATGCATTTGGTTCAGTTAAAATACGGTTAAAGTCTTCTGCCGTTAATGCTTGTAATTCGACTCTGATAGGTAATCTGCCTTGTAGTTCAGGAATTAAATCCGATGGACTTGTAACCTGAAATGCGCCAGAAGCAATAAATAGAATATGGTCAGTTTTTACCATACCATGTTTAGTCGAAACAGTGCAGCCTTCAACTAAAGGTAGTAAATCACGTTGTACACCTTCTCGAGAGACGTCTGGACCAGAAGTTTCTCCACGTTTGCATATTTTATCGATTTCATCGATAAAAACAATACCGTGTTGTTCAACTGAATCAATGGCTTGCTGCTTTAGTTCTTCTGGATTAACCAGTTTTGCTGCTTCTTCTTCTATTAATATTTTAAAGGCTTCTTTAATCTTCATCTTACGGGGTTTATGTTTTTGCCCGGCTAGATTTTGAAACAAAGATTGCAATTGACTAGTCATTTCCTCCATACCAGGAGGAGCCATAATTTCAATGCCTACTGGTATAGTAGCAACTTCAATTTCGATTTCTTTATCGTCTAGCTCACCTTCTCTTAGTTTTTTACGGAAAGATTGGCGTGTATTAGAAGGTTCTACATGGGGATCAAGATGTCCCCAGTTATTTTTAGCTGGAGGCAATAAAACATCAAGAATACGTTCTTCTGCCAGTTCTTCTGCACGGTAACCATTTTTTTCTATAGATTGAAGGCGTACCATTTTTACAGCAGCGTCAGTTAAATCACGAATAATAGAATCAACCTCTTTACCAACATAACCGACTTCAGTAAACTTCGTTGCTTCTACCTTGATAAATGGAGCATTAGCCAGCTTTGCTAAGCGCCTGGCAATTTCAGTTTTACCTACACCAGTTGGACCAATCATCAAAATATTTTTTGGTGTTACTTCTTGACGCAATGTTTTATCAAGTTGCATACGACGCCAACGATTACGTAGCGCGATAGCGACAGAACGTTTTGCTTTGTGTTGACCAATAATATAATTGTCCAATTCACTGACAATTTCACGTGGCGTCATTTCAGACATATTTAAATCCTTAAGATTTTGAAAATAGTTCTTCAAAGTTAAAATTATGGTTGGTATATATGCAGATATCACTCGCTATATTTAGCGATTTTTCTGTAATATCACGTGCGCTCATTTCTGTATTTTCTAACAGAGCACGTGCAGAAGCTTGTGCATAAGCACCACCAGAACCAATAGCGATCAAATCATTTTCTGGTTGGATAACATCCCCATTACCTGTAATGATCAATGAACTGCTCTCATCTACAACAGCTAAAAGTGCTTCAAGTTTTCTCAGCATACGATCAGTACGCCAATCTTTAGCTAATTCAACAGCAGCTTTCGTTAGTTGTCCTTGGTAAAGTTCTAGTTTTCGTTCAAAAAGTTCAAATAGTGTAAATGCATCAGCAGTACTACCTGCGAAGCCCGCGATAACTTTATTATTATAAAGGCGGCGCACTTTACGGACGTTGCCTTTCATGACAGTATTACCTATAGTCGCCTGTCCATCACCACCAATTACAACTTTGGCATTACGGCGAACACTTATAATTGTAGTCATAATTCATCCCTTGATTATTTTATCATAGGAGTATGTAAGCATACTTTTTATATTTTTACGCAAAAAGTCTGTATTTACTTATATAGGAATTTTAATGGGGGATAAAAATCATTTTTCAACCCTTACTTATATGAAGTATACAGCCGGATATGCCGATAGATTTAGCTCGATCACGTATTTTTTCTGCTGTTTCTTGATTGTAAGGCCCAAGAACAACACGATGCCAACCTTTTGTTGAAATAATTCTACTTTCTAAACCTAAAAATGCCATGTTAGCTTTAACGGATTCTGCTTTCTTCAGATTCTTAAATGAACTACACTGCACCACTATTTTTTGTTGAACATTTGTTGGTTTCTGAATCTGTGGGATGGGTTTTAACTGCAGAGATGATTCTATTGGCGGAGCATTAACGATAACGCGTGAGCGAATAAAATTATCATTATTAAGCATTTCGGATAGATTAATAGCATGGTTGCGTCTATCTGCGTCAATCTGCTCAAGGAATTGACGCTGTTCGTTGCTTAAATCAGTTGTATTATTAATATTTGATTTAGTTGAGTTATTAAAGTTTGGTAGAGCAATATCACGCTTTTCCAGCTCTTTTATGTAACGCCATCGTTCTTCTCGTTTAGGTGGCAGACTGGTAACTGGCTGACTATTATTAGGCAAGATTTTTTTATTAAATATAGGAACGCGTTTATTTTGTGTAATATAATATAAGCCACCTATAAATATAATAACGATAAGAATAACAATAGTAAGGGTTGTTTTTGGTAATCCTTGATTTGATTTTTTCTTCCCTAAACGCGTACTCTTATAGGGTATTGTACGCCCTAGTTTTACGTAATCTTTTTGTGTCACTTTTCAATTCGCTAATTAATAAAAAGTTACATTAATTATTATATGTTAATTAATCTAATTACTTTAGACTAGTTTTTAGGTAAAAACACTATCACGAATAATTAAATTACAGTCTAGCAAATTTGTATTTTTATCTATTCTTTCTGATAACAATTTCATTACCTATTTTACTCCCATTTGATAGCAGTAAAAAGTAGTCTGTCGCCATACAGAATACATTTATAAGAATTCTATGCCAAGAAATTATTTTATCTACATGAAAAACCCTAATTTCTCAAATTTTTACGGGTCTTCATTTTTAACTTATTATATACTTTTAGTAATAGTGTTTTTCGTTTACAATTTGACAAGAAACTATAGTAACTAATAATTTTAAAACATCTACTGAAATATAGTTGATATAGCAACTGATTATCTTTCCTTGCGTTAGTGTTTTTCCTGCCAGGGTTCTTGAGTTCAGTTTTAATAATCATGCACAAAAACTAACTCCTTTTGGGTAATACCGTAGTTTTGATGCAGATGTCTGGAAACGTTTAAAGTGGTGCTGAAGGTATATTCACGCTATGCCACGCCCCATTTCGTCTTTTTAGCGAGGTGCACTTTCCTTCCAATAAGATCCCGTACTGTACATTTAGGTATTACTGCTATTTGTTTCTGTCGCAGAATATATTTCAGACTAGGAAAGCAGCTACTGGAATTTATTAGGTCATAGCTGTGCATATGGTAGTATAGCCGAGTGATAGCGATTTATTAAATTTTTTTTAACCGCTTTTTAAGAGAGGAATTCCATCATACAACATATTCAATATCCATACTGTTAGGAGTAATGAAAAGATGAAGAGATGAAGAGATGAAGATGCGGATGTTGATTGAGTTGTCAAACATAAATCTGCAAGGATAGAAGATACTAATTTCGATATCCTGTTTGTATAGTCAACTTCCAGCTATAAGTGGAGATGGTAAAAAGAGCGTTGAGTCGCTGCTAGTTTTTATAAAAAGATCAAAAGAGATAGGGTATAGTAAAAAATAATACATTGTTAGGAATCGCTGTCTTATAAAATATAAACATTCTGTGTTAATTATTCCTCCATGCCTTTGCAGTGACATAAACTACAAATTTTTGATCTTACAGCTATACAGAAATATAAGCTGGAAACATTTAGGATAGACGCAGCAATATCATGCCCGAATTTATAATAGCAGAAAAATGCCACAGGCTAGTATTTGTTTGATAAATAGAGAATTCACGATAATTGAGAATTTCACCATATTTTAAAAATTTATTTCAGCCGTCATTAATGATAAAAAGCAGTTTAATTGAAGAAGGAGATATATATTGGAGTATATTATTCCATAGAGCTCTTTAGCTAGTTAACCATAAATATAATCTTCTTCACATTTGTTAGAGCTGTCAGCCCAGTTATCTTTGTATTTGTCTAATTAAGCAAAAGAACTGGGAGATCAATCTCCCAGTTCTGTATAGGTAATGAATGGCATCGGTAGGCATATTTAGTTATTGTCATCAGTAGTTGTATTCAGGATCATCAGCTTAGCCTAAATTGTGCTACTAAAAACTACAAATAATCGTTACTATAGCAGATATAACACTGCATGTTGAGAAAAAAAAATGAAGAGCCTCTTAAATGCAGAGTTATATAGCCTCTTTTGGGGTATCATAAAAATTAGTAGACTTTTACCATAATCATTTTTTGATAAAAGGAGCTCATAAAGCGATTCAAATAAAACGATATAAATACGGGAAGTTATGAATAGTCGTCATGATTTGCTGATTTACGTTTTAGGGAAGATTTATTCCGATCTATTTATATTATTTCCTGATAAATTATGGAATAATAGGAATAGTTGTTGGTAGAGAAACTCCTTATATTGTATAAAAAATTTTTGCTATAGCAATTGTCATGAAAAAGGAACAATCATATAGATAAAGGAAAAAACTATCTCTTTACTTCATTCTAACATAAAACTGCATCTTATTAGTTGCCTCAGCCACAATCTATGGATAATCTGGATTCTTCCAATGAAGGAACTCATTCCCACTTTATCATACTCATATGATCAAAGTGAACATGTAACTGCTTAGGACATTCATTATAGTTACAATAATATCATTCCAAAATCTCAGATTTCAGGAAAAGATTTAATAATTTTATTGGAAGGAAGTACTCTAGCAAAACTACATCACTTAGAATAACTAGTTTAGTTATCTACTCTATGTATGTTAAATAGTTTAACTTTAAGAAAGTCAGCAAAAGAAATAGGCATTAATTTAAAAGTAGCGTTTAGGATGGAATCACTGTTTTCTTTTTCAACAGTAATAGCTAATATAAATACATTAAGTAGTATTCTTTTGAAGTCAACGAAATATTTTCTCCTGAATCCTTTAAAGAAAATTATTATATCTCCTATTAGAAAGGTAAAAATACAGGGGGGAGAAAGAGATAAAAATAAAAAATGAATCGTGATCTTAATTATCCGAGATTCACACAGGGGTCATGTGTGAGTGATTAAACTCTTAAGAGTTTAATGTGGAAGTGATTAACCGTTTTAAGTTATTTTTTAATAAGGAGCTCATTCTTTGTTCGGATAAAAAGCTAAATGTTAAAATTTTTCCAGAGAGCATTAAATTAGTACCATCACCTAATAAGATTAAGGTAATCAGAAAACTATTGGTAAGGAATTTCATATTCAAAATATGAACAGTTATATCATCTGATTAAAAGACTGTATGATAGATTGCATGGTTAAGGTCATTTATTTACCGAATTATCTGGTTTAAAGGAGATTATTGAAATCACAATAATTGAAATATAGACATGGTTATAAATTGGTTTACGAGTAAACCAACAAGATTTTTTTAGCAAAAATAGCTAGAATTAACATGCAGCTGAATATAAAAGTACTCAGCTCATGAACATCTTTGAAAGCAGCGTATCTACTACGCTCACGCATAGCGTGCTACATTTTGTATACTATATAATATTGAGATTACTCAATCTAATAATCTAATAATAGATAAATCTTTTAATAATCTTAGTGCTATACATTTGATCATTCATATAACACATAAATAGCCATAATATCATCATGGCAAAAATTACGCTAAGTCGCTTAAGTAATGCAAAAAGTTTTATATACCTTCATTTCTGCCTTCACATAACTAAAGTCACTATTAATATATTCCTTCTAGCTTAACATGCATCTATATCGATTGAGTGTAATCCTGAAAAACGATATTAACAATAAAGAGTGGTTTCTAGGCCGATTGGTTCGATTATATACAAACAATATATTTATAAGAAAATTTTTGTAAATAGTTAATTATATTAAAAAAATAGATTACATTATTAATATTTATTGAAGCAATATTGAATTCAGGTGTAAATTTATTTTTCAATAACTATTAGCGATAAATTTTTTAGTTTTCTCTATATGATGAGCGAAATGGAATATCAGAATTAAGTAAATATGATATAATAATTTGTTGGCTAAACAAATATCTTAATAAGAGTGTGTTGTTGTTTTTGATAATGTTTACAATCACAATGAGTCTATATATTCTTGTTCAGTAGCCATTTATTCAATGTCATTAATAATGTTAGGATAAATAGGATTTTGGTAATATCGGATTGCAGCGAAAAATAGTTTTATTTTTGTTTGATTTCAAATCTCTAGTCAGTGACTAGAGGTCATAAACTGTTTTTAATGAAGCTATTCAACTTTTTTGCGTATTTAAGCAATTTTATTTGGTCCAAGACACCCATTATGTGGACCCTCTCCGCTTAGAGCGGTTAAGGCTAAGATGGTTACTAAGAAATATGAATTAAGGATAAAATATCATGACAATGAAGGAAGAAGAGGGGCCCCTTCCTCATTGTCAGATAAGTACAAAACTTAAAGGCAGAGTTGCTCTTTAGATCATAAGAGCAGTTTGTATTTACTTTTGTTAAGTATTATAGCACATCCAAACTTACCTTTATTATTAAAGGAGTTATTAGCAAATCTGATGTACAGTTATCAGATTACGTTGTACTGAAATGCTTTGTGAATCTATTCTCCATTCTTAAATTGGATGTTGATTACCACCAAAACAAGGTTATCAGATAAAAATCTCCTAATCTGTTTCTAACTTTTTGAGGAGACGAAAACAGCTTAAATAGCATTAAAATAGATATTTTTCTTCAAACCACAATGTTTCGATATCGGCTTCATAGCGTCACGCTGTCACGAAAAAGCTGATAGTCAAATTAGATTCATCGTTCTTATTGACGTAAAATGCACTAATGGTAAGGTATAAGGATGCCAAGAGTTCTTCTCTCAATCTTTCTCTAGTTTTTCTCGCTGCAGAACATTCTACTGAAACCATTTCCAGCAAAGGGGGAAATGGGGGATTTATTAGCGGCATCACGATTCTCTTTGTTAATCTGATCTCTTCGGCAAAAGAGTTTAGCATTAATTTTCGGTTATATGCTTTTGGAGAGTAATTTAGCACTAATACTTGTTGTGTACCCAACAAGTATTGGTAATGCCCATTTGAAAAGATATTTATCATTGCATTCGAAAAAACTAAAGCACTCTTTCCCATATCAATCTTTAAAGATATGCTTAAATAACGCGTTTGCAAGGCATTAAGAAATTAAATTTAGTTTTGCTTCTGATTATCATTAACTACTTTTAGGTGCAATACGAGTTCCTTACATTTATGTGCAGTGACATCAATAATTAGAAGCAGGAAAAGATGATCATTCTGCCTGACAGAAACAAGGTATGCCTTTACTCAAGAAATGAACATAGTGGTTTCGTTAAAATTACAAAAAGTACCCATTATTTACCTGTGCTCTTCAAGTCATTGCTGTTTCAGCCTCATTATGACGATTAAAAAGAATTGTACCATATGCTTTTTACCGAGAAGTACTTCAGAACTTCGTGAAAATCTCCGGTAGAGTTAGTAAATACGATTCAATATACTATTAAGCCCTTGATTTCTTCAATTATTTTTGCAGTATATAATATTCCTTTGGAAGGAATACAACCGCAATTAAGAAAAGTAGTGCCTCATGTTACATACCGATCAATTAAAACTATTTCTAAACAAAGATCTACTCAGCGAAAAGCTACTAAATAACTTGTAAAATGAGCCCGGGTAGTGCGGTCCCCCTTTCACTATCTAGAATCACTATTTAGGTTTTAATTTCAGTGCTCATTAATAACCTTCTACTTTTGTTGTCTAGTAGAAATGAATAAGATAAAAAATTCTATAATTAGTAATAATAAAATACAGGAACTTACAGTTGATTTGTAAGTTACATAACTAAACGACGAATATCACTCATTAATTGTGCAATACGAATAAGAAAACGCGCAGCGTCTGCACCATCAATAACACGATGATCAAATGAGAGTGACATAGGTAATATCAAACGTGAAATAAATTCACTCTCATTCCATACTGGTTTTATTAATGATCGAGATAGTCCCATAATAGCCACTTCTGGCGCATTAATAATCGGTGTAAAATTCGTCGTACCAATACCACCTAAGCTAGAGATAGTAAAACTGCCACCTTGCATATCAGACACAGTCAACTTTCCGGCACGTGCTTTCTTCGAAACTTCTATCAATTCTCTGGAAAGTTCAATAATACCTTTCTTATTAATATCACGAATAACAGGTACAACCAAGCTATTGGAGGTATCAACAGCAATACCAATATGAATATACTTTTTCAATATTAATCGCTGAGCATCTGCAGAAATTGAACTATTGAAACGAGGCATTTCTTCTAATGTTCTAGCAACCGCTTTCATGACAAAAACTAATAGTGTAATTTTTACTTCTGTTTTTAACTTTTCCATCTCTTTATTTTGCTGCTTACGGAAAACTTCTACTTCGGTAATATCGGCATCTTCCATGATAGTCACATGTGGAATCATTACCCAGTTACGACTTAAATTAAGACTAGATATCTTTTGAATGCGACGGAATTCAACTTCTTCAACTTCACCAAATTTACTAAAATCAACTTTTGATAATGGCAATAGCATGCCTGGTAGACTACTCACTATAGTAGCGCCTGTTTCATAAGATTTTACTACCTCTTTAATATAAGCCTGAATATCTTCACGCAGAATACGAGCTTTAGGCCCAGTTCCGTTTATCTTAGCAAGATTAACACCAAATTCACGCGCTAAACGGCGAATAAGCGGTGATGCATGCACATACGCATCATTTTCAATAAATTCATTTTTAATATCAGAAGTACCACATGTCTTTATTAGGGATGATACCTCTGATTTTGTTGATATTTCAGGGCTCCTAGCTTCCGTATTAGCAGCTGATTGAGTTACAACAGTATCAACCGCAAAAATCATAATAAGTGAACCAGTTTTAACTTTGTCACCCTTAGCAACTTTAATTTCTTTAACTTTTCCAGCAAAAGGTGCTA
>JBQMRR010000024.1:0-22304 GCA_052174495.1 Arsenophonus sp. NC-TX2-MAG3
ACGAGGTATTACATCGTAAGTATCGACAATAATTTTACGACCAGTTAAACCACAATCACGCATTGAACAGCCTATAACAAAACAACCTGTGAATTAATGAAATATTTAGTATTTTTATATACATATTCTATATGTAAGACTCAAAAACATGAGATATTTAAAAGGGGGGGGAGGACGTCCAGTAAATGTGGATCTCTTCCTAGGATAAACTGGATCTATCTGGGGTAACTTAAGGTTATTAAGTTATACATAGTGAAATAGTAATCATTGCGCAAATTAACTGATTTTTTAAATCATCTTACTGCTTAAAATCCTATCCGGTTCAGTAGGTAGAAAAACATAATGGTTTTGCTTTTCTTCTGCTGATCTCTATTGTAGTAATTTGATCTTCAGGGATGAAAGTAGCAAGAGCGCCGTAGTTATAATGAATAACATCCCCCCATACTCTACCACTCATCACTATTTGCTGAACTTCTATGCGTGACATAGAGAATGAGATCGCTGTTATTACCAAGTGTAAAATGCTCATTTGGAATTCCTTGAAGCGTACTGGTAATCGTGACAACAAACCAGAACCATCTTTTAGTACCACAAATAATTCGGTCACCTAATAATCCGTCAGGTTAAACATTTATTCATAGGCAGAGTGGGGTTACCCATCAAACCACAAGGATATTGTGCTTCTGTAGAAACGCATGCAACCGTTTACGCCCATATTTACGCCACGATCAACATCCAGAGTCCAATGCCAATAACACTGATAATAACGTTATCGTATAAGAATTGACGCCATACCATAATGTTACGTGGTATATTGCCGTCGGCAAGAGGGTAAAAATCAGTGTGGAGAAAAAAATATCAATAAGTTCATGATGGTCTTTTAGACCGACATTTGTAATAAAGTAACTAATGTATCCAGAGAGCAGCATTACCAGTATCTCTTAAGGTAAATCGAGCAGAGTTAAATCAAGCATATTCATCTCCTTTGCATAGATGCTATTATGAAGATGATAATAACAAAAAAGCACTGAAATACTGAAAGTACGTTATAAATGATCATCCTGCCTGCTTATCCTCATCTTCAAACAGATTGCGCTAGATGCGGGCCAGTTCTTTTCTTTTTTAACCCGTTTGATCACGCAATAAATTCACTGTAGTAAGACTTTGTATTTTGCGTTCCAGGGGTAATGCTTATGTCCATTGAAATCAGCAAATATTTCCAGATCACGCTGATTAATTTTCCACATCCAACCGCATTGAGAAATAAACATTCTGCTTCCCCCAGACCTCGTATTATTTAGCTGCCGATGGCATCTCCTATCTGACTGGGAACAACGGAGTCAATATCGATAATCTGTCTGACGGGTCTGCGCCGTGTATTCGGTAAGCTCAACTAGTAACCCCGGCCCTTTATTACGAAAGGTATTATCTAGTATAAGGTTTGTCCTCATCACGCGTTTTTGCCAGTGCTTAAGTTTCTCGATAACCTGGCTATAGTATAGGCTTGATAGCTATCTAGCTAGTAAGGGAATTACAGCCGATTTTTAGTTTAAAAAATGGGCTAGGGTTTTTGCTAACGCATCACGGAGAATATACTCCTTATCAGCCATTGCTTTGACACAGGGCCTGCATTTTCTGGATTTACGGACGGTCGGTTTACTTTTTCGTCGTGGGTTGAGTCGGGTTTGGTACGAGAGCTTTTTGCTTTCAGGGCGTTTAACACTTGTGCTAGTTGATCAATATTCAAGGTTTTTGCGAGGGTTTCTCCCGTTAGCCTTCACAGCATTTACCGGTAAGTCGTGTCGTCCAGTTTGAGATAATGGGCGGCATTGTGGATTACTGCAGATATTTTTGTCAGGGCATCGGAATCGTCCTTTATCATTTCTGATCAAAGTTCCTTATACCATTAATAAAAAATAACCCTTTGAGTTTTGAAGGATTATAAAATGAATATCGTTACTATACAATTGAATGCGTTAAATACCGCTTTTCCACTATGATTTCTTTATAAAAATCGTCTTGGCATTCATATCTTTGATATTTCAATTTTTTTTGCTAACTGTTCGGCGCTTGTTAACAAGGTGGTTTTCGTATTAAACTCTTGTGTATGCAGCGTAGAAAAGCATTACCGGAATAAGAGTGGGGACTAGCGTATATCGCTAAAATTAATATCCAGATGATGATTTCTGCTCTTTTACTGAATTAAGGTCGGGTGTTCAATAAAATAAAGACTGAACGCAATAAATATCAGTAAACCGGTAAACGGGCGGTTTTATTATTTACGGATTTCTGGCGATTGAAAATAAGACCGCAAGCGGCGGAATGAACGCGTAGAGCATCATCATCAGTTCATCGATCATCGTCATCGTCAAGGTCATGAGGGTAATTTGTAGCTCTAACGATTGGGACGGATTAAGAAAGACCGATAGTGTGGCAAGCAGGAAAGTGAGCGCTTTGGTGTTGGTGATGTCGGTCAGAAAACTTCAGCAGAACTGTTACGCATACCAGATCAATGTCATAACATCGTAAACACCCATGATGACTAGTGCACACCAGGTTTTTGTAGGCGGCAAACAGCAGCCAGAGTAAGCTAATGCCTTTCAGAAATGGTCAGGCTCTCGCTGAAGCGCGTAAGGCTTCAATGCTCAGTTGTCCACATGGCGTCGTCAAACTAATGCCGTATGGCCCCGATCGACAATAAGCGGCAGCGTTTAGTGTTATCTCCACTGGAAGGCATGATTAAAGGTGAGAATAGCCGCCAGCGCTAGGTAATACGGCACTAAGCAATGGCATCCATTAAAAAATTAACTAAAGGTCAAGATTAATGGTTTATTTCTTTCTTCTGTTTGAAGATGCGGCGGAGTTGGCATTGAGGGTGAATGTACTGTCATATCGGTTAATGGATCGATATCCAAGTTAAGTACTTAGGTACCATATCGCTGCCCGCAATTAGAGCAAGCAAGGGTGAGATTAATCCCCTCACTCACCATTTTCCGCTTATTGAATGATGTTTACCTGAATGAAATTGAAGTGTTTTATTGTCTGATCTCAGTTGATGTAGGTAATGGTCATAATTTAATGTTCTTATCCAATAATGCTATCAATGCGGTCATATTTTATTGAACTACCTAGAACTCGTAATAAGCCATATAAGGTTGATTTTCAAATAGGTAATGCATAGGCTAAACTGAAGCTTTTTTTAGCCTTACTGCAGGTAGGCTTTATTGTCTGATAAATCCTATTGCAGGATCGACTCTTTTATTCAGTGATATCATTGATTAACAAGGTGGATTCGGAAATTTTATCAAAGAATGCATTACATTCCTTGCGGAAACGCTCATATGCAATTTGCACCCGTTTAAGGTGAGTGTTAATTTTTTTGATCTAAAGAAAACCTATTTTCTTTATCATGATATAACCTTCTTCTCAAAGAAGGTAATAATAAAATCCTTAAGCTGCTTACGAAACGTAATGCCGGGAAATTCATTTACTAGATAGTGTCCTGATTTTTTGGCAGGAGATTTTTATTAACCTATGCTTCATGAATAATGCAGTCGGTCTATCCGTTTTCTTTTAGCGATTGTAGATATCGTCCATTCCTTTTAGCAAAACGGATGATGGGCGGTTACGCCATGGACTCCTCGCTGGTCATCAGGTTAGGCGTTTTAGTTTTACCATTTTCGATAAACTCTTCACGATTATCTTCATATCAGGTCTGCATGCCTATTTGCAATAGGGTTATCACTGTTTTCTTGGCTTCAATATTGGCAGCATGTTTATCGGTTAACTGCGTAATTTCATTATTAATCTGTGTCCCAGTCAGGTGATTTCCCGTTGGATATCACCCAGATCTTTAATATTATTTATGGCTTACTCATGGATTTTCGGGGGCGCAGGAAGCTGCTGAGGCTTTAAGTCGCGTTATTTTCTTTTCCATCTTTTTTACCTTTTCATTAGCAAGGTCGGGAATTGAACGCGCTCGAAAATAATGTTTTCAAAGGGGTCAATGTGTTCAATATCCTCTCAAATACGTTAATTCGATATTGGGCGTCGATTTCATCGAGACAGTAATCCTGTTCATTAAAATCACGGCAGTTTTTGCAAATCGATAAATAGGTTTCATAGTCCTGTTCCGGGATATCGAGGGTTTTTGTCAGATAAATTCATTATCGTGCGCTAATACTGGCAAGGTGTGTTTTTATAATTAACGTACTTTTCAGGTTATTCGGGAGTTATCTTCCGAGAATTGATATTTCTCGTAGTGCCCTAACGATCGGTACCCATAGGGAATAGCGAACAGCATGGGCATTTTAATGTAAGGCATCATAGCTTCGTAATGTAGCAGAGTAATGGTCGGCAACTATAGGCATCGACGGTAAACTGATTGACGTAAAGTCTCCTGTCTAAGTTTGTCCATCACCGACATGGCATTTCCTGAACTATTGCTGAATGAGCTGCTCAGCTATCACTACGGGTTTTTAATGGTCACGGGCGGGGTTCAGAATAAAAACTTTCTTTTAATACACACTGTAAATAATATTGGCGTCGATAACAGAGATGAGATTTTGAACGACCAGGTTCATGGCAGAAGTCAGTAGATTGCCGATAGCTAGTGGGTATAGCAGACAAACTGGTATATCTTTTTTAGTCACAGTTAGCTTAGGCGTTGACTCAGTGCTGAATATCGCATCCTGGCTAAGGACTGTACTCATGTTACCATCGACGCGTTTAAATTTGAAATGAAGAAAGTCTTCAGGTGTTCATTCAGCAGAGGAAGGGCAATTACCTCGCAGCGCTTACTACTTCCTTTTATCGCTAATAGGGGCTCAGATAATTTGTGGCCCAATCGGGTTGTCCCAGCAGGACGATGGACAGCAGTTTTTAAAAGCCATCTTACAGCTCAAAGAAGCGTTTAAGTGCTTTAAGGTTGGGATGGGCAGGCAAATGGGCTTCTTTAATCAGCAGTACATGGCTCTACCCCGGCACGGCTGCTCTCTTTTAATAATCGGTCTAGCTTACGGAAGTGAGCTTTGGGTGAGCGTTTCAGTTTTTAGAGAGGCAGCGTATGGACAATAGCCTCGGTGATACTGGCGGCTTTCAGGCTTTTACCCTGATGGTCGTTATTTCCATCATCAACACGTAAGGTTCAATGACCACCATACGGAGCGTTTTTCCGATAGATGCGGTCAGTCAGATTACGTCTCAGGGTGCTTTTATCAAAGCTGGATTCGCTGATAACGATGATAAAACTGCTATAGTGGGCGGGGTCCTGGTGCAACGCCTAGCGCACATAACGGCTTTTCGTGGGGTTAAAAAACATCTTCATACCCCTTTGTTATGGCCTGGTTATGAAATAGGGCGTGAAGCAGAAAAATATTTTTTGCTAGCAAGCAGTAATGCCTGTTTTTTGAGTAACATAGTGTCTACTCATTGTTAAATAGTATGTGTTTTCCTTGCTGTTAGAGGTTACACGTTAAAGCAGTCGTTCGCTGCAATTCCCTGGTTAGACAGCCAGGCCCCGGATACGCTGTTTTAGTGCATCGATGCCCTGGTTCTTGGCCCACTTGGTGGTAGTTGACCATCTGCGCTAACGTCGTCTTGGAAAGGTCGAGCGTACGGGAAAGTACCGCCTGATTTAGATTGTGGTGTTATAACAGGATTTTAAGTTTTAGCATGATAATATTCGATTAACTGTGACTAGCCAGACTGACTATTACATCTCCCATCAGCGCCATTAACTCATCACTTAGTGCGTTAAGCTGCTCTCAGCCGGAAGGCTATCCGGAAAGCTCTAGATTAGAGTGGTGTAAAATTCATTGCGCTAGATCTTACCTGATGTCTGAAAACCTGCCGTAGGGAGTTGCACCACCATGGCCGGATTTAAGCGCTCTTCAAAATTCAGCATGCAAACTGTAGAGGGGGCCTGGTTCTGTTTAGCCCAATAAATTGGTGGGTATTGCATTCATTGTCCAGATAAAGGTTAAAGCGACCAAAGGGTAAGGTGTTGCTTTTTTTGCGTGGGGCAGCTTCGCCTGGCATTGTGGTGGCATATAGTCTCTGTTTAATTTTCGCCAGATGGTGCACTCTGTAGTGTGAGGTAATCTATTGAATGATTTGCCAAATGTCGGGCTGCTATTCATAGCAAATTCGTACTCGTTTTTTGTAACTTCCGCATCTGGCAGAAGCTTTCCAGCTCGTCCTGATTAATCATGACCAACTCCTTCACTATCACGCTAGGGATTACGCACTATCTGTACGGTATCTGCCTATGCAAATGCCGGGGACTTGCCATACATCGTATTTACTTCCCCTGAACGGACACGCGAAGGTTGGTGTTAATCTTACAGTTTTCCAGCAGACTCACCGGCAGTTCGCGCATATGTCAGTTAAGGGGGTAGCCTTCATTAACTGTCTAGGGGTAAAATACTCAGCTAGCAGTGGGTTCGGTTATGCTTTTACGCTATAACCCGACCAGGTGGTTTAGTTCATCAATATTATCGACTTCCATAAACCGCAGGCTGGATTCAAAATGGCACTCTAGAATTTTGTGTACCTTTTCCACTGAGTTAGTAACGCTGGAATTGTTGGCTTTATGTGCGATAAGTTGAATACTAAGTGTTTTATACAAATTGCGCATGGTGAACAAGACTAGTGCGTAACCGAAGTTGGTATAAAGAATGCGTGGTAGGCTATGTTGTAGTACGTCGACGCCCACTGCGTTCTTGCATGGCATCAATTAGTACATCGGTAAAGTTTTGTGTCATTTTGCTGCCGAAATAGTACTCAACGTAAATCCAGTCGCTGGTATGGTCAATCAGCTCAAATGAGAAGACGCCTTAATTTATAATACAAGCCAGATTTTTAGGAGGTTATTTGAGTTGAATTCTATTTCACGCATCAGACATCACGCATCATGAATCAGGCATCACGCATCATGTGCAGGCCAGCGGTGTCCATGAGAATCGTGCGCCACTTATCTGAATTTTTTAGATAATAGAGTACACACAGCGATCCATCTCCACTGCCAGACATGATTGAGGTACAGGCTTTTACCTCTATATACAGAGGTATAAGATGCGCCTAACTAGTGGTTGTAGTGCAGGCGATAACGGTGCAGCGCTCAACTGATGGTATCCACCAACAAGGGAAACCACTTGTCCATCTCGTTATCAATGTACTCGGCATTAATCAAGTTGTTTGCTAGCAGGTTGTTAACCGCCTACTAACTATAAAGGCGCTCGCTATTTTTGCGATGCGAGGCCATAATCACGCTGGATTCTCTAGAGCTTTCTTCACGAGTCAGAGCACTAGTGCCATAATCTACCTGCTGATTGCGCAATAGTTTAGCTCTTATCTGTTTGATTTTACGCAGCAGCGTGGCTTTGGAAATACTGAGTGCCTGATGCCCTGTCTGATAAACTGTGTTTTTGCTGCCATGCTCGGCTCTTTCGGTGGTTTGGGCTATTGTTAACAGGCGTTTGATCAGGATGAGTTCATTACACCACCTCTTCGACATTATCCTGTCCGGTACTGGACAGGTATTACGGTAACTGAAAATCCGCATCGGCTTTTCCCCAGTTTGGACCAACTCTGATATTGCGTGATAGGGTAATGAAAATCATTGTGTAACACATTGGTTTCAAATGAGCATTATTAAATAAGTCCGCTAAATAGTTTGCGTGTGACGTGATATCACCATTATGACTACTCAGTTTTCAGTCTTTCCTGAAAGCGCCCCCATTAACATAGTTTTAACATTAAAACCACAAACCAATCTCTTCACAGAGCTGGCGTACGTCCTCTTTCCATAATGAGCGATATTGATCGAGTAGATCTTTTTTGCTCAGTTTATTGATTTTTTGATCTTTCTCATTGCCAGACGGCGGTTAGCTTTAAGTACTCTTCCGTATTATGTAGTTCTGCCATAAGTTCTTGTACACCGATATTGCGGTAAAGGAATTGAAGAGAGTACTGCATATAAAGATGCAGTAGCCATCAAACGCAGCGAAAAACTGGTTCCTAAAAAAGAGAAACAACTGCAACAGTTAAGCCAGAAACTTACCGAAAAGACCTTATCGACAACTTCAAGCAATGAACAAACACCACTTGATACTCAGCAGTGGTGTCATACTGATGCTGGGAAAAGGGGGTGGAAGAAATCGCCTCAAATGAGAGCGCTTACGTTTTAACTTAGTCAGGAAAACCTTCGCCGCGAATGGTGCGGAGTTAAAACTCACTCAATACAACTATAAAAAATGAGCGATATTCTGACACGGGGCTACTTAATCGAGGCGAAAGCATTAGGGGTTGATCTCAATTATATGATGATCGGGGTCGAAGTGATAAAGTCAGTATGCTCGATGTGACACGCGATAAGGAATAGGCTAACTGATTGACAGCTTTCAGGCATATTCCAAATAAGTCAGGAGATTATTTTCCAACGCACGATATCAGACTTGTCTAAAAAAAGCTGCCCACAAGTTGCCCTTAAGTCGTCATCCCTCTATTCGTTGTCCCTAAATAGGGTTATTTGAGAGTGATAATCAGCTTACACTGTTGGGTAGCTGATTGATATTGAGACTATAGCGAATTGGTACACTCTTCATCATAAAGTTCTGAAACAATGTCCGCACTCCAGAAATATCGTTGACTGAAATAATTATCATGACGCCTAAGTCTTGTCCTGTCCCTGTCAGTTTTCATATTGCTCTAGACAAAAATCTACCTCATAGTCCTCTGTCCTACAATACGGTGGGACCGCAGTAGAAGCAGCTTATGCAGACAATTATAGCTGGCAATACAGCTGGCCCAATCCAGCTGTCAATAGTGCTGCTTGATTATCGAAGATGAATGAGCGATAGCTCTTCTTGCATGCCTAACAGATTCAGGGGTGGTCAACGTGGGTGGGTGGTCACGCTAAAAAGTTGTGCTACGCCACTTTGCCGCCGAACACTTATTTTTGGAGGTAATAGAATCGGGCTACCCGCCGTATAGCGGTTAATGTTTCGGTTGGCGTGATAGTTAACTATTTGTGTGATATATTGACAGACTGACTAATGCCTATTTAAACTGGCGCATAAACTCTTCTAGATGGTGTTTCAGAACCCGATAGAGATTAACCGACTCACTGTTTAATATCGTTAATCACTTCTGCTTTGCTGATAACTTCATAAAAGAAAAGCCAGTTGCGCCATAAAATGGCTCCATGTAGCAGGCATTTCAGGAATGTGCAGTAAAGTCTGTTTTGCTAGACTCCGTTTATCAGCTATCTAGGCAGTATCGGTAAAAAATGTTACGTCATTGTCTATAAACTTATTTTACTAATAAAAATTCGTGTAAACTCTTTCCTGTTCTCGAGGACAGGAAGCGCCACAGTTGACTCACACAGGTCTCTTCTGTATGTTGACAGCCTATCCCGTATTCTTGTACCGCGTAGGTCGTGCTTTTTTCCTTGCTCCTATCTTGGCAATTGCAGATACTAATCTAATAACCCCCCTTCCCTGTTATTCCTACTAATAAACCGCTTTAAAAGCGCTAGCGCATCGTCTTGTTACACTATCTGTCTGATTCTTAAGAGATGATGATGAAAATCCAAAAAATTGACCTTGATCCCCCCTTAAAACCTCGCACCTTAGCAGTTTGTTGCTTACTATAGCGGGTTTGTTGCTGATGATTGGCTTAATCTTGCCGCAGCAATTACCGGTGGTACTCTATAACCTGACCTTAATCCACCCTGGCATCGATGGTCGGTTACTGACTTAACAGTTCGTTGTCCCCCAAGGTAACACCCCCGGTTAATACCTGCACCATGACCACCCCCCCGGAGGTAGCACAGGGCCGATATCTGGTGCCGCGGCGCTTGCCATCAGATTTTTACCGCCGCTAAAACTACATCTAACGGTGATTGTCGCTGCTATCTGACTTAGTATGTCGATAAGGGGTTATGACCATGAATTTCTATCAACATCCATAGTGCGACTTCAGATGATATTATTGTGCTTATTGATATCGCTCATTTGTGGTGCGTTTAATGCCGTCCACCTCATATTCTGCAAACCACGCACTCTCTTACTGAACTGACCCTGATATCACAAGCGCTCGTCTAGAGTGCTGGCTTGATGCGCCTTAGCGGATTTTGCCGCTCAGATTGACTACGAAAGTAGCTGGCAGCCGCGGGTATCACCAACTGCATTGAGACGCAGGGAGTAGAGCAGATTATGCCTGGAAACTATGGTATGAATTGAAGAGGTAATGCCGGCACTGGCAGCCAAAGTATCACTCAATCCCATCTGGAGTTTACGTACGGTAGTGAGTTTCAATAACTGGATATAGGAACGCTTGTCGGCGGTGAATCGCTGTGAGCGCATGGAGATATGATCCTATTGGATTACAAAGGTACTCCCTGGGTTGAATGTATCGTGACCGACACCTGCCAGAATGGCGCAGGGGTTTGATGGTGATCGCTAGTTTTACAACATTGAGCGGATGAATTCCGGATGTCGCGTGAGCGCCCTGGCGTGATAATCGCTATTATCCCAGCCGTATTTAAAAAACCTAGCATCGCGTTACCTTGACCTATGTAGGGTAAGCTGCGTTTAGTTCAATCAAGCTGAAAAGTCTGGTAGGGTGCCGATATAATGTGCTGTTGTCTGGCATCTGGTGTAGCACGGCTTACACGTAATGCGTAGGATCTCGCGTAACGAAACAGTAGGCGATAAGAATCAGTGAGTTACACGGAAAAAACGTTTGCCATTCAGGAAAAATAGCGCGTCGAGCAGGCCGCGCAAGCCCTAAATCTCATACAGCAGAGTTTTCCCATCAGGTGAAGGTTGCACACATCCAGGCTGAACAGGACTCTTAATAGCATTCCAGAGATTTGTGAAAAAACTCAATACTTAACTAGGCAGATAGATGACATTACCCAACACTGCCGGGATGAAAAGGCCAGGTATATATTGTGTGGTCTGCGTATTTACTCCTGGCTTTGTGCAGTACTAGAACGCCGCCTCGGTCCTCTGTATCTGATGGTGAGCGACACCGACTGAGTGCGGTTAAACCCAGCACGATATCCTTCCTAATATCGCCGACAAAGGCTAGTAATGTCAGGTATGGCGGGCAAAGGTAAATGGATTACTGGATTATATTGAAGGATTACAATCATGACAATACAAGTCGTTTTTTTGGTACTACTGAGCTATCTGTTTGGGCTGTAGATTTTCCAGACTGCTGGCCCCTAGTTTATCTGGGAGACCAAAAGTGTCAGGCCGACGGTTTATGTCATTAGAGGGGTTGATGCGAGAGCTGTTTGATAAAGGCTCGCATCTTGAGCGTGAGGTGCCAGAATTTAAAGTGAAGGTGCCGGAGCGTTACGTCTGGCGCGACGAATTTATTTATTATCAGAAGGTGGTCAAGTCACGACTTGACACAATTTACCAGAATTTAGAAACCATGCAGTTGCATTAGCTGGCAGAAGGATAAGGATAATAGAGACCGAACAGGAGCGCTGCGAAGAGTTGCGGCTGGGTATTACTGCAGGTGATTAACAAGGTGCCGCTCTATCTGACCAATGACCAGCTACTGTAGGATGTGGCCGTTCTATCTACTAGGACATTACCATGCTAGAGCTGCAAAAAAGTTGATGTTCCTTAAAGATTTAAGTCTTATGTCGCCTGATCCAACCCGCCCGCACGCTCATGGACGACTATACTGATCCAGAAATTGATGAATCTGCTGGAATACGTGACGGATGATGTACCGGGAATCGTTAAGCTGGGGAAATAGTGGAGGGAGTAAGGATGGGCTGCGCAGTCATATCGAAGTCTTACCCATCTCGCTGCGTTAATAGCTATACCGGGGCGCTGACCGAGAGTAATTTCAGTGGTTAGCGAGAGGAGCTAGAGACGTTGTTGCGGGATAAAGGGTGCAGCATCAGTTGAGCGCACATTTCCCGCTACGGCCAGAAGGTTCGACGCCGTTTTTTTTGCTATCCGTGAAGCCACCGAAATGATACGCGTCATTACCGAAGGGGCGGAAGACGAGCAAGACAAATTCTCGGAGGCGATTATCGCTAGTATTGAGGTCAATATTCTTACTGCGATTATTAATGTGTGTGAGGCAAATCATGAAGAGATGGAGCTGGTAGAGTGCACTTTTTTGTTAGGAAAGATAGGCAAAAGTATTGCCACTATTACCTGCTTATTAGTGAGTCTAAAGCGCCATCAGGCGCAGGTACACCAGAAAATCGCTGCTCATCTCGATGAGCTGTGGAGCAGGAAGTCAAAACAACGACGGTCGCGTGAGCTTGTAAATCGTGCAGCATGTCCATCAACAGATTTACAGGATTATCCAATGAATCTTTCCCCCCGCTGCTTTACCTTTATCAACAGCACTGGTGCTGCCACGATCGATCGCGCTTTAAAATTAGCCGGTTTGTCCGGCAGACTGGCAAAATCTTTACTACCACGCTGGAGATGGTTGACGATTGTTTTAAGACCGAGACCTGTGCTGGTTGTTGTGCTCACTGAGTGACTCTCTGATGCGGTGAACGACAGGACAAAGAAGCAATGCAAGAAGGGGGATCAAAAAATATTGTCAGGCGTATTATCTGGCCATCTATAAAAACGAAGGTAGCGTGAAACGATACCGTGGAGCCTGGGCCTTTCATGTTCATGTCCGTCTGGCGCGCTTTAGCGGGCCTTATCGGCTTATTGTAGGACTTTAAGATACTCGATATTATTGCCCGCTCTTCTTGGGCCTGTTGACAAAATGCTTGCTGCAGCTTGAAGTCACCTTCTTTTCTGAGCAGCTGGAACGCTTTTATCTCAATCATCCGCTCGGTGCGATGATGCTCAGCTTTCCCTACTCGCGTTTTGCTGACATTCAGGATGTGGGCATGGTATTTCAGTCACGGGTGCTGCATTCACGTTGACTCTGGTGACGCACTAGCTTAACAGTACGAGGAGGACAATTACTAGATGCCATCGATACCTTACGTTAGGATGTGGGACTTTATGCCACCACACTCTCTGGCCCATTGTGGCTGATAGATGAGATCTTTTAGGAAAATTCGAGGGTTTATGGCAATACGCGTTGATAGTGGCGACCGAAACTTGGTTTGTGCAGAGGGTTGGCCGCAGGATTTTTTACCACACACAGGAAACGATAACGATGAGTGATAATAATGAAGTTGCTGAATAACGAAGTTTCGCTACAACGGTAAATCCCAAAATGGGTCGATCCCTGCGTTTGGCGATGGATCATACCCAGGATGTGATGTTTTATGCAGGTCAAGTGGTCGATCCACCAGTCGATTATCCGTTTATTATCTCGCTGGAAGTGTAGGACTATCTAACCTTTCTGAGATTTAATTACTCGATCCGCATATTAAACCGCAAAAACCGCTGAGCGATTTCAAATAATAATTACAACAGGCTCAGCAGCCGATCGATAAAGCGCCCGTTATCGTTATGACGGCAAACAGATGGGGTGCTTCGTTACGTTTATCTGATGTCAACATCCTGGATGTGATGTTCTGGCCGCGTCAGAAAGTGAGCTTGCCAATTGATTAATGATTATGTGCTTGGGCTGGAAGCACAGGAGTATTTAACCTTTCTGGATAGGGAAGCGGAAACCACTGCTAACCCCAATCCTAACTCCACCATTTGCATAGGCAATCATATTTTTCGAGCGCTACCGTTTAGCTTCCTTATGATGAGGACAGGCTTCTTTCGAAGCGTCGGTCAGTATAGTGTTAGCGATCCTGTCAGAAAAGGCGGAAAAGTACTACAAAAGTAACGGAGAGGGTCACCTAATGAATAGAGAGCAACATCACGGAGTTGATAAACTGGAAATTGAATGCTGGCCCTTTCTTCCGGTCAAAACAAAGAAATTGTCCGTTATTAGCCTTGTTAGTAGTGCGCCTAAAGGCCTGATCAATATACTAACCCTGCGTATATCAGAAAAAGATGGAGTGCAATTTATCGATGAGGTACTGGATTTACTCTTCTGCAATCCTTGTGCGCTATATATGAGAACAGTATCTGGACCGTTTTAGTGGTCAATGTATTTCACCCAAAAAGGCATCAGAAAACGATAACCGCAGAAAATATCACCTTCGATAGTACGCACCATAGTGCCACACTTAGCCAGTTACCTGTTGGCGATATCGTGGTGAAAAGCGCCGATTACCAGACTACTTATCAGGTCTCGACCGACTATACTGTGGCATCCGCAACGAGCAAAGTCATTTGTCTCAGCACTGCCTGGCATTTTATAGGGAGAGAGGAGCACGGTTAGTGTGATCTATAACACCTCGGATGTATAAAAAATTACTGCCACTGAAGTTTTGGGTGTCACCAATGCCGCCAACCAGTATACCTTGTATGAAAGGACTACAAAATACCGACAGCCTGTTTGATTTTCACTAAAATTACTGATTGCAGCGGGCTTCTAGCATTTTAATGCCGTAGCACCGCCATCATATTGTCCTGGCTCACCAATGTAAGGCCATGCCTACATGATGTCCCAGCGTGGACGATATTTTCCCAGGCAATCGCTGGGCAGGTCTAGAAGACACCATTAATTTTAATACCGCCTCTGATCTGCTATATCTGTATTATACGTAGGTCAAGATCTATGACAAGATAGTAAACTAGACTTGCCTAAGAGCTGCTGTTAGCGCGCGTGAGGTCCTTGATGGCAAAAGTGGATAAGGAAAAAGAATTCTGGTAGCCCTCTTCCAATCAGGCGCTGATGGGCATTGTCGGATTGAGTGCCCGTTAAGTACACGTATTGATGACACTAAATAGGGAGGTCAATCTGCTTAACCATACGCCATTATCACAGTGTTTAACCACTTTGGTAGCGGATTATGCCTGTGGGAGCTAATCGCACCGACCCTGGCCGACCGTGATGCATCTGAAGAATTTTGAAATATGCGACGTACCGAGGACATGATTAATGAGTCCATCTGCCATTTCAGTCTACAATATATTGATTGCCTATTGGGCAGGGGGTTGTATTGATGTGCTAATCGAATCAGTGAATGCTATGGTCGTCAACTGATTGCAGATAATGAGGCGTTGTTGCACTTTCACTTCTGGTATATTCCGGCGAATAAGATGAAGGATGCTCTCAATCTGAGCAATTGAAACTGAATTATAATATATCCCGACGTCGCTGATGGAGTATCTGAACTTTGAGACGGAAATCACCGATGAATATCTCAGCTTTCCGAAAAATGGGATTTCTACATGAGCATGATACACAGGGTCAAAAGATAATGATAAAGAGCGCATAATGGCAGGCAATGTACTGCGTTTTATTACCAATGCCAACGTTTAAACGTTTACCTGGACGGTGATAGCCTCCTGGGTCTGGAAAAACAAATCAAGTAGCGGAAATTAACGTGGTACAGCAGGAGCATCAGGAACTGAAAATGATTGGTAAAATTCATCTATCGATAGGGTTTAACAACCTGTAAAGGAAAATTGACTGAGCAATCTGTATGAAAAAGTTGCCCCGCATACATGCACCATCACAAAATCTTTTCAAGGCGTATCTGCTGCAATATCACAGCAACCTCCAGCAGTATAACCTGGCACCTAGGGTCGCCATGATGAATTACCGGTGGCAGTATTTATGATGGTGATATTCACTAAAAATAGCCTTGGCAGCTTTAAGAAGCAGCACGAAGTGCAGCAGATAACAGCAGTTTTACCTGCAGCTATATCAAGCAGGTAATGGATGGGCAAGTGATGTTGGAGCTGGATCTGATCGCCAATATTTTTAAAATTAACGATAAAGATATGCTCACTAATTATCGCGCCAATCTGAGTTCTTAACAGTAACAGATAAGGAATAACCCTCATGACACAGTCTTTAAATTACACTTTGTAATATCCTTATTCCCTTGGCAGTGATGAAAGGTTGACCCAGGTCAGATTAAACCGACTCAACATCAGTGACATCAAAGCAGTACACCGCTTAAGTGAAAACGTCAATGACCGGGGGATAGCCTGCTAATTGCCCATATGACCGGCCTGATACCGGAAGATATCGACAATATGATTTGGTGGATTATCAACAGTTGCAAAGCACTTTCGCCAGTGTTTGCGGGGGGGGGGAGGTGAATGCACTCTTCGAATACGTTGCGTCACGCACCAGGGTCTTTGTGGTGAGATGATTCCGCTAGCAGCTGAATGAGACTGAATGCGCTGACAGTGTGGAATTTGAAGACTACTTACAGGAAGCGCTAGCAAAATTCCTCAGGAGCAACGGGCAATGCGAAGCAACCGATAAAGAGTGATCGGGTCTAACAGAGGCAGGTGACGCGGTATCGAGCACATTTTTGATTAGGGTGGTAATGATTAAGAGAAGGAGTAGGCGGTGCCTTTCGCTTGGCGATGAGTGACTTCTGACACAGCTTCAATAGCCTGGATGAAATGACCTGTTCCTGTAATCCCACTAGCAGCAACTGACCCAGGCGGTAAGCCGCTACAATCAGTTCACTGTTCTTGCCTGCCAGTAGCCTTAATAGCAAGCTGGATTGGGTTAGACAGACTTTCTCCATTTCGAGCAACAGCACCGTCGTTTGCATTGCACGCTGATGGTAGTCAGATTTCTGGATAACAACGGCAAACCATGATGGCGCAAGAGCTGGCGTTAGGTGCACCACCACGGCGATATCGGCGGGGTATCGGTCACGCCGCTTACTAAGTAATCGATGACCCTTTCGGACAATCTGGTTGATATGGGTATCATCCCGGTTATGATGGTAATACTCAGGCAGTGCTGGGTAAAGATATCCGTAACTGGAGCCAGCAATATAACTAGACCTAGGCCGATTTACAGGCAGCAACTAGATCGCTCATTGAAATAATATTGACAGACTGGACGCTAATTCGCGTCTACCTCCTACATATTACCCGAGTCGCAACCTGCTATCCGGATATTGACTAAACTGTGGGCACAAGCGGCGGGACTATCTAGCAGTTGCTTGAGGATTGCCGCGAAAGATTTTACTGTGGTACAGAACATCATGGTGTAAGAAGCAAAATCAGATTCATTTGAAATTACAGATAAGGGTGAAGTGGTTATCTGACCTTGCTAGCCCCCACAAAGGCCCAATCTGGCTCATAGCAAAGCAGAGCAATATCGGAGGCTGGTCGCCGCCTCTTTGCAGGTAGCAAAATTGGCGCGGGGAGCACACGGATAAAGCAGGGAATAATTTTAATAACTTTCTTGAAAACTGTATGCCACAGAAACCTAAAAAATGCTTTACGAATGTCGGTATCGATATTGAAAAATTCTTAGTGCAACAAAAAGCTGACGGGATTTCGCCGAATGAGGGGGGATCATGAATACCCTCTAAACCTGTCTGGCGTAAAAGAGTTTTGGAGCGCTGGCATAATTTAAATCAGCGATGGCGCTGCAGGACGATGCTGCGCGCGATAAGCCATTAACTGACCCTGCAGTAGATTTTGGATTAGATGAACTGTTTACCGATATGCAGATGATGACGTTTGTCTGTCCAATGCTAGCGGATATGAACAAGTACCAGTACATCCATCCGTGCCAAGGTTTGGCTTCCGCTAAGAAACATGTATTAATCGGTAATTATAAAAATGTTTATTCTTACCGATTAAACAGATAAAAAAGTTAGGCATTTCCAATCGAGAGTTATCACGGAGTATCGTTGAATTACTCTTCCCGCCGTACTGTCGTTAACGAAAATTCTCTTTCTTTAACCTGAATGCAGCTTAATGTCTGGATCAAAACTCACCCACAACTGCTTAAAGCGGTATCGCCAAAATCGTGGGCGGTCTTCCTGCTGTTTAAGGGCGTACTTCTAGTTATTCGTCTGGCACTTAATCTGCTTAGTTTATCGATATGGCTGCTTTGTCAGGTGGTTTACCAAGCTGCGTATCGCCTTGGTTATTACTAAGCACCCACCTTTAAGCGTGGGGGCACTTAAGCTAATTCATGGCAGTGTGGGGGGAGATTGACGAAAGTATTGGCCGATGGGCTGATGACGTGCCCCTAGGCCTGGCTGAACATACGCTGCTGTGGCTGGGTCAGGCACTGATGTTTTTATGCCCGATTACCTTAGGGATTACTGCGATTACTGACGGGTGGATTACCTGATTTACCGCTTTTGGAGACCGATAAACGCTTTCTTTCAGGCACCATTTAGCTGAGGGTAAACAAGCGTTTTCCGGCGTTATTGCTAGCATTAGCACACTTATTCTTAACTGGTCGTCGTTAGATTTGTTGTATAAAGCCTTCGCCTGGGTGATGAGCCACTTCCATGTTAAACTGCCCGCTCATTTACGATACGTGTGCTATCTGACTGATGGTCTGATTAAACAGCATTAAAAGTCGTTTAATCGTTCCAAAGAGACGATTATCCATTTTAGTGACAGTGTATTAGGCTAGTTTAAGGAGACACTCGGCACACACAGTCCCAAAAGGTCTTTACCGGATTGAGGAATAATGTTGTCCAGGGGCGGCCCCGGTGGCGGTATTATCCGCACAACGCCAGGATTAGTGCGTGCCCGCTCCTTAAACTTTGATGACCGAAAACGTCAGAGGGAAGGGGAAGCTATCAGGAATACGCATCACCTTTGCACCAAAGATTGTGATGAACGAAGAGTCCAAGGGTGCCCATCGGCAGCCTTGGCTATCAGTGTGCGTGAGGGTGGGAAACGCTTCGCGCAGCTGATGCACCAACAACAACCTTATGACTTTTACTGATGCTAGCAATCTTTTTGGTGAGATTAAAGTGCAGTTATAAACCGGCTTTACCGTGCTGGAATCGCACTCTTCTCGGTGAGTTTGCCGAGCAAGCGCATATTGCCCGTAAACCGGTCTGCACTAGGTCACCGATAAAAGGGGGATGAATATCGCCTCAGCATGCGGTTTCATCAGCAGTACTGTCAATTGATTCCGCAATGGCAACAGATACAGACCGCCTGTCGTACCATCAGGCATTGGGGTTTGTACTCGGCAATGACGAATACCTGGGGCACTTTGTAATCAGCGTGCTCACTGGTCTTACGCTGTGTTAGCGCATGCACAGTATCACTCAATGCCCGAAAAGGTCGATATTAGTCTGCGTGAATTTACCAATGGATCTGCGCTAACCGTTTAAGCCGTCGGAAATACTACGACACTAAACAGAAAGGGCCTGACTAATCCGGACGAGTACCACCGGTACATCGCTATAACCGGGCGGTGGGGGTCGTTTCGTCAGGCGCAGTCGATACTAGCCGCAGCCTCACAAGTGATTCGGGTGGCGCATCAGATAAAAACGTATCCGGTCGCGGCGTTAATACGCGCCCCTGAGATATTAATAGTCTGGGTTAGGTAGAGCTTTCACGCCCACGTTGATACAGGCGATACCGTTGTTGCAGGCTTGGAAATCCATTTTCCTGCAGCGAGTAGTCTGACCCGTGCGACGGGTAAGGTGGTGACCACGGCTAGCTAGGCGGAAACACACTTACACCCTTACGACCCCCTAGTACCGGCCAGGCGCTGCCCGGTGCACTGGATATGGTGGCTTGTTCAAGTAGACGGTGCTACACTCTACCTGGAATGACATCGCTCCAATATTGAGCTATCTGACTGGCATCTGGTGACGCGTTGCTAAAGGAAAACAGGAGATGTCTGCAAGCCAACATGAACAGAAACATAAGCCGGGGGAGCCTGACAAGTCATATTACCCGTGATAGCCAGTATTGAGATACACTAGCAACCTACTATTACTGCGACGCGTGCGGCTATCTACCCATCATTGTAGCCAATCTGCCTATTTCAACCACACCGATGTTTCTGCTAGCATCATCCTAGCTATTTCACTGATTAATGTACATAAGCACCATGTGGGAGGAGAATCCTGCCATGGTTTCATTAACGACATAAAGATAGCAGGTAGGTATCGGGCCCGACCTGGAACTGCCTGCATTATGGCTAAAAAGAGAGCACGCATGAATATCACACCCAGCCGTACTTGGGATCCGCTTCCGATCAGTTCAGTGGCTAGTCTTACGAACTGACGGTCTAATTAGAAGGCAGCGCCGGTCGCTGGTACAGGGTCTGGTATCCGAGTAAAATCGATACGCTGTCATTGGGCTCGACATAGTCGGTGTGCTATTAGATACCTGTGGTACCTTTCAATTGATGAAATAGAACTCAGTAGCTTGTTGGATACGATGTCGCTGCACGGTTATCTGCTTTAGGTGACTATTGCGCTACGGATCCGGAGCTATCGAGCATTTGAGCAGACTAACCTGGCTCCTTATCGCCCAACAAAGGATTGCACAAAAACACAATCTGACACTGGAAGGCCATATTGCGTTGCTGCTACTTGATCGGGGTCACGTAGCAACATGAAATCGATCTGACTTTTAAGGCTTCTGGGGGAGGGGGAGGGGTACGGCTATATCGTTAAAGTCACGTCAGACAAGCTGTTTTTAGCACGTCAGATTGCATGAGACAGCTTCGGTTAAGCTTATTACCCATCAGCAATAAGTTAATTATAGCCTGCGCGATACGCTTACTCCGGCATTATTGAAGGGAAGCAGGTTATACATCATTACTAGGATAACCTAACTAAATAGGCACCGGTTTGTAAGCAGGCCATTGATGCAGAAAGAGATAATCTGGCATTATATTAACTATATTTTAATGAGGATGTTAAAGTGGTATGTTATTATGGTTTCTTCTCGAAACCTCAACCAGGCATACTATTACTGAAGGTGTATAAGGCACTGGTGGAGATGACAGGTGATAAAAATCAGAGTTTGCCTTTCCAATAAAGGATTTCTGCGCGCAGATTTATACAAATAGATTCTATTATGGCAACAGGCTACTTTTACCGACGCTTAAGTTTTCAAACAGATAACGCAATTATTCTCAAAAAGAATGTATAAAATAGAAAAATGAGCGTTATTAAACTAAATTTAAGGACAATTTTCCTAAATTAATAAATTTTAGATTAAAGAATAATACACACTCCACAGTTAAGTTTAACTTCTTCTAGCAAGAAGACCAAAAATTAATTTTATCGGCTTTTAGCAATAATGATTTGCCTTTAGTCTCTCTTAAAAAGAGATTTAATTTCTTAACTATCAAAATTAAGACTGAGTCTAATTCTCAACGTTTTTTACGTGATCTTAACTGAACATTGGGGGTCCCCTCTCCTGGCTTTCCATCAGATACTTAGAAATAATGTAAAAAATTTAGAGATTTCCTTTTAGTCTGGGAAAATATTCAACCACTGGGGAAACAGGAATTCGACTGTTTGTGTACAGAGCTTGGTATAAAACAGACCGACTTAGCCTGCTGAAGAATTCTTAAATGAATGGCATTGCCAAGCGATTTAATTGACGTATGGAAGATGCACTATAAAAAAGCTATTATTTTAATTTTTAATGAAGAGTTTTAGATCATTTTGCATCAATATATTTGACTGTATAATCAGGAATTATCCAATCAGTATTGAGTAGTAAAGCTTCATTGGAATCTATTAAAGATTATTTCAAAGTTAAATATGAATTCTTAAAAAAAATCATACTATCTTTTAGTAGATAATAGTTTTCAATAAACCAGGTTTTATTAAATTATCTATATAAAGTATCAAAAAATGATAAAATACCTATTTACAGCAAAAATTCGCTCATTTGTGCAAATTATGAGCAAATATTGAAAGGTAAGAAAGAAGTGAAGTCCTTTATATGTTAAAAATTGAAGATGCAGGATGGGGAACCTTCCAGGCTTTATAAAGTTGTTTGCCTAATAGGCGAAACCTGCATCTTGATTTTGTTTAGATATATAGTGTCATTCAATTAAGTGATAATGTTGTAATTATAGAGCTAGTATTAAAAAATTTCAGCTAACATGCATCGTGCACTACCACCACCTACCGTTTCAATGTTCTTAATATTAACTGGAATTAAATCTCCATATTTAGTTAATGTATTACGTTGTTCAGAAGTAAATGAATTATAAGCTGATTTAGACATGATAATCTTTGTTTTTCCATCGTCTGCTCTTACCTCTAAAATATTTCCAGCCATATTTTTAACTTGCTCTAGTGTGATTGGAATAATCTCTTTATGAGTTTCATGTAATTGTTTTAACAAAATCTCGCGTTCTTTCTTATCAGAAATGCTATCTAGAGCAATAACCGAAAAATTAGAACCAACGCTCATCATAACGTTTGTATGATAAATAAGATGATTATTTTCATCAAAACTATGAAAAATAATTGGTTTATAATTCATTTCCTTAGCAAAAAGATTAAC
>JBQMRR010000025.1:0-64636 GCA_052174495.1 Arsenophonus sp. NC-TX2-MAG3
CCTATCCATCGAATTTTTTAAAAGAGAACGGAAAAGAATTTACAAGCTACCTTTTAGTCTGCGAAAATGTTCAGCTATCGAAAAACAGAAATTCGACCGTTTATATACAGGGCTTGGTATATAAGGCACAGAAACAAATGTAGTGGTTATCGTTTAAATCACACAGTTATTATTGCCTGCACTCTTTAAGCTATTGCTGTTCAGCCTGATCATGATACTGGCCAGAGAGGAGAGATTATGTGATTTTTATCATGAAAGCGTTTCTAGAGCTTTCTAAAATTAACGATGTCTCTGCATTTACAAGAGATACAAAACCATATAAAACTAAGAGTATATTCTTCATCGCTTTTGCATGCCTTAGATAAGGCAGTATGAAGCTCTTGAAGCCAATATTTTTATTGCGGTTGCGCCACACTACCTAAGCCTCTTAGGCGCTTTAATTTCAATATCACTTATAACAATCTATATAAAGTCTCTATGGCGAATAATAGTTATAGAAAAAGTAAAAACGGTTAACAAAACGGCGTTCAGCGTTTTGTTCAGAAAATAGCTTTGAGTTATGCCTTAACAACAGTGTCTATCAGTTTCCTGGGGCCATTATAGATGAGTTCATGCAAGCAAAGAATTAGGAGATGATATCTAGTTTTCGCGAATAACCGTAGGGTAGATTTTTATGGCGCATTTCATCTCCCTGCTGTTGAAATCATTCATAAAATGGATCAGATAGAATAGACGCTAGCATCTCAAAAATCTTATATATCAGAAATAAGCATAACTCGATAGATCTTTATTATTATGTTTCCTCCCAATTTATATCTCTTAGTAACCATATCCCTACCATAAATAGGGATGTATGATAAAAGTCCATATAATGGATCCTGAGAAAATAGATAAGACAGGAGAATAAAAATATTAAAAATAAAATTATATAACAAAAAGTCTACACAAGCGCAGCTTCTAATTTAAAGAATTGTATATAATTCTCTAAGAAGTCAATCATAAATTACTCTATTCGGCCTAAATCGATTTTAGCCTTATCACGTAAATTTAACATAAGTAATTCAATCATCATATTGCCAAGTATCATTTCATAATGTTTGGAAAAGACTTTTAATTCAGTTTCTGTCGGTTGTCCTTGAATAACTTTTATCAATTGAATAATAATTAAATTATCTTTAGTATCTTTGGTACTAAGATAAGTTGATGTATCCCCTTTAGGGATTGGCATTTGAAAAATATGCTCAGCTAATGAGTTATTTTGATCAAAACGCTTAATAATCTTAGATTTACCAAATCTAATATTCTCTTTTAGTAAAGCTGCGTCACCTGCACCTTGTTTTAATGCGATCAGCAATTTATAACCCTCTGCTTCCATCTCTTTTGTAGCCTTATTAAGTTTTACTAATTCAGCTACTGTTTTTTTTACCTCATCAAATAGTTGTGTTACCTCTGGTTTATATTTTTCAACTCGAATAATAAATGCACGCTTATCATCGATGTTAATAACATCTGAATTAATATTTATTATCCTATTTTTACCTACTAAGTTACTGTTAAAGATGGCATCAGCCACCTTATCAAATCTTATTTCTTTAGGAAGATTATCACGACTAAACCAATCTGTAGTTACTGCTTTAATACCAGTAACTTTTTCAGTAGTTATTAAAGATTCGTTATCATCTATTGCCGCACGACTTGCAGTTTGTTGTAATAAATAAAATGCATTAATCGCTTTTTCATTTTTTATAATATTAGCAATTTCAGTTTTTACTGAATGGAAAGGTTTTATAAATTCAGGTTTAATTTCATCAAGACGAAATATAATATAATTAGTAGTCGATTTTATTATGCTAGAAACTTGTTCTTTTTTAATTAGATTCGCAGCAATAATTTCACTTGGCGTTGAAGCTGCTTCCATCCAACCTAGAGCTCCATTATTTGCTGCACTTAATTTATCTGTTGACTTTTCGGCGACTAATTGCTTAAAATCAACTCCCCTAGCTAAAGCTTTAGCAACGGAATCAGCTTCTTTTTCTGTTGCCAATTGAATCATGCTGTAATGTTTTTGCGCTGGCTGAGTAAAATTAGTTATATTTTTCTCATAATAGCTTTTCATCTCCTCATCTTTGACAGATAACTTATCACGTTGAGAAGCAGCATCTAACTTAATATAACTAACCTGTACCTGTTCTGGTGAAATAAAACTGTTCTTATGTGTATTATAATAATTTTTCAACTCTTTATCTGTAACTACTTGTTTAGACAGATAGTCTGCAAGGGGTATAGTTGCTATTTTTACTTCACGTTGCTGTAAAAGTAACTCAGCATAGGATTTAATTTCTCCAGGTAAGGCAAATTCATTCGTCACATATACTTTCCTGAGTTGACGATTAATTAAATTATATAGTATTTCTTGAGCAAGATCATCGGCATTAACATTATTTTCGTATAAAATAGTTCGATATTTTTTACTATCAAAATGCCCGTTTATTTGAAATATCGGCATGTTGTAGATATCCTGCTTAATTTGATTATCACTTGCCGTTAAACCTAATTGATATGAATATTGATTAAGTAATGTTACGCTAATTAAACGTTCTAAAGCTTGACGCCGCAATATCTGTATCTCTTTCTCATTATTGGAAATTTTAGAAAATTCATCACCAAGTCGTTCTTGTAATACTTGTTTTTCTTGTTGAAAAGCTTTATGTAATTGAAGTTGACTAATTTCTGTGCCATTCACTTTCACTACGTGATTATTTGAAATACCTATCAAATAGCTACCAACTCCCGTAAGCAAAAAGGATAAGATAATAATCACAAATACTATTTTGAACACAGGACTATACGCCACCGTGCGTAGGGTATCCATCATAATGATGATGCTCTCCGTTTTAGTCAAAGTAATAGATTCATAATTATGATACAGTATTTAGCTTATAAAGTAAAAGCATCATCTTTGATGATGCACTCGATTCTAATAAATTAGAATAAATGATTTGATTTTAGTTTATCTATTAAAAGTAGATCATAATTTTATTTTTGAGTTATGATTATTTTTAGTGTATTGGTTTTGAAGATTTGTTGTGTCGTATCTTTTTGATTAATTTTATAATAATTTCAACAACATAGAGATGATATGTCATGAAAGTCTAACCTACAGGTAGACAAAACTAAATATTACTCTAAAAAAGAGGGGGCCTTCTTGAATCAATTCATCCATAATGGTGTGCCAGGCATCTGATAACATCGTTGTTAAGGTTGGAACTCGAATCTATTATTGCAACAACATGATCAACCGTCGACTTCTTAACAGGTGTTTAAGGCCATCATCCGTAACGATTATTTACTGAAATGAGTAATATAGATTAGTATTGGCGATATTCAGATTAAACTGCTTAAGGTTAAAAGGAGATCCCAGCAGCAATGAAATATACTTCAACAGTTCCTTGCTACCACCTTATCTAAGGCGTCTAAAATCGTTAAAAACTTATTACCAATAATTGTATCTGTAAAACATTTTTATCCATTATTTTCACGAAACTCTGGTGGTGATTCTTGATGAAAAGCATATGCTTCTCTTGTTTAGCAGCATTAACATAAAGGAGCTCGTTATAGTCAAAAATGGTTATCGAGAGTCAGAAACAAACTTGGGCATAACTTTTCAATAGCTGGTGAGTGTATTGCTTAACCATATCCTTCCAGATTTGCTATAAGAGACTGTGCCCTTAGTTTTTGAAATGCAATGGCAAGATATTTCAGGATACCAAACACCAACGATCTTGGGTGTACAAAACAGCAGTTGATTTGTTGCTTTTACCACACAAAATATATAGAGAACTGAAATTTAAAAATGAGCTGCGGGTGAGAATCAGTACTGCCTACCAGAGAACTGTAATGCCGATTAATAAAGCCTTTAATATTTTGTAGCAAGCTCTTCAAGATTTCCTTTAGGAAATGAAGATATTAGAAAATAGCGAAAAGAAACAGCTGGCATTCCTATAACGCCCTGTCAGCATGGTTGACTCAATAAGAGGACCAATCCGCGATTAATTATTTTTGCGACAGTGAGGTTATGAAGCTGATGCGCGAAGCGATGTAGTTCAAAATAACCTTTTCAATGTGGTATTTAGACTGTTATAGTCTGCTCGGAAAAGCAGGAATGCTGCGGCTAATGGGATTTGACTATATTGACCATAGTGGTAAATAACATCTAATTTAAGGATGGAGAGCAGATTTATAAAATTTCAGAGTAGAATTTAGCCTAATAACCAATAAACACCTAGATTTGCTAATACTCTTATTTTTTCTTATAGCCCCTATAAGGGCATTTTTAATCCTTTCTTTACGTTAAAGACACTGTCTTAGTAGCAGTAATTTTATTTATTTTTAAGAATTAAAGATTTAATTTCATTAAATACATTTAATACACTCTCAGTAACCGATTTAATAATCGTCTTTATTTTCAATTTTAGCTACTAGGTGCACTAACTATTTCTTTTTCCATGCTTATTATCCCCATTTTATTAATTATAGTTTGAATAAATATATTCCTAACAGTTTATAAAAGATGATGTTATCATTTAATTTCATAAAATATGGCAAGAAAAGATTTTACATATAAATAATTATAGATTTTTTATTTAAATTGTTTAGTGGTGAAACAATTGATAAACAATTTAAGATTTATTACCTTTAAATTTATATTATGTCATTAATATAACAAGAATATCTCTTAGCCCCCTTACAACCAACCTAAAAGGGTGGGTTTTGTAATGCAATGGAAAAAACCTCTTCAACTGTTTTTACCGGGTAGATTTTTAAATCTGCAATAATATTTATGGGTATTTCTTCTAAATCTCGCTGATTTTCATCGGGAATTAGCACAATCTTTATACCACCACGGTGAACTGCTAATAGCTTTTCTTTTAAACCCCCAATAGGTAACACTAACCCTCGTAATGTTATCTCTCCAGTCATCGCTACCTCTGCTCGTACAGGATTGCCAGTTAAACAAGAAACTAATGCTGTGCACATTGCAATTCCTGCACTAGGTCCATCTTTTGGTGTTGCTCCCTCAGGGACGTGCACATGAATATCCCGTTTTTCGTAAAAATCAGCGTTAATACCTAGCTTTTCTGCTCTCGCCCGAACTGCAGTTAACGCAGTTTGAATCGATTCTTGCATAACCTCACCTAACGATCCGGTATAGGTGAGTTTACCTTTTCCTGGTACACAAGCCGTTTCAATAGTTAATAAATCGCCACCAGCTTCTGTCCAAGCTAAACCTGTCACTTGACCAATACGGTTTTCGGTATCAGCACGACCATAATCAACTTTACGCACACCAAGATAGTTTTTTAAATTATCTTCCTTAATAACAAGGTATTTTAATAATTTATCCATCAGTAGAGCTTTTACTGCTTTACGACATAATTTAGAAATTTCACGTTCTAAACCGCGAACACCAGCCTCACGGGTATAATAACGAATTATACCAATAATTGCGCTATCGTCAATCGTAAGCTCACCTTTTTTTAATGCATTTCGTTGAATCTGTTTAGGTAATAAATGTTTTTTTGCAATATTGAGTTTTTCATCTTCGGTATAACCTGAGAGACGAATAACTTCCATACGATCTAATAACGGTGCTGGAATCTTTATCGAGTTTGAAGTTGCAACAAACATTACATCAGAGAGGTCATAATCAACTTCTAAATAGTGATCATTAAACGCAACATTCTGTTCTGGGTCAAGTACTTCAAGTAAAGCTGAAGCTGGATCACCACGAATATCCGAGGACATTTTGTCAATTTCATCTAATAAAAATAAGGGATTATTAACACCTACTTTTGCCATCTTTTGAATGAGTTTTCCAGGCATAGATCCAATATAAGTTCGTCTGTGTCCACGAATTTCTGCCTCATCTCTGATACCACCGAGTGCCATACGAATATATTTACGACCTGTTGCTTTAGCAATCGATTGACCCAATGATGTTTTACCCACACCCGGCGGTCCTACCAAACATAAAATTGCTCCTTTAATTTTACTCACACGACTCTGCACCGCTAGATATTCAAGGATACGTTCCTTAACACGTTCTAAACCATAATGATCGCTATCCAGTATCTCTTGAGCTTTCAATAAATCTTTTTTAACTTTACTACGAGTATTCCATGGAACTTGCACCATCCAATCAATATAGCTACGTAAAACTGTCGCTTCAGCAGACATAGGCGACATCATTTTCAATTTTTGTAATTCTGCTTCTGATTTTTGTTGAGCTTCCTTTGGCATTTTAACTTCTTCAATTTTACGTTTGAACATTTCATATTCATCAGGTGCATCTTCCATCTCACCTAATTCTTTTTGAATTGCTTTCATTTGCTCATTTAAATAGTATTCGCGCTGACTTTTTTCCATTTGTTTTTTAACGCGATTACGAATACGTTTTTCAACCTGCAATAGATCAATTTCAGATTCCATGATTGCCATCAAATATTCAAGGCGCTCAGCCACATCCGCCATTTCTAATACACGTTGTTTATCAGCTAATTTTAATGGCATATGGGAAGCGATTGTATCAGCTAATTTATCCGATTGTTCAATAGAATGTAATGATGTTAATACTTCAGGCGGGATCTTTTTATTCAGTTTAATATAACCTTCAAACTGATTAACGGTTGTTCGATTTAAGACTTCCTGTTCTTTTTCATCAATAGCCGGAGAATTAAAACACTCAGCCTGTGCAATAAAATATTCCCCATTATCTGTTAGCGTAGTAATTTTTGTCCGACGCAAACCTTCAACTAAGATTTTAACCGTACCATCTGGTAGTTTTAGCATCTGCAAAACAGAAGCAATTGTTCCTACAGAAAAAAGATCATTTACACCTGGTTCATTAGTCGACGCTTCTTTTTGAGCTACCAACATGACTTGTTTATTATGATCCATTGCAGCTTCAAGACAGTGAATAGATTTCTCGCGGCCAACAAACAATGGGATTACCATATGTGGATAAACCACAACATCTCTGAGAGGCAGTACAGGAATTTCAATGCGTTCGGAATGCTCTAGATTCATAAGGTTCTCTCTTCTTTAACTTATCATAATTTTATGGTTTCCTTAAAAATTTGAGAAACCTAAGTTTAAATATAAAATTATATGGAAAGAAAATTTTTAATATTCAATAACTTAAATTCTGATATTAAATCTATAATTAGGAAAAATTCTTATTATGCATTATAAAATTCAATTAAAAAGCATTAAAAATTTATTTTTCACCTGATGCTTGTTTATCAGACTGACTATAAATCACTAAAGGTTCTGATTGACCGATAACCACCATTTCATCAATCAGTATCTTCTCAACATTCTCCATTGATGGCAAATCATACATAATTTCTAGTAAAGCTCCTTCCACAATAGAGCGTAAACCACGTGCTCCTGTTTTTTTTGATAGGGCTTTTTTCGCAATTGCTTTCAATGCTTCTTCACGAAACTCTAAAGCAACACTTTCAAGCTCAAAAAGTGTTTGATATTGTTTAATTAACGCATTTTTAGGCTCTTTCAAAATCTGAATTAATGCTTCTTCACTTAATTCGCTTAAAGTAGCTATGACTGGTAAGCGACCAATAAATTCAGGAATCAAACCAAACTTAATTAAATCTTCCGGCTCCACTTGAGAAAGTAATTGACCTTCAGTCGCACGCTTAGATTCACTTTTCACCTCAGCTGAAAAACCAATACCTGAACACTTATTTAAGCGTTGTCCAATTACTTTATCAAGACCTGCAAATGTTCCGCCACAAATAAATAGAATTTTAGAAGTATTAACTTGCAAAAATTCTCGTTGCGGATGTTTACGACCTCCTTGAGGGGGAACTGCAGCAATTGTACCTTCAATAAGCTTAAGTAAAGCTTGCTGAACACCTTCACCTGAAACATCTCGTGTAATTGACGGGTTATCAGATTTGCGTGATATTTTATCAATTTCGTCAATATAGACGATACCACACTGTGCTTTCTCTACGTTATAGTTACATTTTTGTAGAAGTTTTTGAATAATATTTTCTACATCATCACCAACATAACCTGCTTCCGTTAATGTTGTCGCATCAGCCATGGTAAATGGTACATCCAGGTAACTAGCCAAAATTTCAGCTAATAATGTCTTACCGCTACCTGTAGGTCCTATAAGCAAAATATTACTTTTACCTAGCTCTATCCTTTCAGCATTTATTCCTTCGTTAGAGATATTACGTAGACGTTTATAATGGTTGTAAACAGCTACTGCCAATATTTTCTTTGCATTTTCCTGATCAATAACATAATCATCTAGATGATGCCGAATTTCATGGGGTGTCGGTAATGCGCTGTACTTACGATGTGGTGAAATCTCTTTAACTTCTTCTCGAAGAATATCGTTACAAAGCTCAACACACTCATCACAAATATAAATTGACGGACCAGCAATTAATTTACGAACTTCGTGCTGACTTTTTCTACAGAATGAACAGTACAGCAATTTTCCTGAACTTTGTTTGCCTTTATCTATCATTCAGATAACCTCACTTTTTTAACCATCATCTAATTTTAGCAAAGAGGGTAACAGAAAATTGTTACTAATTAATCATGTATATAATTATATCAGGCATGCTATACATTTATGTAAATTAATCACGATTAATATAGATTTTATCTACCAAACCATAATTAACTGCTTCCTCTGCAGATAAAAAACGATCCCGTTCAGTATCATTCTCAATCTCTTTTATTTTTTTTCCTGTATGCTTAGCCATTAATTCATTCATACGCAATTTAATTTTTAAAATCTCTTTGGCGTGAATTTCGATATCCGATGCCTGTCCTTGAAATCCGCCTAAAGGTTGATGGATCATGACACGAGAGTTAGGTAAACAATAACGTTTTCCTTTAGTACCAGCAGTGAGCAAAAATGCGCTCATCGAACATGCTTGCCCAATACAAATCGTACTAATATCAGGTTTAATGAATTGTATCGTGTCATAAATTGACATACCTGCTGTAATAATCCCACCCGGTGAATTAACATAAAGATAGATGTCTTTATCAGGATTTTCAGCCTCTAAAAACAGCATTTGAGCAACTACTAAATTTGCCATGTGGTCTTCGACATGACCAGTTAAAAAAATAATTCTTTCTTTAAGAAGGCGCGAATAAATATCATAAGAACGTTCGCCACGTAAAGTCTGTTCGATTACCATTGGTACTAATGCCATATGCGGCTCAAGTTGATCTTGATTGTTATCATATGACATTTTTATCTCCTAAATTAAATATTTTATAGTACTAAATTTATCTAATTCTACTCAATATAAATAAGAATGACTATATAGTTATAAACTTAACTATTTTTATTATAAAAGTAGATAAAATATTCATCTACTAGTAAGTAGATCATCTAAGACTGATTCATTAATTTTTAGAATTGAGTTTTTATCCATTACTTCTTACTTTTCTAATAAAATTCAATGATTTCTTCTTTTATCGTCAAATTATAAACACTATCCATTCATTCTTTATTTATGTTATAGGATTCGATCACTTCAGTAGGCTTTTTATAAGCTAAGCTATCTCTTAAATCAGTGATTTTATATAAACATTATTTTGAGTTAATGAGTTTTTATTGATGTTCGATTAATAATAGACCAACAATGACGCGATGTTTAGCTATTCTTCAAATATTTCATGTGGTAATTCTACCACCTGTTTTCATTGCTATCAAAATGTTGTACTAGTTGTCAACGTAGTACATTATTTATTGTTAATAATAGCAATAAGAAATCATTAACTTTATTTTCCTTAATTAAACCCATCAAGTATTTATATTTTAATTAAACTGCTAACAGCTGTTTTTAGCTCGCGTTCAATATTTTTACATACTTTTTACGTAAAGACTCCATTGAAACGTTAAGAGCACTAAAATACTTTATAAATTTTCGATCAGTTCTGGTAAGATGATAGGTGCACGTTTTTCACTTTCTTTAAAGTGATAATAAATTAGCTGCTTTTTACCTTTCAAATTCTCTGCGTGATAATCAGTTAAAAATAGACATCGATGATAAATTTCACCTTCCTGATCATCCATATGTACCATTTTAGAACCGTGAATCATACGAGCCTAACTAATTCCCAGCATAAAGTTGCTCACATTACCACCACCTTCAAATATTTCATCATCAATTGTGCTTTTAAAATTGATACCACTTATATCTACACTAACTTTTTATCTTGTCTTTTATTAAGTATATTAAGTATTAAGTCAATTATTGCTTTCGTAATGTTTTTAGGATTCTGTCAATATCTTTATTTTTTATCATAATAATTAGTTTTTTAATTTTAAAATTTTCTAAATCCTTTAATCCAATTTCTGGATAGACTTTAAATTCAACGGTATAAATAAATCTTCACCTGTTTTAAACTGTTCAAATTGATATCTTATTCCTTCAGCAGAATTAATTTTTTATTTTATAATTGCATTAATAAAATCACGCTGCATTATATCGTTAAGACATCCTTCAATACAGAAATAGCATATTGTTGCTTGCCAATATTCATTGGCACTTTGCCTTTATAAAAAAACTATCAATGCACACTTTTTAATGCATTACTGAGTTCAGTATTTATTAATTTTTAATATTAGTATTAGGAATAGTAATTGTTACACGATACACCACTAAGCCTTAAATTATTTCGACAGAAACTTAGATGTTGTTATCTCAAAAGAATCTTAATACTCAGAGAACTCCAGAGTAAATATTATCAGATACTGGTTCTGATAATATAGATTGCTCTCAAAACTCGGTTTATCCCCCCTATTTTGAAAAATTCTTCTTAACAGTAGAAGTGTTCCAAAACCTTATAATATTAACCCTGACCTTATATAAATACATAAGGTATGAGTTGAGAAAAAGCAAATACTAAAAAATAGTAAATATTTTAAATGCTGGATTTTATGGCAAAATTGATATGTCTAACTTAGAATAAGCTAAAAATAATAAAATATATTATTAATACCAATTATCACTAAATAAATATCCTGTTAAATCAGCATAATTATCTATTTCTTAATCTCGATTCACATATTCTCCAACCACGACAAGTTGGTGAAGGAAAGACTTTCCCTTGGACTTGCTGCCATTCAGTTGGAGTATATGTATGCAATACTAATGCATGAACACTATTATTATAAGATAATTTATCTGCTAATAATTGATAAACAGCTTGGTGACGAGCAACCATCCTTTCTGTTACAAATTTTTCAGTCACTAAAATAATTTTAAAATGACTTTCAATACCTTGTGGAACATTATGTTGATTACTTTCATCTAATACCATTAGATATACTGGTAAAAAAGCGTATTCAAGTTTTTTTTCAATTTGTTTTCGCATGGTTTGTATAGGTTTACATATCATATTAAATGACTCTTTCTAGCTTAATTTACTAAGTAAACATTTAGAGGCTAATAAAAATAATTAATCTCTTTTTTTACTAATTAAGATTTATGCAATATTAGTTAAAAATAAGATTAGATTTTATTAAATTACGATTAAAGTAGATTAGTATAATCCAGGCTATTTTAGTGATTTCTTTACTCAATACTAATAGCTTTCTAGCATACTAACAGTAAAATACTAAAGTATAGTAACGATTAAATTAATTGACGCTAAGTAGATTGAGAAAAAATGTTAAAAAAATACCTTTTATTTAATCATTACTCTATTAATCCCATTAAGTTTCATAAGATGTGTTGACACAAGTAACACCCTGTCTATTGAGCTAAATATTAGATTCCCAACTCAAGATCCGATCATAAGAGCAGTTTCAATCAATATTACTAATATTGATAAAAGAAGTTCAACGGCACTTGTCAAAGTTAATCGTTATGCAATAATAACCGTATTAAAACCCTATCGCGATTTACGCTGCTTCTTATTAAGAAGGATTAAAAACAGATGATAGCTAGAGGTTTTATAATTAGCGCCCAGCTAACATAAATTTACAATTTGCTTTAAATAACTTGTATGCCGATATGTAAGAAGGTAGCTTACATCATAATATTACTGTCAATGTTGCAATTAGTCTAGTAGCTATGGCATATAATGGTTCTAGCAGTACGCGTACCTATTACACGTAACTATAATAAACAAGGGGGCTGTTGATGCTAGTAACGAAAAAATTGCTAATGCTATTAATAAAGTGTTAATCAACATTATTGCTGATATGACTATTGATCTTGAAACAAGTCAGTTTATAAAAAACGCATAATGACTTTTTTAAAATGTTGCTAGCAGCAGCCATTTTTAATAATAAGATAGCAACAGGATGACTGTGAAAAAACTACCTGAACATTTTATCTAGCATTGTTTATGAGTCCTATTTTCTTAAATTTTGTGTTAAGGATTCTAGCTGGCACATACCAGAAGTACTTTATATATTTAACTGATCGTTGAATATATTGATATTAAAACGATCAGTTTTTCATTAGGTTGAAAACCCTTATGTATTAAAATTTCTTTGTTCCACATTAATGTGGATCGCTACATGTCTATCTTGCCTAGATGGACGTCATAGTTGATTATTACCACTTAGATTTTCTGATTATCAGTATTTTGGCAATAAGATTTATGGATTAAAAAGAGCATCTTTTAGTTAGCTGTATTTACAATTCTGATAATTTTTTGGCCCGCATTAGAAGATATTGTTTTTGAAATTATAAACTGATTTATTGTCGGTAGAAGAGCGTGCTGGTGCTACGGGGATATCCGTTATATGGGTTATTGTATTTAGTATATTGATTTCCAGAGGATTAGTTTTATAGTTGATTGGCCATTTTTGTTACTTAATAGCAACTCTATCTACTGATAACTAGCTTAATTCTAATTGGTATTATGCAATGGTATAGCTAAAGAACTGTTAATATAATCCCCTATCCAGAAAATTATATGAAGCGATCTGTGAACTCTTAGTGAATTTTTAGGGGTAAAAATGCCTTACATACCTTATATTCTTAATCATTTTTATAAAATAAATGATATATTTATTAGAGTGCTTAGTACTGATTCTCTATTAAATAGACTTTGACTTTTTTAGCTGCGAAGTGAAACCCTATCAATAAAATTTTTTGACTATTTATAACTACTCTTCTCGCTTTATATGGCAGTTATTTTTTGTAAAACATCTTTATTTAAAATCTTACTTATTTTTAGTATTTTACAGGCTATTTCTAATTTTTTTATTATTAGTTTTTAATAGACACTCCCCAATATTGATCACCAGCAGTGTTTTCTTCATTGAAAAGAAATTCTACGGCATTGAGAAGTTGCTGTTTTGTCGCGTTACTTATTGACACTTTCAATCATTATTTTTTGGAACTTAATTTTCCTTGCTGTCAGCTTTATCTGCTTGAATGGGTTTATGTTTAACCTATGGAAAGCTGTGCTTGTGTGAGTAAATATAATTGGCCGTTTTTATTTTATTTCTATCGTTATTTCATTGCCGAGTATTTTTACTATTGATATGGAAAATAATTTCTATGTTATTTTCAACAAACAGCCAAATTTATGCATTGAACTTATTTTAAGCAATCGCATAAGCTAGCTATTATATGTCTTGGCATCTTAACAGATATATTTGTTTATTGGTAAAAACAGTTTTAAGCTATTTTCGGTAAGAAATTAATTTATTTATATAACTGATTGAACTATGGTTCAAATATTAATTGATAAATAATAAATTATTAATTTAAGTTATAGTACTTGGTACTATTGATTTTATTTTAAGAGAAACCTCAGATATTATCTGAGATAATAGATAAAAACAGAAATATTAAAATAATACAATAGTAATATTTTACTAAAAATATAACACTTATATAATATATTCATATTAATTATTTATTATTGATTGCTATCAAATAGTTATTGATATATAAGGGATCTTTATTATTTATCAAAATATTCTATTCTGTTTAGAAAATAAATTCTATTACTTCGCGTATTTATTATAAAATCTGGTGTATAATGGTTAATCCATCTCTAACTCTAATGCTTCAGAAATCTGTTCTCCATTTTAAAATTTTTAAATTTAAGTTGTTTACCATACCAAAAAAGTCAAACGCAATGTTTTGACCTTATTAGCCAGTTCCTGCTTTATAAGTGGACGAAGGAGTAATCTCATAGCATTTTAAAATGTTATTTTTTTCGAATTACAGTTCCTCTTGATTGTTATTTTCCAGCTTCTTCATCGCTTGCAGGATACCCTTCACTGGAAATCTTGTAACAAAGCATTAAAAGCTTTGTTAGCGGCATCAGCTCTCTATGCTAATTACTAGAGCTTCTAGCAAACTCACAGCCTGACTTTCAGTTGCATATCTTTGTAGAGTGAAAGCCAGTGCATTAGCTATTTTATGTAGCTAATGGTATTAGTGCTGCGATCCTGTGAGAATATCTGCTATTGCATTCAAAAAACAGCCCCACCGTCTCCCGTAGCAAACCTGAAAATACGGTTAAGTTAGGACGGGTCGCCAGCCATTAAAAATTATCCTCAGGTTGCTTCTAAATTTTCAATAACTCTATTCGAACGCAATGAGCTTCTTATGTCTATGCTACAGTCCAGCCGATAATAAGTAGCAGGCAAAGGCGATTATCATTCCTAACAGAATGAGATATGGCTTCAGCTAAGAAATAAACGTTAGGTGTATCTCTAAATTACACAAGTACCGCATTGCCTATGTTCTTGAAGGTATTCTGTTTCAGTTTATTGATATATCAGTAAATATCATATACCTTCTTATCAAGAATCGCCCAAGAACTTCGTAAAATTTACCACTGGTTTATTTCTAACAGCTAGGAGCCATGATAGGACTCTTCGTCGTTTTTTGCATGTTTTAGATAAGATGGTTAGTAACGAGTTGTTAAAGCATATTTTGTTGCCATTGCGATCTACTATAATCTTAAACACTTTAATCTAAAGATTCCTAATATGAATCTATATGATTCGCTGCGGCAAGTAACTGTTACAGTTGATAGGCAATAACGCCTATCGATAAAACAGCGTTGAAAATGTCGAGCAGCATGACTTCGAGCTCCATCTCAACAGCTCTACCTATCAATTCCTAAGCATAGTGACGAATGACTTTATACCAAGGGATCAGAATAATATCTTAATTTCACAGACCTCTGTAGGTTAGACTTTTATGACATAATATATCTCTGTTATTAAAATTATTTATTAAATTAATCAAAATCATATCGCCACTCTCTCTGAATTTTTATATACTAGAAATCAGTATAACTCATCTATTTTGGTAATAGTATTCTCATGCAGATTCTGCAATAAATAACAAGGACGTTTCTATAAAAGATAGAAGATAGAAGACTGTCATAATAATTTTAGTTGATACAGTAATTCCCGGGATTGTGTATAACCTAATGATATAAATATATGGTGTGAACCAGCATCGGTTGTTAAAGAAGACAAATTTCTCCGTTATTCAGGATTGAATAACGCTCCAAAAGAGGATTAAAAGTAGCAGTAACGAGTTTTTAGAAAAAAGTACCGGGCCTGTTGCTCCGGTAAGTCACCGGTACTCATTGAGTCACTAGTGGAGATTTTAAAATATTTAAAAAATAAAACTGTAGGATATAGAAAATTATCTATAGAAAACGCCCTAGTTATATATCTATATAACAAATTGCGCATCGCATAAGCGTTTTAATGGAGTTTTCGATGCAGAATTTTTTTGTTAAAACGTTCAATTAGGTGCTTAAATTTATACCTTCTAGAAAAGTTATTACAGATATATATGAGTTGCCATTCCTGCGGATCTTAAAGAACTTTTCGCATTACAAATTTGGTTAAAAATAAAAAAGCTAGCGATGACTTATTTTACATGAGATTTAGTTGTTATATAAAGAATAGAATGTAAAAAATTTGATATCTAGTTGGTTAACTTTCTTTTGTGTATTACACTTAATACATATTAAAAATTAATAATCGAATCTGTTCAAGTGGTTTAAATGGGGGTATTTTAAATATAAATATATCCAGAACGGGGTACTGACAGATAAATTACCTACTTTTGTAGTAAACAAAAGTAGGTAAGTATTATATGCACGTAAAAAGTAATAATTAAATAAGTTTTTTGATATCATCTTTCTATCTTCAGCAATTTTCATATGGTTTTACCAAACTTTAAATTGACTAAAATAGCAAAAATTTTAGCTAGATTTTATACCATACTAGTGTAGCTTATTTTAAGATTCCATTGCTAATCGAAGCTTTTTCATAGCATTTTTTTCTAATTGACGAACACGTTCAGCAGATACACGATATTTATTAGCTAAATCATGTAAAGTAGTTTTATTTTCTTCATCAAGCCAACGCGTACGAATGATATCCTGACTACGGTCGTCTAAAGTAGATAATGCCTGTGTTAATTTATCAGTAGAATGGTTTTCCCAATTATCTTCCTCAATGATATCAGCAAAATCAGAAGATTTATCCTGTAAATATAAAACTGGAGCAATAGTCGTATTTTCATCATCATCATTCATGTCGTATGCCATATCTTGTGCAGTCATTCGCGATTCCATTTCACGAACATCCTTGCTAGATACACCTAGCTCCTTGGCAACCATATCAACTTCAGTTTGATTAAACCAACCAATACGTTTCTTATTCTTACGTAAATTGAAAAAAAGCTTACGTTGAGCTTTAGTGGTTGCAACTTTAACTATCCGCCAATTACGCAATACATATTCATGAATTTCAGCTTTAATCCAATGAACGGCAAATGAAACTAAACGTACGCCAACCTCAGGATTAAAACGACGAACAGCTTTCATTAGGCCAATATTACCTTCTTGAATCAAATCTGCTTGTGGCAATCCATAACCTGAATAATTACGTGCGATATGAATAACAAAACGTAAATGAGAGAGTATAAGCTGTTTAGCAGCATTTAAATCACCATGATAATGCAGCCGTTTTGCATATTTTTGCTCTTCCTCTGCGGTCAGCATTGGATAAGCATTAGTTAATCTCATATAAGCTTCAATGCTATTTTGTGGAATTAATGCTAATGATTGCATTTCTTTGATCATTGATATCCTCTTTAAATTCAATAAACTAAAAATTTTTCTAAATAAAAAGTTTATATTTTAGTAGATTCTATTATTGCTGAGTTAATAACTTGATATTGGAATAGTTTAGTACTGCTCGGTATTAAAGAAAATTCTCTTGACTTATATTACATTAAATTTTAAAAGTTTGATAAAATATCAATATAAAAGTTAAATATTGATCTCTCAAATGAAGTCTCTTTAGAGAAAGAGACTCTTGCGTGAAATATCTAAAATATTGAGCTGCATCTAACTAGGTCGCGCTAACTAGCCAATCATCTCGGTAACCCAGTATAACTTAATGGTACTTTATTCCATAAAGCATTGAATGTGATAATGTAGTACCAAATACATCCGATACTTTTCTAACAGTACCAGTCAGTTGAGACGCTAATCATGCAAAAAGTATTAATGAGAGTAAAGTACTAAAGAATTGCTATATAATACCATCTATTTAAGAATAGATGCATAATAAAATAATCTATTGTCTTAATCAACTTCATGACATTAATCTTTTTTCTTCCAACAAAGATATTTATCTTATCTACGGCAATCAGTAAAGCACCCCCATGATCATTAAAATACCATTCACCATTAAAATTTCTTTAATCAGATCCTGTTAATGCGCATAAACAGATAAACCAACTAGATACGTCCATGTAAATATCTCAATTCCAGAACTAATTAACCTATTTATTAGGTATATCTATAAATAACTGTAAATTTGAAAATCAATTTTAAACGTGATAATTGCTCTACTATTAGTATAGTAGAGAATTTTTTCTAACAGCAGGTCTAACACTACGTTGAATTATCCTGATCAATTGTACAACTCAATCATAACTTCTTCCCGAAACAGGTGATTAACGCTCTTAATTCTATTTTAATGGCTTAAGTCAGTAACTGCCTGCTCAACACTTTTTTCATTTAATGACTGATCCAAATAAATGGTTAATTTGAAGTTGTGATACCATATATTATGTCGATTTATGGTTAAGAAATTGAATCCGTCTCCTCTTTCATTAAAGATCAAAAGCCTCTCTTTTTTCTAAAAAGAGATAGAATCAGTTTATTTAGGTATATTATAAGTTAAAACCTCATCGGATAATATGTTTTTAAATATAACACCCTAATTTTAGGGATGTTAACCCTAGGTTTAACTTAATAACCCTTAGGTTTTTTTCCATTTTTTTATGAATTCTTGCTCACAATAATTCTATTCCTGCTTGCCAAGTAATCACCACTTAAAAAGTAGGATCGCTACACAGAATATATTTATATAAAACTGTGCGTAAGAATCCCTTTTATAAGAAAAGCCGAACCTCTATTTCTTGGGGTTTTACTGAATTTCATCCCCTCACTGACTTCTGCACCTTCGATAATAGTCTGACTTCTTTATAATTCAATAAAACCATAATAACACAATATCTTAATATAGCTTGCCGGAATATTACTGATATAGTGTCCAATCATTTCTTCTTGCATTAGTGTCTGCTACCGGTTTTGTTAAGTGAGGTGGTTATAGTAATGATAGCTTTACAGCTACTTCTATGCGTCCATTAAATTAAATCTCTCGATCATATAATTTTGTTTGAGGATGCATTAGCGAGATAACCTCGATATTATCGATACCAATTTTTATCTATGTACACAAACAGTTGAATTTCTGTTTTTTAGTAGACAAATATTTTTGTAGATCAAAAATGTGATCTATAAATTTTTTGTCATTGTTAATTTAAGTACCTGATGCTAATTTAAGTACCTGATGTAAATGATCATAAGACATGTTTGATTAAAATCATGTAAGGATTGTTGAACATTTGGCCGCAGTCTTAGACTTATATAGATGAATAAAAACCTATCAAGCAGTATAATTCTATGCCTATGATAAAGATAACATTATGAAGTTTCGCTTGGCATTTGCAGAAGATATTCACATCTACGTACAGATAATCAAGCTTATAGCTTTTAAACCTTTTATCCTTCTGCTTCGGATTTTTTCTTCTTCATTTTACGCAAATCCTCTTAGCTGCATAAACAACGATTTAGCTTAAATTAAGATTCTACAGGTTTAAGAATTCGAATATAGGGAATAATAGCCCTTCTCAGAGAGCCAGTGAGAGGAAAACATTTTTCAGAAAAGTGACTACGGATTCTGAGCACATGAAAATATCATTATTCATAAACGATGTAAATATGGCTACAAGCCATCAGGCTATGTTAGCAAAAGTTGTTAGCAGAAATCCCCCCTTATACTAATGAAGAATTTTTCCTATAGAGATTGACATAAAATAGTCATATATATCAAGAGACTCTTCCTTTACTACCTACCAACATAAAACTGAATCTCATTATTTGGTTCGGTTATAGTTTTTTTTAGATAACATTGATTTCATATATTGAAGAAATTTATTTCACTTATCTTGCCCATATTATCAGAGTAATCTTACCCACTGAAGATATTCATTAGGGTTACAATGATATTGCTGTAAATACCTGATTGCAGAAAAATATTTAGCAATCTTACTAAAAGTCCTATAGCCAAATTACATTAGAAAAATAAATCATTTAATTATCTTCGATGTACGCTAAGAATAGCTTGACTATACAGGAATAAACGAAATAAATAGACATTGATTTAAAATAACGTTTAGATGGGCCTTACTGCTTCCTTGCTCCAGCAGAGGCAGCCAAGATAAATCTAAACAATATTCTTGAAATCGATAAAATGTTTTTCTTATGAATACTTAAATGAAAGGATTATTTCCCTATATAGAAAAGGTAGAAAATACGAGAGAGGAAAAGATAAAAGAAAAGAGCGAATCTTATTTTTTATCGCTAGAGATCGATATGATTATATTAACGATCAAATTCTTGAAGAGTTTAATATATAAAGTGTGTTAGATATTTTCTTAAGTTGATCATCAATAAAGAGTTTTATCTTTTGTTTGGATAAGCTAAATGGTATGATACCCTTCTCCATTGAAAAAAAAATTAGTTATCTTAGACTAAAAAGCTGAATAATTAGAAAATTATTGATAATGAGTTTTACATTGAAATGTGAATAGTTATATTAGCCGATTATAAAGCTGCCTGAGTAGATTTCATGATGTAGAATTATTTTATTTACCAAATTATCTAGCATGAAGAGGATTGTTTGAAACCATAACAATTGAAATGCAGATGTGGCTACAAATTTCTCTGCAAACAAACCAAGAACTTTTATCAATATAGCCTATTATCACCTTAGTTAGATAACTATAATGATTAAACTATATAAATTATGGCAAGAAAAGTACAATGTGTATCACATGGCCAAATTCGTATCATTGGCGGGAAATGGCGAGGACGTAAACTGCCTGTTTTTGATAGTAAGGGTTTACGTCCAACAACAGATAGAATAAGAGAAACTTTATTTAATTGGCTAATGCCTTTTATTGAAGATGCTCGCTGTCTTGATTGTTTTGCTGGTAGTGGCGCTTTAGCTATTGAAGCACTTTCTCGCTATGCTGCTTCAGCTACTTTAATTGAATTAAATCCCTTCATTGCAAGACAACTTGCTGGTAATTTAGCTAAATTAGAGGTAAAAAATGCCAAAATGATTAATAGCGATACATTGAACTATCTAGCACAGACAGGCAGAGCTTATGATGTCATTTTTCTTGATCCGCCTTTTCGCAAAAATCTATTGCAAAAAACAGCCTTGCTATTAGAACAAAATAGTTGGTTAAGTAAAAATTGTTGGATTTATGTTGAAACAGAAATAGAAGCTAATTTAGGCATGTTACCTAAAAATTGGCAGCTTCATCATAAAAAATTTGCTGGACAAATCGCTTACTCTCTTTATATTCGTCATCAATAATTAGCTAAGAAATATTATTTTAATAAAAATTATTAAATTATTAATGCTTTTTATTTGGAAAATTTATGATATTTAATTTAATTCATCTGTTTCTAACACCAATTAAAATATTTTATTGATATAGTAATGATATTTATAATTTTCATGCAAAACTATTTTTGTAAGTTCTTTTTGAAAAAAGAAAAAGCATCTTTACTAAGTTATTAGCAAATCAGGGCATGACAATCAGGCTACGTTCCACTCTGATGATTCAGAGATCTGTTTTTATCCTTAAATTGGATATTGTTTATCACTGAGTCAACAGCTCAAAAACTTACTTAGGTGGTTGCAACTATTTTAAGAAGACGGGATCAACTTGAATACTATTGAAAGGATTGCTTTTCGAACTATAATGCTTCCGCATGTCAAATTTATATCCTGACTGTTGCAAAAGCTGATTCAACCGGATTGATTGTTCTTACTTAATGCCAAGTGCGCTGATGGGAATGCATAGAATACCAGAAATTCTTCTCACTTTTCCTACAGATTCTTCATCGCTGCCAGAATACCCTGAAAATCTTGCTGACAAAATATAAAGGATTTTATTAGCAGTATTTAAGGTTCTCTGCTAAACAAAATCTCCGGCAGCTAACCTTAAAACTTTTGATTGCATATCTTTTGTGAGCAAAGATGGCACATAAGCTGTTTTATGCTTCCAATAACATTAGTGCTGCAAACTTAGAAATATCTTTGCTATTGTATTCAAAATCAATGGCACCACCTTTCTTAGTAATTCTGGAAGGTATGATTAAGCTATATATGCTTGAAAGCTATCAAGAAGTTCGGCATAATTCGCTTCAACTTTCGATAATCATTTTCAACCGCAACGAGCTCCTTACATCTATGAAATCCTGCCTATAATTACTGTAAAAGAGAACAGCTTTGTCTGACAAAACAATTATCCTTTCACCTGAGGAAGAAACGTAATGCGTATCACTAAATCAAGCAGCCAGTATTTTCTATCCTATTCAGAATATTGCTATTTTACTCTATTGATGGGTTGATAGAGAGATCATTTACTTTTTATTGAGAATCGGCATCATGCCTTCATAGAATCATCGGTAGAGTATGCCTCGCCGGGTATACGGCACATGGGTAGCAACTCTTCGATATTTTGCACGCTTTAGATAAGGGAAAAATGAGCTCTTGAAGGATATTTTATTGGCGCTGCGATCCTTCCTCTTAACTTAGGTGCTTTAATTTCAACATCACCAATATCATTATATATTGGGGTTCATTGTTATAAATAACAGTTACAAATTATGGTATGACCCCCGTCGATAAAAGGCGTATTTAGCATGTTATCTCATCATGAATTCAAACTCCGTTTCAACAGCGGAGCTATTAGCTACCTGTTATCATTACGGATGAGTTCATGCAGGGGATCAGAGGTAATATTTAGTTTTCTTGATACCTGTAGAGTAGACTTTTCATATCATTAATATAATATTGAAATCATCTATAAATTAATCAGTAGGATAGCTACTTACCTTGAAAACTCATGCACCAGAAATAAATATAATTCTGAATAAGTTGACTTTACGGAAATCAATAAATAAACAAACATTGATTTGAAATAACGTTTAAATGGTGGCGCTGCTCGTTATTTTAGCAGCGACAGACACTTAAATGTACTAAGTGGTATTGTTAAAGTTAACGAAACATTTTCTTTGAATCCTTTAAAGAGAATTGTTATATTTAACATATAGCAAGCTAAAAATAAAAGAGGAGGAGATAAAAGTAAAGAAGGAATCGCGGTCTTAATTGCCTAAGATCGACAGGGTCATCTGAGCAATGATATTCTTAAAGAGTTTAAGACAGAATGTGTTAGCCAATTTCTTAAGCTAATTATTGATAAAGAGGCCCATCTTTATACTTGGATGGAACAAAATCGTATAAAACTGTTACAAACAAGTATGAAATTAGTTACCATTGCTTAAATAATGTTGGGTAATTAGAGATTTATTAGTAAATAATTCCACATTTAAAATATGAATAGTTATATTAGCTTCTTAAAAGAAGGCTGAATAGGATTCTCCATGATTGGGAGATCATTTTATTTACTGAATTATCAATTCTAGAGAAGATTATTTGAATTATAATAATTAAATATAGAGCTGGCTAAAAATTTCTCTGCAAGTAAAGCAACAACCTTTACCAACATAGTTCAAATACAGTTAAACACACACACCTGTGATAATCAGAATAACGTTGATGAAGATACACAATACCTATGATTTACATATATTTTTGTTGAAATTTAAGCTACTCAAATTTGAGTAGTGCAAAATCTCATCAAGTTTGGATGAAAGATTATTACATTATTGTTAATATCTTAAATAGCTATCAATGGTCAAAGATAATTAAAAAGGGAATATAATAGATAGTATATTTTTATCGAATCTGAAAGCATGTTTTACAATCTCAAACAATTCTACCTACAAAAAAAGAACTGGTACTTATGGTCATACATGCTCAAGAAATTAAATCGCTCTTTAAGAGCGGAAGCGAAAGATGCCTCCCTTTAGCAAAGGGGGGTAAAATTAGTTTACTGGATCTATTGTAAGTTAAGTTTTCATCGGAGTGTGTATTCTTTAATCTAAGACATTAATTAGATATATTAATCCTAGGTTTATCTTAATAATCTTTATTTCTTTATTTTATATGTTGCTTCTAACAAATAATTCTGTTCCCTGCTTACTAAGCTGGGAGCATCGATAAAAACTACCCTATTTCCCATACAGAAAACATTTGTACGGATTTGTGCGCAGAAATCCTGTTCATCAGGACAGGCTTAACTCCCATTTTTCAGTTTTTCGAGGCTTCATCTTCATCGCCTTATATACCTTAGGTATATAGTTTACCCCCGTTTAGAATTCGGCAAGAAATAATAATAACAAACCTTTTAAAAATACCAAGGTGGAATATAGTTAATATAGTGGCAGATCCTTTCTTCCTGTGTCAGAAAGGTTGCTGCTGGTATTTCTTAGTCCGCTGCTATAAGTAATGATATATAATTACTTCTTCTTAGTAATGTCGCAATTTTAACATAAATATCAGAGTTTTAAGGTAGCGTCCGAGGTATTTCACACTTATACCATGCTTATCTTTCGTCTTTTTAGTGAATGTATTTCGCAGTAACGTATGTATTGTGACTTCCAGATAATGTTGTCATTCCTTCTTGGCGCAGATACGCTATAGAGCAGGAAAGAAATACTAGAATTTATTAAGATCATCCCTGTGAGAATTTGTCAGATGATCGCGTCTTGCTAGATTTCTTCGACCGCTCTTTTTTGAAAAATGCCATACAACATGCTTTAATATTCCAATGAATACGAGTGACAGAGACATGAATATGCAGATGTTGATTGAATTATCGACTATAAGTGCGCAAGACATACAAGATACCAATTTAGATACCCTGCTTGCGTGAGAACTGCAGGGTAAGCGCTGGAAGTAAAGGAGCAAAAATAGAGCATTTAATGGGAAATCAGTTATTGTTAAAAAAATCTAAAAGAAGATGAGATCTAGTAAAAGTAATATGTTATGAGTTACAAGTCGAGTGAAATATGAATTCACTATCTTAATCATTAGTTAGTGGCTTAGACACCGCATGAACTCCAGATTTTTGCTTCCAGCTTTAGCAGAAAAAACGGCGGCAGGAATATTCAGAAGAGACACAGCAGTAGAGGTCATGAACAACTCATTATACAAATATTCCTTAACAGAGATTCCCTCTACAAATAGATATATCGCAAGTTGACACTTTCATTGTGCTTTTAAAAAATTTATTTCAGCCATCATCAATGGTAAAAAGCAGTTTAGTTTGACGTAGGAGATATATGCGGTAAATCATTCTTTGAATATATTTCTAGAGAAATATAAATCCTTATCTTGTCCGTATTCATCAGATCTATCAGCAAAATTATCCATGTGATTATCTCCAAGATGTATGGCAAAGGAGATAAGAATTATCTCTAATTTCTCATATATATGAGAAATTATAAGAAATCATACTTTCAGTTATGTTCCTCACTCAATACAGTTGCATCCATTGTTATTGATTTGACTTGATTGGATTTTTCAAAAAACCCAGATAATCGTAACTAGAAGCATAATAATACCTGCGTATCGAAAAAATTGAGGACTAAGTCGGGCGCATTGCTGTATGACTTCTTTTGTACTGTCATAAAAAATTCAGTTTGTCTGTTATCATTAATTCCATGATTGAGATCATAAATGGATTTAGATAAATAGGAAGCGCAATACGTAAACTCATGTCTTATCTTCTGAATTACCCGATTTACGCTTTTTAGAAAATTTATTTCAAGCTATCTGAATGAATTCCTAAAATTAATATATCGTAAAATATAAAATAGTACTCAGTTAATGAACTTTTCTGAAGAAGCATAGTTGCGCTGTTCAGACCATTGCATTCCCCATTCATGAATGGGGAATTTTTACCAATAACTCTCTGATTACTCAACCTTATTAAGCGATATTAACTAATTTCATTTTTAATGAAAGATGTTTTATACCATTTTACCCCATCTGACAAAAGATAAACTCTTTATCGATGATCAGCTAAAGAAAATGACTAATGCACTTTGCATTTAAACTCTTCAACAATTTTATTGTTCACATAACCCCTGTTTTAATCTCGGGCAATTAATAATAGCAAATTCGTTATTTTTTCTTTTCTCTTTTCCGCGCTTTCTAGCTTTCATATGTGGAATATAACCCCCTTCTTAAGGGGTTTATGAGAAAATATTTTGTTTAACTTTAACAAATACGACTTAGTGCATTTATATTGCTTGTCGATGCTGAACCAGGGGAGGCAGTAACACTATTTAAACGTTTTTTAAATTAATGACTGTTTATTTCGCTGACTCCATATAAAATTAAGCTATTCAACATACATCGCAGATAATTAAACCATATATTCTTGTGATGCAGTAATCTCGCCAGCAGATTTCCAATAAGATTATTAAATCTTTTCCTGTGATCGGAGATTTTATAACAATATTACTGTAATATTGATGAATAATACCACAAAGCGGATAAGATGTTCATTATAACAATATGAACAAGATAAAGTGGATTGAATTAGATTCAATATATGAATCATCTAACATATTGTCGCTGAGCAAACTAATGAGTTAGAACTTTAAATGTTAACATGGAGTAAGAAAAAATCTCTTTGATCTATATGGCTGTTTACTTTTTTAGAGTATTCTCTGTAAAATAAATTATTCATACAGTATAATGGATTTTTAGCAATAAACTTTATCAATATAGCGATCATCAATATCGTCTCATTTTTATTATTTAAAAAAAATAAGTTCAAGTATTCCATAATATTTAGCTAAAGTAAATATAGGTTTTTCTGTCCTCAAGAACAGCTCTAATTTTAGATATTGTAATGTTGCCTAACGGATAGAAGCAACCATAATGATATTATGTCTTAACTATATTTCTCAGTAGCCCTTTTACCATGAATATGAATGTATGTGATAAAAGTCTATATTATAATGATATGGAAACAGGTAGTTTACTTTAAGGAGTATCTCAATTAATTAATTCTATTTATATACTACTTTTTCTACTAAAAAGTATTAATCAGATAAATTAGACAATAATATTGTCTTTAATTTTATCTCGTATTTTACTAAAAAAATTATTATACCCTTTAAAAGCTCCTATTTCTCGTTTATTTACAACTTTTATTAAAGAAACTTGTGTATGCTGTTTTACAGCACGACGGATCTGATTTGCTTTAATATGACGTCTATCTTTCTGAACCGATATTTTACTGATTGTTTCATTTTTAAGACCAACAAGTTGACGTAAATAATTAATCTGATCTAAACATAATTCTATCCACCCTCCTCTAGGTAATCCTTTTGGTAAATAAATATCACCATAACGGATACGAATCAGACGGCTGACTTGCATACCTACAGCTTCCCATAGACGCCTTACTTCACGATTACGACCTTCAGTTAAAGTAACATTAAACCATTGGTTCTTACCTTCTCCGCCACAAAACTTAAGTTTATTAAAATGAGCTTCACCATCTCCTAATTGAACACCTTTTATCAATTGACGAATTTTGGCATCATTAATTTCACCAAAAACACGAACTGCATATTCACGTTCAACCTTATGACGTGGATGCATCAAACGATTAGCTAGCTCCCCATCTGTGGTAAATAGTAATAAACCACAGGTATTTACATCTAAACGTCCTATTGCAATCCAGCGTGAACTCTTTAATTTAGGTAAGCGATCAAATATAGTTGAGCGTCCCTCTGAATAATGATGAGTAGATAGCTCACCTTCCGGCTTATAATAAGCTAATATTTGACAAATGGTTTTCTCCGTTTTTTTGATCTTCAAAAGATGACCATCTAAACGAATTTTAATATTAGGTTTAACTTCTGTTCGATTACCTAAGGTCGCTAATTGACCATCAACACTGATTCTCCCGGATTGAATAAAACTTTCTATTTTCCTGCGCGAACCATAACCACAACGAGCAAGTATTTTTTGTAACTTTTCACTTTTCTGCTTTTTAACATTCATAGCGTAAACCTTTTGTGTCATTTTTATGTGCGTTATTTTATGAAAATAACTATAAAAATAAACTTCGATTATTATATATTGGTTTCTATTGACCTCATTTATATCTTTTTTATTCAAAAGGTATCATACAACCCATTCCTAATCAGGATAATATATCCAACGTTACTCTCCCGTAAAATTAACTACAGTAATTAGTTTTTACTTAAAAACTACTATTTATGATAAAATCAATTTGTTGGTAAATTAAACTTTCGATCTTGTCTACTGAAGACTATGCAAAATTGTTATTAGGTTAATATTAAGCTAGTAATAAATAAAGGTTAGCCAATTCTCTCAAGTAGATCTCTTGTAATCAGATTATTAGGCAACCGTATTCTCTATATTGTTTTATATTTTTTATTTATTATTTAATGCGAAAGTTTTTTATTGCATGTAAAGTAAAAATATAATGACTTGGTATACTATTTAATCAGTTTAAATAGCGGATTATCTAAATAGGCGTATTCAATTATTTCGAATAAATCATAATAAATGAGGGCAAAATTGTAACGAAAATCTAATTGAGATAGGCGACAAATTTAAATAAATAAATTTTTGTTATTTAACTTACTCCTTATTTTATATTCAAAATAAGTCGAGTAAACAATAATATCGCCTTTATTTAAGGATTTATATCTTAACTGATTAATCAAGGTTGCGGATTTTATGGGTGAATATGAAGAGATATTGTCCCATTAATATTCTCTTTTCTATAATTCATTTAAAACTATTTAATTTAGTTAAACTTGAAAATTAAGTTACTTTTATGCATAAACTTACTTACTACTTAGTATATAATATTTAAGACTAAATAATAATCCCCTATTTTCATTCCCGCGTTGCAAAATAAAATAACGCCTGTTCACAACCAAAAATTTCTACCTAGCTCACTCCAGAGCTAATGGAGATAAAAATCAGAACTGACTGAAACATATAAATCATGTAGCTATCTAACTCAGTTAATTTTTTGTTCATTTTGTATTTCTTGGCATTAAGAAACTTTAATAATATCATCTTTAACTGTTTAAAATAAAAATAACCTATTTGCTATTTGCTATTTTGCTATTTATGCGATTTTGCTAATAGATTAGCATGACTAAGATGTACTAGAACAATAATATCTCTCTATTGATAAATAGAGTTCTTTATTACTTAATAAAGCTTACACCAATCGGCTGAAACGTAACCTACTTTCACCTTGTATTAAATATTTTTTAAAAATAGCTGATACTTTTTTTTGCTTAACAAAATCAATGATATAATAAGAAATATGGTTATATGTTAGCTATTCTTTTTTTAAAATAAGTTTTAGCGGTTTTCTAAAAGCATCGGGGAAACTAAATTAAGCTAATTTATAGCATAAATCCCACGATGTAATTACGTCGTGGGATTTTATATTTCAAGTAAATGTTAAGAGCATTTGATTCCAGGGTTAATATTAAAATCCTAAAATATGAATTTCAAATTTTATTAAATAGTAGAAAATTTACCACCGGCCCTCCTATCTAATTATTATCGCATATTTTTATTAATATGCTGCCATATGTAGACAAAATTTCATTAACCATATCATAATCGCTAATACATCTACTCTCATCAATACCAGTTCCTCTGTATACTAATTCTAATGGTATTAGATATCATTAGAAGCTTTTATATCACTATTACATCATAATAACAGAGATCTTATGATTATTTTTTTCTAAAACTTTCATCCAATTTATTGGTAAGAATTATAAAATATTTATAGTTTGACATAAATTTGATTCAATTCTATTGATATAATTTAATTACAAAATGATTAGTAATATAGCTAATTTGTTATTGATACCTTGCAATAAAATAACAACAATATTAAAATTTTATCATTGCTAAAATATGATGGTGATAAAATGCTCTTACTCTTAAATAAGAGTATGTTTTTATGTATAAATAGCGCAAGGATAGACCCAGACGAAATTCATTGTAAATGGTCTTTTATGGATAAATAAAATAATATGAAAGGCAGAAATATAGACAACGCAGGAGTCAATTAAATAATTTTTAGCATATTAAAGAATAAAATTAATTATCAATTTAAACCTTATCTGATATTTTATCAGATGTGCGGAAATCGTGCTCATACAGCACTTATTTGTAATAGTCTAGTACTATTAGTAGTAAGAAAATCTACAAAGTATTTTGATTATTTATTAATGGTGCATTACTATTATTGGTTAATCAATAGGAAGTTATTTCCCCCTCCCAACTAATTAACTACTGCACCTCTAATTGAGGTTCACTATTAAGCCATATTTTTACTGGTATTGCAAGATAAATTAGAAAAGATTAAATTAGATTCGCAATTAGTAGTTATTTTATCTCAAAATAAAATTAGATTTTAACGAAGACAGCCAGTTAAAAGCAACATGATCGTTTGATGCGCTACATTTAATTTATGATTTATCTAAATATAACATATTGATGCAGAATAATGTTATTTAGGTTATTCTCCTACGATTTAGTTACTTATTTTAAAAATTTATCGATGCTAGGCAAAATCAAATCGTTGTTCTAATTACTATTTCTATTTACTTGAGGATTATCTTTGTGTTTAATCACTAAAAACAGTCAGTAAAACGATCTATTGGTAATATAGATTATATGCTCATCAAGCAATTATTATGAAATGTCAGAAATCACTATTATCATTAGCAATCGCAACTGAGATAGTAGTATCTTTATCGCTTAGTAAAAATCATAATAATATAAACGATGGTTGAAAAACCAAAAAAAATGCTTCTTCCTCTTGATAATCTGCTGGCAGGGTTTCTCGTATGCGGAATTCTTGAATCCTATTCTATCTACATTTAGCTTTGACTTTATTTATGTAGGTACGGGAGGGAAAATTTGCATAAAATGATGCAGGGATAGGACTAACAAAGCCGAAGCATAAAGCGTTTAAAACTATGAGCCTGAGTTAACCTGGACGTAGATGTAGATATCTTCTACAAATGCTAAACGGAGATTTACGACATTATACTTTTTAAGTATATAGTATAAGTTCCGAAACTCGATGGGTTTTTATTTATCCTTAATAAGGATAAGATTGTCCCCAATGCTTAATTCTTTTTATGTGATCTTAACTAAATAAGTCCCATGAACATACATCAATACTTACAGAATGGCAAAATTTATAGACTGCCTTTTTGGTTTTAAAAAATATTCAGCCACTGGAAACAAGAATTCAATCCTTTGCATATAGAGCTTCATTTTGCATATAGAGCTTCATATAGAACATCGTCTTATTCCAATAAGACATTCTTAAACAATAGTGTGGCCTAGCGATTAAATTGATGGATAAAAGATAGTTTGGCAAAACTATCATTTTAATGATACCTAGGAACTTCAGATTAAGTCTACATTGGTATGCTTTATTATATAACCAGAAATTATACCAATCAGGAATTATAGTAGCATTTCATTGCTATCTATGAAAGATTAGTTTCAAGTAAACTTAAATTTTCAATAAAACCATACTATCATCCTGAATGTAACTACTTAATGAGGTAGTTAGATCATCATAAAGCTTTACTCAACTATATTCCTCAATAGCCCTATTGCTATGAATAGGGGTGTGCGATTAAAGTTTTAAATGATCTAAACCAAATATTTAATTTAAAAAATAATGATATCTTTATATATAGAAGATAATCACTTCTATATCATTAAATGATGATAATCAATCATTTGGCGTTTTATAGTTATTTTTATATAAATATAAATATTATTTATCCTAAATTGTTAGTAAATCTAGTGCCTGATAATCAGGCTATGTTTACTCTGATTCTTCGTAAAATCTATTCTCCATTCTTAAATTGAATATTATTTATCCATCAGTACAGCACAAAGATCATAAATCACCTTAGTCAGTTCTAGTTTTTGAACGGATTATAGGAGCTTAAATACTATTAAAAGGATTATATTTTTTAACTACAGTGCTTAGCAAATCGACTTCATAGTCTTACTGCTGAAAACAGCTGATTCAATTCGATTCATCATTCTTATTTACCCAGTTTCTTAATAAGAAGCCCATGGAATGACAATAATTCTTCTTGATCTTTCTCAAGCATCCTCATTGCTGGGACGATATGATGAAAAACATTGCAATAAAATATTAAGGATTTATTAGCTGAATCGCAGCTCCTTACTAGCCAGATCTCCTGCAGCTTAACCCTTTATTTTGATGTTGAATCCCTTTGGAAATATAAAGGCAGCATATCAGCTATTTTGTATACCAAACAGCATTGATACTACGCGTGTCCGGAAATATCTTTGCCATTGAATTCCAAAAACCGAGGGTAGTATCTCCGTAGCAAGCTTAGGAGATGCAGTTAAGCAACGCGCTTATAAGCTATTGAGAAATTTAGCCCAGTTTGCTTCTAATATTCAATATGTATCTTTGATGGTAATCAGTTCCTTATGTCCATGCACAGTGCTGTCGATAATGAACAGAAGGCAAAGGCGATCAGCTTGCCTGACAGGACGATTACCCTATGAACCAAGAAATAAAGGTAAGTATATCGCTTAAATTATGCAGGCATCCATTGCCGATGCCTTTAAAGACATCGGTATTTCAGTTTCCTGATAGTACCTTAGAAAGAGACCATGTGCTTTTTCACTAAGAAACGCTAACGCAGAGTGGAGCTTACTGAAAATCAGCGTTAGATATGGCTCGCAGGTATAAGGCATGGTAGCAACTCTTCGCTGCTTTGCACATTTTAGATAAGGCGGTAATAATGAGCTGTTGAAGTATATTCCATTACCGCTACAGTTCTCTAATTGTAGGCACTTTAATCTTAAGATATCAATAGCAGTTTATATGATTCGCTCTGGCATATAATCATTACGGATGACATTCGTAGATAAGGTAGGGTTGAGCATGTTGTGTGGAACATGGGATTTGAGCTCTGCCTCAATAGCGCTGCTATCAGCTTGCCTGGTGGACAAAAGTATGAATGAGTTAATGAAAGGGGTCACGGATCATATCTAATTTCGGAGATATCTGTATGGTAGATTTTTCATGCTACATCATCTCTCTTATTGCTGTTGTTGATTTCATTCATGAAATCAACAACAGCAGAATATGTCATTATTACTCGCTCCGAAAATCCATACACCAGAGATGAGAATAACTCTTCTATTTTATTTTACTTTAGATAACCTTTAAATAGTAGAAACTATTGACTTATTTGATTTTAATTAAATCAATAACTAATGAAATTAAAATAAAGAATAGAATTTAAATAGTAATCCATTTTATTTTAATTATATAAAAAGATTAATTTGTTATTTTTAAAATTCTTCATAGATAAAGAAAACTTGATTTTTAATATAAATAGATTGAGATAGAATGAAACTTAATAAGTTGTATTTTAAGGTGCTGCATTCTAATGTTGCAGTGATTAGGGGTAAGGAGATTAGCACTGACAATTTAAATTAGAAAGGAGTTATCAAGCCTAAAAAAATAAAGAAATTGATAGCATTAACAATTGTGCTTATCATTAGCACTCAAGATAATAACTGAATCTCTATCGAGATTTACTATAATTAATGGGATAAATAACGTCTATTAATACGGCTATCATTAAGTTTAATATCATATAGCTAAAGTCATCACCGCATCATCCATCTAAATATTATTATAAAGTAAATAAATGACGATGCTACAATTTTTCCTAAAAGAATACCATTAATTAGGAGGGGGCTATACCTAGTTTTGTTAGTATAAAATAAGAAATTCCCGGTTTAGATTTAATGTAATTCAATTTCCTGAAGAATCAGGTTGATAATTTAATTTGCCGGTATTGCTACTAATGCCTGAACAATAGGCATTAGTATTTCTAGTGCAAGAGATTGTTGAAATGATATTTTTAAATATATTAATTTTCTGAGAAAATGAAAGAAATATACAGAGGTTAATAGTAAGCTAAGTCCAAAAATTTTATTGTTTTCCAAATGAGTAAAAAAATATTCTTCAGGATTAATCTTCCCATGTGCCTAATATTACCATCACTTTCTTTATTAAAATTATCGATTATATCTTCAATGAAGTGGTATTATCATTAATAAACCCATTATTATCAAGTATATCCAATGAGATAAAATTATATTGTACAAAAGCATTCGTAGTGTCTTCTGCTTTTCGTCAGGTAAAAATTTACTGTAACGGTTTTTATCACATTAGTTACTATTTTTATTGGTGATACGATTAAAATCATCGTTAATGGCAGCCTCTCTTTGTTTGTAAGCGATTTCATATATTAACAATAAAGATTTTATTAGTTGCTTCATTTGAGGGTATTTACTGTTCTGTGGTAGATAACGTTGAACGGTTTTAATTTAAAATTAGATTTTCTGATAATAAATTCAAAATCTATAATTTTTCAATGCTATCTTTATGATATTGTACTATTTCACAGATCTGATTACGTTGACTGATGTTAAGGTAATCAGTAAACAATAAATTGTGTAGTGCTGTAAATATTTTAGAGTATAGAGTTGTTCATTAACATGAAATAGTATACATGCAGCAACTCTTTATCTGATATGTTCTTTAGTAAATTTTTTATACCGAGGTATGAGACTTCTACTGATATTTTCCATTGATTATTATTAATATAAATACTATAGAAATAAGCGTTCATTATAAGATAATATTTCTAATAGATCAGCAATATCGTCTACATGTAAGGTATTGTAGTAGTGATTTAATTTTTATAATTTTTATCATATTTTGATAGATAAATAAGCTTTATTATTTACCATCTTAGATGGTAATATTTAATAGTCTCTTAATTTCCTATAAGAGTATAAAAATATCTTTTCTAATTTAGGCTAGTTTTTGTTAAACTAGCTTAATAAGTTAAATAATTTTTAATAAAAAGGCTGGTTGAGATATGATTATCTTTAAATACTAATAATCCTAATTTATTTGTAGGTATATTATTATTTTTAATAACCTTCAATTCAATGCATGCATTAGTTAAATAACTAATGTCAGTAGCAGGATAGGTAAGTTATTAAATAAAAATCAAGCAATAAAATTGAATTCATGATTGCTAAATTTTAATTTGTAATATACTTAAATATAAAGTAGATTCCTCTTTAATTTTTAATTTCCAGCCAGGCACCTCATGCCAATATTTTTGTTCTTTTTCTAAATCTAACAATACTAATGCATTTTGCTGTAAATAATGAGTAGGAAAATAGAGTGTCCAATGATTTTGATCGGTTTTTAAACGTAGCGAATTTGGCGAGGCTGTTGATTGACGTTGATTATTAAGTAGAGTAGCTAATCGTAATAATTGAATCATAGGTAAATATTGTTTTTTCTTAAATAGATTTAATTTAGGGAATTGATCAGCTTTAATGCTTTTTTTATGATATCTAACAAATGTTGCTAGTAAAAACTGTTGCTCTTGGTTAAAGCCTGGCAAATTGGTATTATATAAAATATAAGCAGAGTGATGATGCAAGCCATCATGATTAATATTTAATCCAACTTCATACAGCATAGCTGCCCAGATAAGTAGCACTTTCAATTCTGAATTAACTAACTTGAAGTTTTGTTTTTCCCATTCTCGATAAAGAATCTCTATGGTTTTTGAGACTCGATGCGTTTGTTCTTGGTCAATATTATACTGTTCAGCTAAACTTAATGCAGTGCGTTGACGAATGTCTTGATGACGAAAACATCCTTGCATTTCATAGAGAACCCCTTCACGTAAAGCGCCGTCAGACAGGGTTAATTGCTTGATTTGCAGAGCATCAAATATACTACATAAAATAGCTAATCCAGGAACAAAAACGTGAGCACGCCGTGTTGATAAGCCGGGTAGAGCGAGTAACTTAAAATTTTTATACTTTAGTACTATTTTTTTTAGTTTGATTAATCGCTCATAGGTGATGACACCATCTGAATAACCGAACTGGCAGAGTACTTCATGGATTGCTTTTATGGTTCCTGAACAACCATAAGCATAGTCCCAACCTTGCATTTGATATTGGTAAGCAAGATTTTCCAGTTTTTTCCAGCTAGCAAAATAAGCACACTCAAAATTAGTTTTATTAATTATATTGTTAGCAAAAAACTGGTTGGCATAACTGATGCACCCCATTTTATAACTTTCCATTAATAAAGGCTTAAAATCTTCACCAATAATAAGTTCCGTTGAACCACCGCCAATATCAATTACTAATTTCCGGCCTTTTTCTGACTGGGTATGCTCAACTCCCATAAAAATCAGTCGCGCTTCTTCGTGACCTGAAATAATTTTAATTTGGTAGGGTATAATGGCTTTAGCTTGTTGCAGAAACTCTTTGATGTTAATTGATTCTCGTAAAACATGAGTCCCAACAATACAAACATTATCAGCGGTAAATCCTTGTAAACGTTCAGCAAAAAGTGCTAAGCATATCAAGGCGCGCTGAATTGATTTTTCACTTAACTTATTATGCTTATCTAAACCATCAGCTAGATGAACGCGTTTTTTAATGCGAGTCAAAATCTGTAAGGCACCATTAACGATTCGCGCAACAATCATATGAAAGCTATTAGAGCCAAGATCAATGGCAGCAATTTCCTTCGGCCTTAATGGTGAAGGTTTTATTAATGGCATAGTGTTAAGTTCTTTTTTTTGGATGTTCTAGTAATTTTAAATAATCATAGACAGCAAGTTGGGCTTGAATCTTTCGTTTATTACCACGAGGTACGTAACGATTAGTTAACTCTTTATCGATATAGCGAGCTTTAACGGTATCACTAAATTGTAATTCAAGAATATCGAGCACGCGTTTTTTCAGTTGTTCATCAAGTAATTTAACAGCAACTTCAATACGAAAATCAATATTACGTGTCATCCAGTCAGCTGATGAGATGAAGACTTCTTCGTTACCATTATTGCTAAATACATAAACTCTATCATGCTCAAGAAAACGGTCAACAATGCTAGTGACTTGAATATTTTCACTAAAATTAGGTTGGCCAGGAACCAGCGAGCATATACCGCGGATCAATAAACGAATTTTTACGCCAGCATTGGAAGCATCATAAAGACGATTAATTAACTCTTTGTCGTCTAAATTATTAATCTTTAGTAAGATAGCGGCTATTTTTCCTGTCTGAATGTTGGTAATTTCCCGATCGATCAATTGAGTTAGTCGAGTGCGTGAATTTTGCGGCGAAACCATTAAATTTTTAAAACTAACAGGCCGATAAGGATTTTCAATAAAGTTGAATACCCGCCTTACTTCATTAGTAATTTCTTGATTTGCTGTTAATAATGAATAATCAGTATAAAGACGAGCGGTTTTTTCGTTAAAATTTCCAGTGCCAATATGGGCATAACGAATAATTTTACCTTGCTCTAGGCGAGAAATAATAAAAAGTTTAGCGTGAATTTTAAGACCAGGTACAGAAAAAATGACATGTACCCCGGCTTCAGTAAGATGCTTAGCCCAATGGATATTAGCTTCTTCATCAAATCTAGCTTGTAATTCAACCACCACGGTGACTTTTTTACCATTGTGCGCAGCATGAATCATCCATTCAATGATGCGCGAGTCCTTAGCTACCCGATAAATATTGATTTTGATTGTCAACACGTTGGGATCAAAAGAGGCTTGCCGTAATAATTCTATCGTATGCTCAAAAGTGTAATAGGGGTAATAGAGAAGAACATCTTTTTCTCTGATCGCATCAAAACCATTACGGAAGTTATCAAAACAACGATGACGTAAACGCATCAGTGGCTTATTTAGTAAATTTTTATTACCTTCATTTGGAAATTTAATGAAATCTTTAAAGTTATGATAACGGCCACCGGCTATGACTGAATCATCATTAGATAGTCCGAGTTTTTTTCTTAGCAGTTCTACCATTTCATCAGGCATGTTACGTTGATAAACAAAACGAACCGGTTCAGCATTAAGACGCTGTTTTAAGCTGGATGACATTAGTTCTAGCATACTGGATTCCATCTCAGTAGTTAAATCATATTCTGCATCGCGCGTCATTTTCATCGCATAGGCGTTTAATTGATCATAGTCAAAAAATCCTTTAAATATCTCATCTAGACAATAACGTAAAATATTATCTAGCAGAATCATTGATTTCCTACTTTTTGGCATTTCAGGCGGTAAATGAATAAATCTAAATTGTTTTCCTGCTGGAATTTCTAGTAATGCATATTGAATATTCTGTTCTTTTATAATTTCTACGGCTAAATAAGTATAATCATCTTTTAAAAATTCAACTAAATTAGTTTCCGGAGTGATTAGGATAGGCGTGATATGTTGACTAAGTTGTTGGCGAAAAAATTGTCGTAACCAAATTTGTTGATTCGGCGAAATTTGTCGTTCATTAATTAGAAAAATCTGATTACGCGCCATTTCAAGTAGAAGGTCATTATACAGTAAGTCAAATTCTTGATCAAGTTTGCCAACTTTGTTTTCAATTAGTTTCAGCAGCTTGCGTGAACTAGATGCGGTTCCTCGTTCTTCATTAATTAATATTCGTCTCTTAACATCAGCAAATTTTATTTTATAAAATTCCTCAAGATTATTTGAATAAATACCTAAAAATCGCATACGTTCAATCAGTGGATTACGTTTATCTGCTGCTTCCTGCAATACTCGCTCATTGAATGATAACCAACTGATCTCTTTTTCAATATAGAGCCAAACTTTAGACATCTTTACTCCATAACCAATATTATTATTTAATCATACAAGATATTGATCCTTATTAGCTTATCTGATTACTTATGATTTTCAGATATTTTATTGGATATCTACTGGAGGTTGGGAGTTATATTAGCAAAGGTTATCCCTTTCTTGCAAAGAAATAACCTTTGCTAACATAGTCGTTTTTAATCAATTTAGTTAGTAACTAATAACAGAATCAAGCTGATAATAAATCATAGTAATGATATGTTAGTAACAAATTCAGTTTTTGATGAGTTATGCTAATTTCTGGTCTATGGAGTTTCGGGGGGGGGATGGTTGCATATCCTACTAATTAATTTCATGAATGATTTAATAGCAGAGAGATGATGTGCTATGAAAAAGTCTGTCCTACAGGCTCCCTAAATTAGATATTATCTCTGACCCCTTGTATGAACGCATCCGTAATAGTAGAAAATAAGCTGATAGCACCGCTATTGAGGCGGAGCTCTAAGCGATGTTGCAATAATATGTTGAGTACTACCTTCTCCATGTTGGTTTTATATAGCTATGTCATAACAATTATTTTGTTATCACTAACTATACAGACACGAGGTATTGGAGATCTTAAGATTAAAGAGCCTAAGATTCAGGGATCATAGCGGTAACGGAATATCTTTTAACAGCTCATTATTACTGCCTTATCTGAAGTGTGTAAAAGCGTCGAAGAGTTGCTACCATAGTTTACACTTGTTAGGCATCTTAACCAGTGATTTTTATGAAGCTCTGGAGGCATTTATAGATAAAGGAAGATATGGTCTTCTCTATCAGTACCATTAGCAAACTGAAAGAACAATAACTTAAAGAGCACAGGTAATGAGTGCCTGCGTGATTTAAGCGATATCGCTATGTTTATTTTTTGCTGAAGGCATATACCATTCTGTCAAGTAAGCTGATTACCTTTGTCTCCTTGGGTTATATCAGTAACACTGTGTGTAAACGTAAGGAGCTCATTACTCTCGAAGATACTTATCAAGAACTAGAAGACTGGGCTGAATTTATTAATAGCTTAGCGATCGCGTGCCTTAATCGTATCTCTCAGACTTGCTACGAGAGTATGCCTATTCTTGGTTTTTTGTGATGCAATGGCGGCAAAAGATATTCCAGGACATATAGCACCAACGCTGTTTAGTAGTATATAAAACAGCTAATGTGCTAACTTCACTCCTCTAAAGGAGTGCAACTGAAAATTAATAGTAGCTGCGATAGATTTAGCTATCTATATAGAGTAGAGAGCGTGATGCCGCTAATAAAGCAAAATATTTTATTGGTAAAGTTTTTAGCGAAGTATCTTGCAGCAATGAATAAGCTGGAGAAAGAGGGGGGAAGAAGAAATAGGATTCTATGATGTCCCGTCACAGTCACTGTGTCTGAGAGTCGGCCACCTTATTAATAATAACAAAAATCTGATTGAATCGGGTTTTGTGATAGTGAAGATATGAAACAGATGCCAGAAAAAGCACTGTGCTTCGAAAAATAACCATTTTCAATGCTATTTAGCTGCTTCCATCTCCATATACTTAAAAAAGCTGGAACTAGGTAAAGGGAGTTTATCTTAATCCTGGTGCTAACAAAATCCAATTTAAGGATAAAAATAGATTTATAAAGTATCAGAGCGCAAAGCCTAATTATCATATACTAGATTTACTAATAAATTCAGCGTTTTTAACATAAATTATTTAATGGCAATTAAAACAAAGAGCTTCAAAGAAAAGTTTTGTTTTAGTTTTTGATTTCAGATATTTTGATATTTTGAAATAATGAGATAATACAGATGTTATTCATTACTTTGTTAAAAATAATATTAACTAAACAAGTATGCGTGGAGTTCTAGCGATTGAAACAAGCAAAGCAGCGTACTTATTAGAAGTGATAACTGCCATGTAGAAAAAATAAAACTTTAAAACAGTTAGTTAGCCCTAAATCGAAAGAAGAAATGAGCATTACCATTTAGTTTTTATAACTATGCATAACTATGCATTAAGGTATCTTACCAACCAAAATAGTACAACCAAGTGCATTTATACTCATAAAGGTGAAATTGTTTTATCAATAATTAAATTAAACAGCATATACATGGATTAAGCTATAAAAATAAGAAGATATTCATGTCCCTATGTTGGTCGTGAAAAAATTTATCAATCAGTATAGTTAAACGTAATTGATAATGCGGCTATCGTAATCCCAATACAAAGGGTACGATTAAATCGTCTTAGGTTAAAAACAATTGATTGAATAACTTAAAAACTGTTTAGTTATAACATGAAAATGAAGTGTATATATTAGTCTACAGATTTGATAAAGTATTAATGTTAAATGACATATAAAGTAAGTAAAATTAAGGAAATTATTTGGATAGTCTGTTTAAGTTAACAACAAAGCAAAAAAGTCTAGTGAGGATCTTGCAAATTACCGATACTCACTTTTTTGCTAATGTTGACGATACTCTACTTGGGATCAATACTTTTGATAGTTTTCATGCAGTAATTGATGAAATTTAGTGCGCAATGAAAATGTTGACTTAATTGTTGCTACTGGTGATTTGGTTCAAGATCAGTCAGAATTGGCTTATCTGTATTTTGCAGAAGGAATTAAACGGTTATTGCTCCTTGCGTTTGGTTGCCAGGAAATCACGATTATCAACCGGAAATGGTTGTAACTTTAGCAAAAGCAGGAATTTTACCCTCTAAGCAGGTACTAATTAATAATAATTGGCAAATCCTTATGTTGGACAGTCAAATTCGGGGTGCTGTGGATGGAAAATTATCCAAATAACAACTATTATAGATGAAAAGCTGTTTTAAAACGTATACAGAATGTAGTGATTTACTTATGTAACATCATCACCTTTTGCCATCGGGCTGTACCTGGCTTGATCAACATAGCTTATGTAATTCTCATATTTTAGCTGAATATTTAAAGCCATATCAGGAAATTAAAGGGTTTTTATGTGGCTATTTTCATCAAGAAATAGATGAAAATTGGCAAGGGATTCGTATGATGTCAACACCATCAACCTGTATACAATTTAAACCTCATTGCACTAATTTTACATTAGATACAATGCCACCAGGTTGGCGTTATCTTAATCTTTCTATCAGTGATGACGGTAGAAATGCATTAGCTACAGAAGTTTTCAGATTGAATAGTAATAAATTTTGCCCAGATTCGAGCTCATTTAGTTATTAATGTCAATATTAATTGGTTTTAATAGCTTTCCTTTATCATAAAAGGAAAGTAAGTTAAAAGCTTGCCTAATGTAGCAACGACATCCTCAAGTTAATATACTTACCCTAGCTTCCTTATTATCCGGTAGAAGTGATTAAGAGTCATTATAAAATTTCGTAAAAAGCTCATACGAGGGAATTGATTATACTAATAGATTCTTCATCTGGTTGTTAGTTTACTATTTTAGTATCACAATAATTTTATTTACCCGCTATTATTAACCACCCAACTATATGCCTTTTGATTTATTTCACCAGTACTTACGTAAGTAAAGTTAATCCTTATACAAAGGAAGATTACATTTTACAATTCCATCGTTTAAATAAACTATAGGTGATACAAATTAACGCATTAACGGTACCAAATTTAATTTTGTTATTACAATAAACAGGTGATGAAATATTGAACTATCATCAAGTTGTTACATATCTTATGGGATATAAGTAAATAATAGTCTCAGGAGATAGAGGTTAACCTATGCTTTTATTAGATTTAACTACTAATTTATATACAATTATACGTTTTTAGCTTTAGAAAAATAAAATAAGTAAAAAATTATCCAAAATATCTAAATGACTGCTATTATCAGACTATATTGGTAAAGGGTTATTGGTGTAAATCCCTTATAATGGATAAAAAATAGTTTAATGCAAAGTGTGTTATTTGTTTTTTTGAGCCAATCATGGATAAAGAGTTTATTCTTCTTCTCAGAAAAAGGTAAAAATAGTACAAAATTTTTACCAGTGAGCATAAAATTATTTACTACCGCCTAATAAAGCTAGATAACTACAGAGGTTATTGGTGATAAATTTCACATTCAAAATGTGAACAGTTATATTAGATAATTAAAAGGATCACTGAATAGACTTATGATGTATAGGCTTTTTATTTGCAAAATTATCTAGCCTGGAAAAAATTCCTTGAAATACAACAATGAATATAGAGGTGGGCACAAAATTGCTCTGCGCGCGAAGCACAGCAGCTTTGCCAACATAGCCTATTTATCATCAGCATTTATTTGCTAATCAATTGCAATTACCACAGAAAATAATATGACTCAATCTAATTATAATGCAGAGGCAATCGAGGTCCTAAGTGGTTTAGAACCTGTACGTCGCCATCCAGGCATGTATACCGATACCTCTCGACCAAATCACCTAGCGCAGGAAATAATTGATAATAGCGTAGATGAGGTGCTTGCTGGTTATGCTAAGCGTATCGATGTCATCTTGTATGATGATCAGTCGTTGGAAGTGATTGATAATGGTCGAGGTATGCCTGTTGATATTCATCCAGAAAAGAAAGTACCGGCTGTAGAGTTGATTTTGGAGCAATTACATGCTGGTGGAAAATTTTCTAATAAAAATTATCAATTTTCTGGTGGGCTACATGGAGTTGGTATTTCTGTAGTCAATGCGTTATCAAAACGCATTGAAGTAACTGTTAGTCGTGATAGTCAAATATATCGAATTGTTTTTGAACATGGTGAGAAAGTTCAGGAACTTAAAGTAATTGGTAGTTGTGGTAAACGAACGACTGGTACCGGAGTGCGTTTTTGGCCTGATAGTTATTTTTTTGATGACCCACGTTTTTCTATTTCGCGTTTAGCGCACGTATTAAAAGCTAAAGCTGTACTATGTCCTGGTGTTGAAATCCTCTTTAAAGATAAAATAAATAATACTGAGCAGAGATGGTGTTATAACGATGGTTTGATCGACTATTTAATGGAAGCAGTTAATGGTTTAGTTACTTTACCGGGAAAAGCCTTTGTTGGTAATTTTGTTGGTCAAATAGAAATGATCAATTGGGCACTGCTTTGGTTACCGGAAGGTGGAGAACTATTGACAGAGAGTTATGTTAACCTTATTCCAACCGTACAAGGTGGCACCCATGTTAATGGGTTACGTCAGGGTTTATTGGATGTAATGAGAGAGTTTTGTGAATACCGTAATTTACTTCCTCGTGGTATAAAATTGACAGGTGATGATATTTGGGAGCGCTGTGCTTATGTTCTATCAGTCAAAATGCAAGATCCACAATTTGCCGGCCAGACCAAAGAACGTCTTTCTTCTCGTCAGAGTGCTGCATTTGTTTCCGGAGTGATAAAAGATGCTTTTAGTTTATGGTTAAATCAAAATATTCAAGAAGCTGAACAATTAGCAGAACTCATCATTTCTAGTGCCCAAAGACGTTTACGTGCAGCAAAAAAAGTTGTGCGCAAAAAACTGACCAGTGGGCCTGCATTACCCGGTAAGTTAGCTGATTGTACTTCTCAAGATCTTAATCTTACTGAACTATTTTTAGTTGAGGGAGATTCAGCCGGTGGATCAGCTAAGCAGGCTCGTGATCGTGAATATCAGGCGATCATGCCGTTAAAAGGAAAAATACTGAATACTTGGGAAGTTTCTTCTGATGAGGTTTTAGCTTCACAAGAAATTCATGATATCTCACTAGCTATTGGTATTGATCCAGATAGTAATGATCTTAGCCAGCTCCGTTATGGTAAGATCTGTGTTCTTGCCGATGCAGATTCGGATGGACTGCATATTGTAACATTACTCTGTGCACTTTTTGTTCGTCATTTTCCCACTTTAGTAAAAGCAGGTCATATTTATATTGCCATGCCACCTTTATATCGTATTGATCTAGGTAAAGAAGTTTATTATGCCCTTGATGAAAGTGAAAAAACTGCTGTTCTTGATCGCCTGAGTTATAAGCGAGGTAAACCGAATGTTCAACGTTTTAAAGGATTAGGCGAAATGAATCCAGCTCAATTACGTGAAACTACACTTGATCTTAATACACGACGCTTAGTACAGCTCATTATTAATGATGAGAATTATCAAAAAACTCTTGCGATGATGGATATGTTATTGGCTAAAAAACGAGCAGAAGATCGTCGGAATTGGTTACAAGATAAAGGTAATGCGATAGAAATTGAAGTGTAATCGACTCTATTATTAACCAGAGTCTAAGGAATTAAATAAATGACTGAGATAACTCACGATGGTGTAGAACAGCAACCACTATATACCTTTACTGAAAAGGCCTATCTCAATTATTCTATGTACGTCATCATGGATAGAGCATTGCCATTTATTGGTGATGGATTAAAACCTGTTCAGCGACGAATTGTTTATGCCATGTCTGAACTTAATTTAAGTAATGCTGCTAAGTATAAAAAATCAGCTCGTACAGTCGGTGATGTATTAGGAAAATACCATCCACATGGTGATAGCGCTTGTTATGAAGCTATGGTGTTGATGGCACAACCATTTTCTTATCGTTATCCATTAGTTGATGGTCAAGGAAATTGGGGAGCGCCAGATGATCCTAAATCGTTTGCTGCTATGCGTTACACTGAGTCAAGATTATCAAAATATTCTGAAACGCTACTCAGTGAATTAGTATTGGGAACGGTGGCCTGGACAACTAACTTTGATGGAACATTAACTGAACCAAAAACACTACCAGCAAAATTACCCAATATTCTGTTGAATGGCACGACAGGGATTGCTGTTGGTATGGCGACTGATATTCCACCACATAATGCGCGTGAAGTAGCAAGCGCATTAGTTGCTTTACTGAAAAATCCCAAAGCTGATCTTAAAATATTTATGAATTTTATTCCTGCTCCTGATTACCCAACAGAAGCAGAAATTATTTCTTCAAAAGAAGATATTAAAAAAATTTACCAAACAGGCCGTGGTTCTATTCGGTTACGAGCTGTCTGGGAAATGGATGATGGTAATGCAGTGATTACTGCACTACCTCATCAAGTTTCAGGGACTAAAGTATTAGAACAGATTGCTTCGCAAATGCGTGCTAAAAAATTACCGATGGTAGAAGATCTACGCGATGAATCAGATCACGAAAACCCAACACGCCTAGTGATTGTACCTAGAAGTAATCGAATTGATTTAGTTCAAGTGATGAAGCATTTATTTGCTACGACAGATCTAGAAAAAAGTTATCGGATTAATTTAAATATGATTGGTCTAGATAATCGCCCTGCAGTTAAAGGACTTGTTGAAATTTTAAATGAATGGTTATTATTTCGACGAGAAACCGTACGTAATCGATTAAATCATCGTTTAGAAAAAGTATTAAAACGCTTACATATCCTTGAGGGTTTATTGATAGCTCATCTTCATATAGATGAGATTATCCATATTATCCGTAATAAAAATGAAACTAAAATAGTATTAGTGACCCGTTTTGTGCTTTCAGAAACTCAGGCTGAATCTATCCTGGAATTAAAATTGCGTCATTTAGCTAAACTAGAGGAATTCAAATTACGTGCTGAGCAAGATGAATTAGCTAAAGAGCGTGATCAACTGCAAAATATTTTAGGCTCTGAGCAGAATTTAAACAGCTTGATCAAAAAAGAAATTGAAACAGATGCACAGACTTATGGTGACGCCCGTCGTTCACCGTTTAAGGAACGTATTGAAGAAAAAGCTATAAAAGAACATAATATTTTGCCTTCTGAGCCGGTTACTATTGTTCTTTCTATTATGGGATGGATAAGAAGTGCAAAAGGCCATGATATTGATCCGACTAATCTTAATTATAAACCAGGAGATGGTTTTCGTAGCTCAGCAAGAGGTAAAACAAATCAACCAGTTATTTTTCTTGATAGTACTGGACGAAGTTATTCTCTTGATCCACTTGATCTTCCTTCTGCCCGTGGACATGGAGAGCCGATTACTAGCAAATTGGCATTACCACCTGGCGCAACGATTGAATATGTACTAACTGCTCCAAAAGAGCAAAAATATTTGTTAGCATCGAATGCAGGTTATGGTTTTATTTGTACTACTAATGATTTAATAGCAAAAAATAAAGCAGGGAAGGCATTAATTACTTTATCTAATAATGCAAAGGTACTGGCACCATTAGAAGTCAATAATGAACAGCAAGATTTATTATTGGCAATTACTAAAGTAGGGAGAATGTTAATATTTCCTGTTATCGAGCTATCTCAGCTATCTAAAGGTAGAGGCAATAAAATTATTAATATTGAAGCGATTCAATCAGCTAGCGGAGATGATTTCTTAGTTTGGTTAATATTTTTGCAGCCTCAGTCTTCAATTACGCTCTTTTTTAGTAAACGAAAATTAAAATTAAATCCAGAAGATTTACAAAAATATCGTGCTGAACGAGGTCGAAAAGGTTCCTTATTACCTCGTGGATTACAGAGTATTGAGCGTATAGAAATAACTCCTTCTAGTAATGGATAATCTTTAATTTTTTATTGGTGTATGAAGTTGCTTATTATTTGAGATAAATATGTTAGCTATTATTCGTATTATTATTGTAATCCTATTTACCATATTGGTTTGCGTGTTAGGTTGTTTTTATTGCTTATTAACTCCAAAAAATCCAGATCATGTTATGCGCTTTGGTCGACTATTTGGTAAATTATCTTATGTTTTTGGTATTACCATTATCTGTCGAGTGCCTTCTGAAACGAAGGATTATGGCCCCATAATCTATATTGGTAATCATCAAAATAATTATGATATGGTAACTATATCAAATGCGATCCAACCAAATACCGTTACTGTGGGTAAAAAAAGCTTAGTGTTTATCCCCTTTTTTGGCCAATTATATTGGTTGGCCGGTAATATTCTTATTGATAGGACTAATCGGACTAAAGCACACAATACAATTTTACAGATTGTTAACCAGATTAAAAAAAGAAAAATTTCTGTCTGGATGTTTCCAGAAGGAACCCGTAGTCGCGGTCAAGGTTTATTACCATTTAAAACTGGTGCATTTTATGCGGCAATTACAGCTGGAATTTCGATAGTACCAATCTGTTTATCTAAAACTGAAGGGCGTATTAAACTTAATCGTTGGAATAATGGAATAGTGATTATTGAGATTCTACCGTCTGTTGATACAACAAAGTATAATCGGCAGAGCGTGCATGAATTAGCAGAATATTGCCATGATTTATTTAAAGCTAAAATTGCAGAATTAAATAAAGAAGTGATAGAAATAGAGAAAAAATAAATTAAAAATTAAGTTTATTTTCAACTAAGTTAGTTTATAATTAAATATGATTTAATAATAAATCAATATTAGATGTTGTATTAATTTATTGTCTTAATTGAATTAAGTTATCAATCAATTCTGGCAATATAATTATTAATGGGATCTTAAAGTATAAATTTATCTTGATGAACAAGATAAAGCGCTAACTTATTAATATTTTGTGAAGAGATGACATGTCATTAAGTTAGAATCGATTTCTTAAGATATCAAGAATAGTTATGAGTGTTTCTATGCTTTTTGCTGCGGATTAGTGCAGAAAAAATGAAGGATATTTTATTATCACTAATCCTTCCTTTATTGGAATCTGATTTTAATCAACCGCTGTTTATTATATTAAAAACTATTATTGATCATGATGGTAGACATCGTAGCAACATTATTGGCTGTAATGGTTATTATTTATGGCCAATCATTTAAGTAGAAAATGATAGTGATTTAAAATTGATATATAATAATTATCTCTTTTAAAGAGATGGCTATGGCAGCCAGTGGGGGGGGGTTTTAAGTTCTTAGAATATAAATTAATCTGGCGGTAAAATTAATATCATTCAATATTAATTGATTGCTAATATTGTCAATCTGATAACTCGAGTGCGACTGCGGAATATTGGTATTAAGCTAATGAATTAGGGCGATGATGCCAAGATAAATTCATGATTTGGAGGATGGTAAACATATCCTGCTGATTGATTTCGTAGATGATTTTAATAACAGAGAGATGACACGCCATGCAAAAGCTACCCTATAGATATCTCTGAAACCAGATATCATCCTCTGATAACATTGTACTAACTCATCTGTAATTGTGCGAGAGTAGCTGATAAGCTCCACTGTTGAGGCTCTTTTAGCTCGGCTTGAAGCCCCATGTTTACAACAACATGCTCAACACCGCTTATTAACGGGTTAACAACCTAATTGACCGTAACCGTTATTTGCTGTAGTAACCTACAAAACGGCTATTGTAGAAATATTAAGATTAAAATGTCTAAAGTTATTGAGGGATCACAGAAATAATTGAATATATTTAAATATCTCGTTGCTGCCTTATCTAAAGGGTGTAAAAGTAGCAAAGAGTTGTTACCACGTTTGTTATCTATGAAGTATCTAAACCAGTGATTTTCATGATCCTGCAGACATTTTTCAGTGAAAGCATATGATCTCTATATCAAGTACCATCAGCAAATTGAAACAAGAATAACTTGAAGAGCATTGACAATGCTATCAGCATTATTTAAACGATACGTTACGTTTATTTCTTGGTTAAAGGCATATGCCGTTTGTTATACAATCTGATCGCTTTTTCTGCTTATTTATTATTGAGTCAGTTAGCGTAGACATAAGAAGCTCATTGCGGTCAAAGATGCTTATTAAGAGTCAGAACGCACTGGGACGAACTTATTAATAGCTTCCGAGCACGTAATTTAACTACCTCTCCTAGATTTTCTATAGAGAGACGCAGCGACATTAGTTTTTGGAATTCAATAGCAAAGATATTTCTGGACATATAGCATTAACATTATTTGAAGATACAAAATAACTAATGTATTGGCGTTACACTTCTCAAAGACATGTAGCACCAAAAATTAAGGTGATCTGCGGAAGAGATTTAGCTATCAGAAATCCGTGATACCGCTAATAAAGTTTATTAATATTTTATTAACAGGATTTTTAGCATATCTTTAAGCGATGAAGAAGTTTGAGAAAAATCGAGAAGAATGGCTGCCATTTTTATGGCTTCTCGTCAGCGCATTTAGGGCAAGAAAGCGATCTTGAGCATGTTAAGAAGCATAAAAAATGGCTTCAAGCTCAACTTTAACAATGATGCCTATCAGTTCCTCCTGGCATTATTACGATAAAATTCATACAAGAGATTATAGATAATATCTGATTTTGTGGATACCAGTAGACTAGACTTTTCATAACATATCATCCTCTGTTATTAAAATCATTTATGAAATCAATTACCAGGATACAGCATCATCTTTTAAACTCCATACACTAGAAATAACCATAACTCTAAGATATAAATAGTTAGCAAAAATAAAATGGAGTCAATTTAGCATGAGCATTAAGAAGTATGCTGTTTTATTAGTTAACTTAGGGACGCCTGATGCGCCAACGCCAAAAGCAGTAAAACGTTTTTTGACATCATTTCTTAATGATGTAAGAGTTATTGATATTTCAAGGATAATTTGGAAACCGCTATTAAATTTGGTTATTTTACCATTACTCTTACCAAGAGTATGTAAATTATATCAATCAATTTGGACCGAAGATGGTTCGCCATTCTTAAATTATAGTTTACAACAGCTGGCTGCACTGGCAAAACAACTTCCTGCTATTCCTGTCGAATTAGCTATGAGTTATGGTTCACCTTCTATTGCAGTAGCAATAGATAAACTATTAATTAAGCAGGTTAAAAACATAATTGTATTACCGCTTTATCCGCAATATTCTGGTTCAACCACAGCGGCAGTTTTTGATGGAATAAGTCGATCATTAAAAAAATATCGAACCATACCCGGCCTTCACTTTATTCGTAGTTATGCCGATCATCCATCTTATATTGATGCATTAAAAAAGTCAGTTGAGTTAAGTTTTGAACGATATGGTAAACCTGATCGATTATTGCTTTCTTATCATGGTATTCCTAAACGGTATGCAAAAACAGGCGATATTTATCCGCAGGAATGTGAATTGACAACTCGTTTACTTAGTGAATTAATTAATTTTCCTGCTAATAAAATTATCATGACTTATCAGTCACGTTTTGGTCGTGAGCCCTGGCTTACCCCTTACACTGATGTTACCTTAAAAAGGTTAGCCAAGAACGGCATTAAACATGTTAAGCTATTGTGTCCAGGTTTTTCGGTGGACTGTTTAGAAACGCTAGAAGAAATTGCGATAAAAAATAAAAAATTATTTTATGCCGCTGGTGGAAAAAAATATCATTATATACCTGCACTTAATGCCTCCGAGAACCATATTATGCTAATGGTTGAATTAGTTAGAGATTTAGTGATTAGTTAAATAGAATTTAAATTAAAAGTTATATTAGTGATTATAGACGCTAATATACATTTAAACTTTTCACTATAACTATTTGTTTGTAACAGTTAATATTAACTAATAATTGTTAAATTCTATATTTAGATTACTAATCTAAATCATTACTGTTGTCTAACATGCTACATTATTTATCACATTTAATATATTTTTAATGTTTTTATTATTTACTTTTATGAAAATAAAAGTTAATATTTAAATTAAATTTCATTTAATTATTTTTGGTATTTTAGTTATTTTAAATTATTTAATTGTTTGATGGAGTTATATTTATCTATGATATATAGAGTTTCGGAGATGGTGATGTGTATCTCCTTCTGATTAATTTCAGGGGGGCATCAACAGAGAGATAATATGCTATAAAAAGTTTACTCTACAGGTTTTATCTAAACTAGATAAAACCTGTAATCTCTTGCATAAACACATCTGAAATTATGACAGGTAGATAGCACCACTGTTGAAGCGGAGTTTTAAGCTATATTGCAACAATATGCTAAATGCTGTCTTTTTCCATAAGTTTATGTCGTCGATCGTAACGGGTTATTTGTTATAACGAATTATTAGAGGCTGGTATTAGCAATGTCGAGACTATAAAATGCCGAAGATTAGGAATCGTAGCAGTAACAAATATACTTACAACTCATTATTACCGCCTTATCTCAATCCTGTAAGGCGGCGAAAAGGCATAACTATAGTTAGTGTATGTGCGGAGTTATCATCACAGGAAATTTCATAAAGCCCTGTAGAGTTTTTAGATGAAAAATATATGGCTTCCTGCTAAATACCATTAGCAGATTGAAATACCGATGACCTTCAGGATCGGTAATGATGCTTGCCTAATTTAAGTGATACACTTACGTTTAGTTCTTAACCAATGACATATACCTCCCGTCCTGTTATGGCAATCTTATTCTCTTTTTCTGCAATTATATTGGTTTTATTGACTATAAATAAAAGGAGCTCGTTGTGGTCAAAGATGACTATCGAGAATCAGAACAAATTGAATCTAACTTCTAATGATTTACTGCAATCGCGGAGGAGTTAATCTTATTTTCCAGGATTTCCTACGAGAGATAGTATCCTTAATTTTTGAAATGCAATGATAAGATATTCTTGGATATGCAGCACCAATGTTGTTAGATACATAAAATAACTGATATGCTATCTCCTTTCTCAAAAGGCATATAACTAAAAGTTAAGTGTGAGAGTTCCTAGAACTCTGAATACCAGAGAGCCTAGATTCCACTAATAAAGTTCCTTAATGTTTTATTGCAAGGGTTTTAACGTATTCTATAACGATTAAGAAAGTGAAGAAAGAGCAAAAATAGCTGCTGGCATCTTACGACTTCTCGTCAGCGCGCTTGGCATCAATAAAAACGACGGATCTAATTAAATCGAGTTTTATGACGCTGAGGTTTTCGAATCCAATAGATGAAAGGTGTATTTAAAAATAAAACCTTTTAATAGTATTAAAACTGCTCCTGACATCTGCCAAAAAAAAGCTATAATCGGCTAAATATGGGGGGGTTGATCCTTACCCGCAACCCTGATGATAAATATTTAATTTTAAGGATGAAAAACAGATTCACAAAGCATCAGAGTGTAATCTTAGTACTATACACCAGATTTACTAATAACTCAGTGACACAGAATAAATAGTAATAACAAGGATATTTGAAAAAGGTTATTAGTACAAACACCATTACCTTCTATTAAGAAGGATTTTTCCTAACAGAGCTTGACATGAAAGTAAGCAGTCATACAGATCAAAGAGACTCCTTCCTCACTCTCTCGCAACATAAAACTATATCTAATTCATTAGATGATTCGCAGTGATAATCTATCAGATTATATCGATTTATACATTGAAGCAACTGATTCTATTTTATCCTGTTCATATATTATCACACTGATACGATTTCTGCTGAGAACCTCCGTTCATTACGGTTACACCATATTATTGTAAAATTCCTGATTGTAGAAAACCATTTAATAATTTGTTTAGAAGTTCTCTAGTGAAACTATATTACAAGAATAAATGGTTTAATTATCTATGATGTATCTTGAATAATTTAACTTTACGAAGAATCAATAAAACAAACAGATATTGTTTTAAAAACAGCTGTTTAGATTGGCGTAATTACTTTTTTTCTTCAGTGCAAACAGCCGCCAATATAAATGCATTAAATGCTATTGTTAACGTCAAAAGATATTTTTCCATGAATTCTTTAAAAAACGTTATTTTCTAGATAAAAAAGGTAAACCCCCAGGATAGGAGAAGATAAAAATAAAAAATAAATCGCCATCTTAATCACGCTCTTAGATCGAAATAGTCATGTGAGCGATCAGATTTCTGAAAAGTTTAATACAGAATATATTAGCCGTTTTTTTTGAAATAATCATCGATAAAAGTTAATTCTTTATTTGGATAGAGTTAAATGGTATGAAGGCTTTGCTAACTAGCATGAAATTAATCAACTATCCCCTAATAAGGCGAGATAACTAATAGAGTTGTTGATAAGGAATTTTACATTTAAAATATAAAAAGTTTTATCAACTCATTAAAAGGATGGCTGAGTAAATTTCATGGTGCAAAGTCGTTTATTTACCGAATTTCTAGCCTGGAGAAGATTGCATAAAACTACAACAATTGAATATAGATATAATTACAAATTTCTTTGCGAGCAAGGAAATAACCTTTGTCAACATAGTTTTATTAATACACATCACCACAATTTAAGCAAAATGCATAGCGATTTTGTGGATCATTCATATGCTGACAAAATTTTATTTGTTGTTGAAATTCATTAGCTATTTTTTTTGGCATTAATAATTGTAATGTATTGGGTATCATTACTTCAGCGCTTGAAGTTAATTCAAGTATTAATTGATCAATAAAGGAACGTTCAGGCTTCACCCAGTTAAGTGAAGGTATAGTAATTTTAGCTAATTCAGCAGCTTTGTTTACTGCGTCATCAAAATCACCTAGTTTATCAACCAAGCCATTTTGTAGTGCGTCTAAACCTACCCATACTCGACCTTGAGCAATTTTATCTATCTCTTCTGGTGTTTTATGACGCGCCTGAGCCACATATTTTAGGAAAGTATGATAGCCATTTTCAACAGTAATTTGCATCAAATCAGAAAATTGTTTATTAATCCCTTTTGTCTCTGAGATATCCGCTAATGGAGTAGTGGAGACACCATCAGTATGAACGCCAATTGTAGCTAAGCTTTTTTCGAAAGTATTTATTACACCAAAGATACCAATTGAACCGGTCAGAGTTGTTGGACTGGCAAAAATATAATTGGCCGGTGTTGAAATCCAATAACCACCTGATGCTGCCATTGCTCCCATCGAGACTACAATGGGTTTATTAGCGTCGCGGGCAGCAATTAATTCATTACGTATCGCTTCTGAAGCAGTAACACTGCCACCAGGACTATTAACACGTAAAATAATAGCTTTGATATCAGGATCAAGTCGTACTTTACGTATTTGCGCTATAATTGTTTCGCTGCCTATCATGCCAGGCTTTTGTAAGCCATCAATAATAGCACCTTGAGCAATTATCACAGCAATATTGTCAGGTTGATCATCAGATTGCTTTTTTTGCATCAGTTGACTTTTCTGTAATTGTTCATTTGGATAATCATAAATACTTATATAATTAAAATGCTGATCTTTATCGTTCCAACCAAATTTTTTGCTTAATTCTTTTTCTATAACTGCACCAGTAAAAATATGATCAATAAGTTTTTGTTTAATCGCATATTGCGCACTATCACCATTAACGCTTTTCATTTTTTCAATTAATTTATCAGCTCCTGGAAAAATATTTTCTGGCGTCGTTTGGCGGTTTTTCGCAATAGTTGATAAGTAATGTTGCCATAGTGAATTGATCCAGACTTTATCAGCTTCACGCGCTTCAGGTGACATATCATCACTAATAAAGGGCTCTACCGCTGATTTATAGCTGCCGATACGGAAAATATGGCTATTGACTTTTAAGTTATTTAATAACGTCTTATAATAGAGTTTATTAGTTGAAAAACCATAAATTCCGATATTACCTTCTTGTGACATATAGATATAATTAGCAAAACTTGCTAAATAATATTGTGATTGATTATAGCTATTACCTATTGCATAAATAGGTTTTCCAGCCTGATTAAATTCTGTTAATGCCTTACCAATATATTGTAAGGATGGCTGATCGGAACTAATCAGATTATCTAATTGTAAAACAATACCAGTGATTTTGTCGTCATAAGTTGCTAGGCGAATAATATTTACAATTTCAAATAAAGAATTTTCTTTTATAAAATTGCTTGATGAGCCTAATAGTTCACGGTTTATTTTAATTTTATTAAAAGGATTAGGAATAGAGACTTGATCAACAATAACACCTTGTAAATCAATAAGTAGCGCACCATGATATTGGCTAGTTATTTTTTTTTCATTTTCATAGGTAAAATAACTACTTGCTGCGATAAAGATCAAAAAAAGACAGATAAAACTACTGAGAAATCGTCTAATAAAATTAAGCAATCGCCAAATAAATTTAAAAAAATTTGCAATTAAACTCCATGAGTTTTTCATCTAATCTCCAATAATATGATTAATATTTTTATGTTAAAAGGACATAAATAATTGTCAGCTCCATCCATAATTCATAGAATAATTAAAAATATTATTTTATTGCTATTAAAGCTGATTAAAATATTACTTTACTATACTTATACTGATGAAAAAATTCTATTTTTGAGAAAATACTTATAAAGTGCGATTTTTTTTCAGAATTTATATCTATTAAATTAATTGCAATAAAAGTTAATTTTAACAAAGAGAAATCTATAAATTTTGAGTTATCCTTATTTTAGTGATTAAATTTTTATAGGTGCTGGCATATCTCTTGCCTAATTAATTTCGGAGATAATTTCAACAACAGAGAGATGATATATTTCAAAAAACTATCATAGGTATCCGAAAAATTAGATATTATCTCTGATCTTTGCATGAACGTATCCTAATAGCGTGATAGGAAGAGATAGCACTGCTGTTGAGACTAAAATTGAATCCATATCCTAGAAAGAGCAGGATGAGCACCGCTTTTGATAGTAGGCGGGATTCCCGTCATCCGTAACGGTTATATATCACAGTGAATCATATAGATTGCTATTTGCGATATTAAAATTAAACTGCTTAATATTAAAAGGGATTGCAGCGGCAACAGAATATGTTTCAACAGCTAGTTAGTGCCTTATCTGAAACGTACAAAAGTGGCAAAGAATTGCTACTATTCTTATATTTACAAGGCATGAAAAATATCTACAGGCGACTTTCACAAAATGGCTCTTGGGTTTTTCTCGTTGAAAAACACATACTTACTCTAGACTATCATCAGCAACTAAAAGAGGAATCCCTTGAAAGAGCATTGGCAAAGGCGGTACTTGTATGGATGGTAAGAAATTTATTACGCTCGAATATGGTTATTGAAAGTCAGAAGAGAATTGGGTCGAATTTCTGAATAGCTATGAGCGCGTAGCTTAACCGTATCTCCAAGTTTCCTTATGGAAGGAAACTATACCCTTGTGGTTTTGGAATGCAATGGCAAAAATATTCTCCTGAGCGCGTAGCAATAATGCTCTTGAGTATATAAAACAGCTAATATGCTGCCTTCACTCCCCCCAAAACATACAAGTAAAATTAAAACTGAGCTGTAAGATGTCTGGCTAGCAGAAAATCACGATGCCGGTAATAAATTCCTTGATATTTTGTTAGCAAGGTTTTAGCGTATCCTGTAGCGATAAGAAGTTGAAGAAAGATTAAGAAAAATTGCTGCATCTTATGACCCCCCCCATCAGCGTAGTGTGTATAGACCGTTAAATAAAAAATAAGCTCTATTAAATCAGCTTTATGATAGTGTAAGGCTATGAAGCCAATGTGAGAAGAGCTGTAGTTAGAGAAAAATAATCCTTTCAATGGTATTGAAGCTGCTATAGTTTGATCAAAAAAAAGCTAAAATCATATAGTGGGGGAACCTAACCTATTGACTTTAGTACTAAGTAATATCTAATTTTAGGGATGGTGAATAGATTCATAAAGCATTAGCGTGGAACGCTAACCTCTTGGACCCCCGTCTTGTACATTAAATTTACTAAAAACTTAAGTAATAACCATCACTAATAATTAATAATTTATTTTCAGATAAGAATTTTTATATTGACGATAATTTTATCAGAAATAGCAGTAATAAAAGGGGGGAGTTTATAAATATGCTTTTTTATTTTTTAACAAATTTTCTAAAATTAGCCGTTAATTGCAGTTTTTCAATAACTATCTAAATTATAGAGCTCTTAATTTTTGATCACAAAAAAATGCAATGGCCGTAATATAGCATGATCAGATGCTTCCATTCTAGCTGCTAAATAATTATCTAGTGAATTGCGTCGGGTGACGATTATTAATAGCTTATGGAACAGCGAGCTAATAATAAAATTAAAGAATACAAGTTATTAACAAATCTGCGTTTATAGGATAAAATCCGGTTTATGTCTTCGCGTACTTATGCTTCAGAAATCTGTTCTGCATCCTTAAATTAGATATTGCTTAGTACTAAAGTCAATAGGTTAGGTTCTCCACTATATAATTTCAGCTTTTTTTGATCAGACTGTGGCAGTTTAAATACCATTAAAAAGGTTGCTTTAAGACACAGCGCTTCCTGCATCACCTTCTTAGTCTCACACTGTCATAAAAGTTAATTCAATTCAAATTTATTGTTTTTATGATTCTCAGTGTGCTGACACAGGAAGCTATAGAATGTCAGCAGCTTTTCTCAATCTTTCTCCACCTTCTTCATCGCTTTAGGACATACTGAAAACTTACCAACAAACATTAAAGATTTTATTAGCGGAATTGCGATTCTCTGGTAGGCAGACTTTTTGCAGCTCACCTTTAACTTTCGGTTATATCCTTTTGAGAAGGAAAATTAGTGCATTAGCTATTTTATATAGCTAATGGCGTTAGTATTACACATATCTGAAAAGTTTTAACATTGTATTTTAAAATTTAAGGGCACCTCGTCTTGGGTAGCAAGCTTAGAGATGCGGTTAAGTCACGCGATTGAAGTGAATTAGAAGTTAAGCCCAGTCACTTTTGACTATCGATAATTATTTTCGAACATAACGAGCTCCTTATCTCCATGCGCAGTAACGCTAATAATAAGCAGCAAGTAAAATAATCAGATTGCCTAACAGAACGGCATATGACATCCGCAAAGAAATAAATCTAGCGCGGATCATCGCTTAAATCACATAGGTCCCATTACCTATGCTCTTCAAAGTGTTCTCTGTTTTATTCTGATGATCCTCTTCACTGCAGAAGAGGATGTGCTTTTTTATCTAGAATCGATTTTTCTAAAAGCCTTTGGTTAAAATCATCGATAGATATGCTTTTGTCAATACAGGTATGGTAGTAACTCTTCTGCGTTTTTTGCACATTTTAGATAAGACGGAGTAGTACGAGTTCTTGAAGAATATTCCGTTAATGCTGCGATTCTTGACCTTATTAAGTACTTTAATTTCAATATCACCAATACCAGTTGCATGATTTAGGATGACATATAACTGTACGGATGATGAAATGTGAAGTTTGTCAAAAAGCAGCTTTGATTATGTTGTTGCAACATAACTTCGAGCTTCGTCTTAACGAAAAAGTTATGAATTGTCAGATAGAATTACAAATAAGTTCATACAAAAGACATAAGTAATATCTAATTTTGGAATATTTGTAAAGGTAAATTTTACATGGCATATTATCTCTCTATTGTTAATATTATTCATAAAATGAATCAAGAAGATACGTCAGAATTTCCGAAATCACATACACTAGAAATGAGCATAACAAACTCATTACCAATATATCTTTTAGTAATTTCTTTTTCTGAAAAAGAAATTTTTAAATTATTAAAAGCTATTACCCTTCCTTTTTAAGATAAGGTCAGGCTGAATTTTTCCTTTTAAATATCACTATACTTAATATGGCCTAAAAATCTTTAATTAATTTTAGTAAGGTATAGGGATTCGGCTCCCTCGTGCGATGCAACATTCTTGCTAATTTATACAATGTATTTTGTTTGATAAGGATTATAAAACTTTTATCTTTTAAGAAAGATAATAATTATTACATTTCAATTTTAAATATCAATATAGATATAATTTAAATATCTTTTTGATAAAATATAGTTGACAAATAAATATAAAAGATATTCTTTGCAGCTTTTTAAGATAAAAGTACTTAGATTAATAATCTAAAGAAAAATAATTACAATCCCTGGTTAAATTCCTTAATTAATTTTTAAAGTTATATCTTTTTTAAAATTTTGGGATTGCTAATCAAGATAAATAATTTATATATAAAATATTTAATTAATAGATAAAAGAAAATATTTCATCTAATGGGTTACATTTATATGCAATATCTGATAAATACTTTAATCAAATTATTTTAATTAAGTAATAGATTAGAATGAAATTTGTTTCATTTAATATTAATAGCCTAAGGGCACGCTTCCACCAGCTTGAAGCTATCATTAAAAAACATCAACCTGATGTCATTGGCTTACAAGAGACCAAAGTTGATGATTGTAAATTTCCTTTAGAGCAGCTTAATCAGCTAGGCTATCATATTTATCATCATGGACAAAAAGCACATTATGGTGTCGCACTATTTTGCAAACAAAAACCAATCAGTATCCAGAAAGGATTCCCTTTCGACGATATTGATGCCCAGTGCCGTATTATTACAGCAGATATTGAAATAGAAAAAAGAATTATTACCGTAATAAACGGTTATTTTCCACAAGGTGAATGCCGTGATCATCCAACAAAATTTGCAGCAAAAGAAAAATTTTATCAAGACTTACAACTTTATTTACAAAATAATTTTTCACCTCAATCTCATATTATTCTCATGGGGGATATGAATGTTAGTCCAACAGATCATGATATTGGGATTGGTGAAATAAATAGAAAGCGTTGGCTAAGTAGGGGAAGATGCTCGTTCTTACCTGAAGAACGCAAATGGATGGATAAATTAAAATCCTGGGGATTAATAGATATTTATCGTCAACAAAATCCAGAAATTACTGATCAATTTTCGTGGTTTGATTATCGATCCAATGGGTTTGTCGATAACCGAGGTTTGCGAATTGACTTGATCTTAGCATCAAGTTCATTGTTTGCATGCTCTTGTGAAACAGGCATTGATTATTCCATCAGAGGTATGGAAAAATCTTCAGATCATGCCCCTATTTGGGCAAAATTTAAATTAAGTTAAAATAAAATCGAATAATAGAACTATTTTCTATCATTTGATTTTATTTTTTCGGTTAATTTTTCTCTATTTATCTTCGATGACCCAATGTTATGGGGTACAGAGTATAGTTTAAGCAGTTTTCTGTCTGGTTTATTAAATTAATATTTCAGTGTCATTAGTCACTGATGATATAAGTTTTTATAAAAAAACTGTTTTAACTGATTTGCATTAATTTAGACTCGCAGTGAGCAGTCTTGGTAGACAATATTCTATTCAGTGATAAAACTTTTAAAAGGAATTTCTTCTGGAATAATAAGGTTATAATATAACGGTTTTTTTAATTAAAACTTTCGGTTAATTAGCAATTTAATAATACCTTTTCGCGTTGGTTTTGCTACTAAACCATCCGTTTCTATCAATACCTTTTCAGTGCTTTATCTTGCACAAAACGGGCAATTCTGGTAATAACAAGAAAAAATAGCATTAGTAAATATTTTATAGCTGGGTCTATTTTTACTTCACTGTTCTCGCAAAATAGTTCATTTTTTAATTTTTTCTCTGGTAGAGAAAACCTATTATTATATCTATAATGTTCCTTAGTATAAAAAATCACTCGCCGACTAAATTGGACCTAAAGGCTAGCGCTTTGGCAATAAATTTCTTTCCTGTGATCTGCAGTTCAGTAATTTATTTATAAAATTTTATATTTGCGATAAACAAGATAATATATTGATAAGCAATCAATAGATAAAAATTGTTTTCATTTTTGTTGATCTGTGTCATTATTCCTCTAGCTGTAGGAATAATTGAATAATTATACATTAATATTTTTATCATCCAAACAGAGATTTTTCTTATATGATAACTTAGTTGACAGAAATTTTGTAAAGCCAAGCTGATGAACAGAAATAGCTTTTAATATCTCATAATAAATAGCAAAATGTTCTTGTGATAAGAAACGATAATCTAAACCAAGAATAAAATAATGACTTTATATTTTTATATAATTACTAAACATATAGCAAAAACTTCTTTGATACTCAAAGAAGTTTTTGGTTGCTTCAATTTATAAAGCTAATAATGAATAAAGTAAGGACGCAATTTTTAATTCTTGCTTATTTATTAATGATAAGCAATAGCTAAAGCTGATTGATGAATAATTCGTACAGAGACCATTTGCTCAGCTAAAAGGTGGCTATGAATCAAATACCTACTTCATTCTGATAATCAATACAAATTTGACTTCACTACCAGATAGCAGTGAAGTATTATTTATGGATGTGATTATATATCAGATTTTAATTTTAAAAATCTTTAGCAACAAAATGTTTGATCTTTTCATCTCTTCTAACCATCAATCCTAATATGCTGACATTTGAATTCCCCAACTAAAATATCATTGATAAAAACTCATCGCTGGATAAGCAAAGTATACGCTCGTATCATATTTATACTATACAACTAATATCTATCATGAAATTAATCAGAAAGATAACGCAGCATCGTTTCCGAAACTTCATATACCATAAATTAATATAACTATCTTAGCAAGACATGGTTTCTAACTACAGAAATGAGTTTTTAAACTAAATTCATAATTCATTAAACTTATAATTTTTAGATGAATAAAATCATTTATATAGGTTTTAATGCTAATTTAGATATTAAAAATTTTATGAATAAATTATAAATATTAATGATTTATTATTTTTTAACTTAAAGTAATCCGGGAAAAATAGATTTAGTTCCTGTAATAATAAACTCAATCCCAATTGACATTAACAATAATCCCATAATACGAGTAATAACATTAATACCCGTATGGCCTAAATACTTAATTAGAATTGTTGCTGATCGAAAAAGTAACCAACAAGATAAAGTAAAAAAGATACAAGTTAATGATAGACCAACTAAATTTTGCCATCCCAACCAACGAGAAGACCAGACAATACATGAACTGATTGCGCCAGGCCCAGCCATTAATGGTAATGCTAAAGGAACAACTCCAATACTATCACAAATGGCAGTTTCTATTTTTTTTTGTTTATTTTGTTTATCTTCACCTATTTGACCAGTAATCATAGACATAGCAATAGCCGCAATAACTATTCCACCGGCAATACGAAAAGAATCAATAGAAATACCAAATAATTTTAAAAAAACTTCACCTATTAATAACGAAATACATAAAATAATTGCTACAGAAAAATTAGCTACTAAATTAGTACGATTTCTCTCTGCTACAGATTGATAATTAGTCATACTAATAAATACAGGTAAAATTCCTATTGGATTTACTAATGCAAAAAGACCTAAAAAAAATTTAATATAATTAGGAAGATCCAGTAAAATACCAACCACAATTGAGTCCCTCAATCAAATATTAACCTTAGCTAAAAATTAATTATTAATAATTAAATAATGTTTAACTTTATTCAGTAAAAACACTTTATCTTAGCATAGTATACTTATCTAGCTAAAATTTAAAAACTAATTCCAATAACAAAATAAGTTTTTAACTTAGATGCCATACTAAATTTTGTTAACTAATTATGAATTACGCTAACTTTTTTTGGTATATAGAGTTTCTGAGATGAGTGCGCATCTTGCTGATTGATTTCGTGAATAATCTTAACAAGAGAGAATGATATCCAATTAAAATTTCACTATACAGGTATCTGTAAAAAACTAGATATTATTTATAATTCCTTGCATAAACTCATCCGTAATGGTAGTAAGTAGCTATAGTACCGCTGTTAAGGAAAAGCTCAAAGCTATGTTCCTCAATATGCTTAACGCCGCATTATCAACTGGCATCACCATATCGTTGTGTATAATGGTTATTTGCTCAGCAAGCCAAATAAGATGACGGGTATTGGGAAGTTGAGATTTAAAGTGCCTAAGATCAAGAATCAGAGCGGAAATAGGATATGGCTTAAACAGCCTCGTTGCTGCCTTATCTCAAATGTGCAAAATGGCGAAGAGTTCTTATTATAGTTTATACCTGCTAGAGCATATCCTCTTGTGATTTTCACAAGAGTTATTAGTTAAACTGATGCATAGCGATCAGGATCTTCGCTTCGTTCTGATGCTTCGTAAATCTATTCTCCATCCTTAAATTGCACATTGTTTATTAACTAATGATAAGTAGATCTAATTCTCCTTTAGCCAGTTTAGCCAGTTTTATTTTTCATTTCTGCAAAATATCCTTTAAAACGTTGTTGATAAAATATCAAGAGCTATATCAGCAATATAGAGACTATTTGATAGCAAAATCTCCGCGTCTCGCTCTCTTAACTTTTAACTCCATACCTTTGGAGAGTGAAGCTAGTGAATTAGCTATTTTTGAATGTGATACAACATAGTGTGAGCGACACAGCTACCCTATATCAGGGATATTATGACTAAATATTGTTTTATTTTATATCTGCAATATGTTAATTTTTAGAAATTTATCTAGATAAATCGAAATAAATCTACTAGACAACGAAAATTAGATAAATTATCAGGAAGAGAAAAAGATACGACTTCACTTTATTATTTATACTTCCTAATTAATCCGAAACGCTTTATGATCTCTCTACCAAAATTCAGATAACAGACTAACTAAATTTTTTTATGACAATACCATAAAAGACTATACAATGCAATCCCTCAGATTCAGTGCATAATTTTTTAGACACGTACAGAGTATTTTTCTGATTTAGTCACTATTATCTAGGATTTTGAGAAGACATCTTAGAAAATAACACTGAATATAATTACATTGATGGGAAGGATAACTGAAAGTATGTTTACTGATGAATTTATTACTTTTATAGAGAAGTAGGGATAATCCTATCTCCTTTACCTCCTAGAGCAAACATAAAGATAACTCGGCTGATAAATTTGACGAATACGGGACAAAATGATAATTTCTATTTCTCTGGCAAGATACTCAGAGATAGCTTACTAAGATGTATATTCCCATAATTAAACAACTTTCACCATTGATGACGACTGGAATAACTTTCCTGAAACATAATGAAAATATTAACTTATGGATCAGTCTATGTTGTCGAACAAATGCTTATCTGTAGAGCATTTATTGCTATGTGGGTTATCCCCGGCACTACTCCTGTGCCTCTCCTGAATGGTTATTACTGCTATTTTTTGCCAAAGCTGTAGAATTTTATAAAACCTGCAGTTTATGTTGCGCCAAATTTATTGGGGACTAGTTAATACAGCAGGTTTATATTTTACCCGACTACAACTATTAATACATTACTTTTATTATCCCTTATCTTATTTGGTCTATTTTAATAATAACTAAACGCTATTAATACTTTATTTCATGCCACCACTCGCACTATCCTGAGTGGTGGTTTTCTCTCAACGCAAAACAGGGTATTAAAATGCTATCTGTTCCTTACAGATTTATAGTTGACAACTCAATCAACATGTGCATGTTCCTATCTCCGTTACTCCTGGGAGTCTATAGATTAAATTCCTGTATGATTAAT
>JBQMRR010000026.1:0-41233 GCA_052174495.1 Arsenophonus sp. NC-TX2-MAG3
AAGCATGCAGTACCGAAGGTTAAGTGTCTGCTAGTGGAGTTTTAGTAAGAGAGAGACTTGACGTCGCTAACAAAACCTTTAATCCTTTATTAGTAGGGTTATCAGTAAAGTATCATCCTCCATCGATGAGGATGTTGGAGAAAAATGCAGAAGAACCATTGGAAATTCTATGTCTTTCCGTCAGTGCACTGGGCGTCAATAAAAATAAAAATCTGATTGAATCAGCTTTTGTGACAGTGAGGTTATGGCTAACGCGCAAGCACGAAGTACTGTAGCTCAACAAAACAATTATTTCAATAGTGTTTAAGCTGCTTCCGTCTGCTCATGAAACTGGAAATCGATTAGTGGAATTTTTGATCTGCCAATCATACTTCTAAACAACATCTAATTTAAGGATGAAGAACAGATTCACGAAGAATCAGAGCGCAAGCGTTAGCCTGATCGTCATACATCAGATTTTTTAATAACTTACTTTTATGAGGCGATAGGTTACTTTTTCAATGTTTAGTTTGATAACCAGATAACAGAATTATTCTCAAAAAATGCATAAAATTAAAAAACAAGGGTTATTAAGCTAAACCTATGATTAATATCACTACAATTATTGCATTAGGTTAAAAAATACGCATGCACTCCAATTAAATTTTTACTTACTCTACTAATAGATAGAGATCTAAAACAGATTTTATCAGCTTTTAGCAAAAATAGATGAATTTTACTTTTCTCTTAAAGATCGATTCAAATTTAACCATGAACAGCTAAAACGAAGAAAGAGAAGATTGCTTAATGCTGATTGAAATACGTTTACACACTGATACTTAAGGTTAACAGTAAGGGTTTATAAAAATAAAAAATTTCCCATCTAATAAATTTAGCAGATGGGGTAAATTATCTACAGAATCAAGAGTAAAATTCGATTAAAAATTAGTTATGTATAAGTTAAATAGATTTTTTAGCTGCATCTTATATAAATAAATATGAATTTCAGTGTATGTTGGTTTTAACTGTCGACTACTTTTAGATTATCCCCAACTTTTTAAAAAATTTGTTTAAAACATAACCTATACTTGACAATAGTTTTTAAATATCGATAATTAGTTTTTAAAAGTCGATGTTTTATCACGTTTTATGGTTTTTAAAAGTCGAAAAACAAGCTAGGGAAGGATAGGTGCTGTCACACCTACCTAGCTTTAATAACAACCCTAGAACTGATAGGATAAGGCTATGACAGATAGCAGAAACAAAGAGTGAGAAAATAACTTGAAAACTTTACGCCCTCGAAAACACGAGATAGATTTTTTTATTGCTGATGAAGTTGAGCTTTCAGGATTTAGAGACGAAATGGCTAGTATGGAGCATCCATTTTTTGCTTTAAAAGGTGGTGATATCGACACGCGCAGGTATAAAAGTGGTAACACAACAATAGTTGTAGCCCCTAATGCTGAATATGGAATAGCAACCGTTTTTGATAAGGATGTTTGGATTTATGCTATTTCTAAATTACAAGAGTCTATTAATAATCATGAGAAAATTAGTCGTACTGTTTATTTTACACCATATGATTTTTTTGTAACAACGAATAGAGCAAAGAGTGGTAGAGCATATGAAGATTTAAGAAAGTCACTATCTCGTCTTGCTGGAACAAGGATTGAAACAAATGTAGTTTATTCTAAAGATTCTAGAAAAACAGAGAATTTTGGTTTAATTGATAAGTGGGTTATTTTAGAGGAAAAAAAAGGTAAACTTAATATTGGTATGGTTGAAGTAACGTTACCTGACTGGCTCTATCAGGCCTTGCATAAAAAGAAAATATTAAAAATCAGTCAAGACTACTTCCGTATTAGAAAGGCAATAGATAGAAGAATTTATGAAATAGCCCGTAAGCATTGTGGTAATCAGGGAGAATTTACTATAGCCCTTGAAAAACTGCGTTTAAAAACAGGGAGTACCGCATTGTTAAAAATGTTTAGGCATAATATTAAGCAACTAGCTAAAGCGAATGACTTACCAAATTACGGTATTCGTTATGATGCAGAAACTGATATGGTAATTTTTAATAACCGTAATCTGACATCAGATCAGGAAGGAAAAGAGCAAAAACGGGAAAAAGGTAAACGGGATATTTATAAGTTAAAAAATTCGTATTGGTAACTAAACGATGTGGAAAATAAAAAATGATATTTATCAATTTCCAGAAGCTACAGATTAAGGGGGGTAAAAAATATTTATGTTGGTAAAAGTTATTGTTTATTCGCAGACTAATTTATAGGCATATCTATATTTTAATTATTATAATTTCAAAAAATTTTCTACAGGCCAGATAATCTGGTAAATAAAACGACTCTATACAATGGAATCTACTTAGCCCATATCTTTTAAATCGGTTAATATAACTGTTCACATTTTGAATATGGAATTCCTTAACAAATAATTCTCTAATTACCTAACCTTATTAGGCGATGCTGATTAATTTAATGCTTGGTGGTAAAAGTTTCGTATTATTTAACTCCATCCGGAATAAAGGATGAACTTTTATCGATGATCAGCTTAAGAATAGTTTAATAATCCTCGTTTTTGTCATTTTATGTATTCTTTCTGATAATAATTCCGTTGCCTGTTTACCAAACTAAGCATCAATAAAAAGTATTCTGTGTCAGAAAGAATGTATTTTTATTGGATTGTATGCAGGAATTCTTTCATTATAATGGTAAAACCCTAATTATTTGCGAGCCGTTATCTCCAGCTCATTTACACCTTCGGTAATAAAGTGCTTCGTTGAGAATTTGACAATAAATCATAGTAACGCAGCATATTAAAACGTATTCCTAAAATATGGATAATATAGAACCCAATAATCTCTTTCTGCTTCAGGGGTCCGCTATCGGTACTGTTTAATTAGAAATGGTGATAGTGTAATGATGCACAAAATCTCTTCTCTTCGGTAATACCGTAGCTTTAATGCGAATATCGGTGAGCAGTTTAAGATGTAGCGCTAGAGATATTTTATGGTATGCCACTCTCATATTTCGTATTTTTAATGAAGTGTACTTTACAGTAACACGTTCGCACTTTGCCTTCAGGATACGCTGATATTACTTACTTGTGCGGATATACTCCAGACCAGGAAGACAGTAGAATTTATCAGATTATAATTGTGACGTATCAACCGTATGACAGCACTTCATTAGATCCATTCACCTACTATTTTTTTAAAGAATAGCTCTAAACCCATCCAGCATGTTTAATATCTAGACTACCATGAGTAACGGAGAGATGAACATAGAGATATTGATTCAGTTATCAATCACAAATATGAAAGAAACAGAAAAGATACTAATTCGATATTCTATTTCTGTATCTACTACAGGATAGCGTTGGTGGAGGCGCGAAATAAAAGTGTTGAGATCTGGCTAGTTATTGTTAAAAACAAAGACCAAAAATAGGCATACTACATACTAAAAGTAATCTGTTGCGAGTTTCAGTCGAGTAAAATATAAACCTAACACTATTCGGTAACTTTGAAGCCGAATGAACTTTATGTTTTTGATTTACAACTTTAGCAAAAAACGGCAATAGAAACACATTTAAAAGAGGAAACAGCAGTAGCGTCGAAAATAAACTCATAGCAGAAGTACTGCAGTTAAACATTCGCTTAACAGATAGATCTGCAAATTAATATTTTTACCGTGTTTTTCAAGAAAATTATTCCGCAGTCATCAATAGTAAAAAGGAGTTTAGTTGGTTGTGGAGAATGTACATCTGGTAAATTACTTTCTCTGAATATTCTTGCTAGAGAAATAGAATTTTCTCCTGTCTGTATTCGTTAGGTCTATCGGTCAAGTTATCTTTGTGCTTGTTCTAGGAGAGAATGAGACGGGAATTATCCATAGCTTCCTATAAATAATGAATTTATCAACAAGCATACTTTTAGTCTCCCCCTTATGTAAATGTATGCAGCGCCATTAATTTTTAGCCTAGACTATTTTCCTTAAAACCAAGAATAATTATGACTAGAATCGGGTAATGCTTATATTTCTAGAAGAATATCATAAAAAATTCAGTTGATCTATCATTATCAATTTCAGGAGAAAGATCATAAAGTGTTTGAATAAACAAGGGATATAACACGCGAATTGTGTGTTTTTCTGATCTTATCCAGATTCTCCTCTCTAGGAAATTTATTGCAAGTTATCCTGACTGAATTCCTGAAATATTAATATATTGTAGAGTATAAAATGGTACTAATATCATGACTTCGCTGAAGTAGTATAGCTGCGTCGATCAGATCATAGTTAACTACCTTCATGTTTTGTTTGCAAGGTTTTCAGTAAAGCATCTACAAGGATGAGAAAACTGGAGAAAGAGGGAGAAGAGTGACTAGTATTCTATGCTTTTCCGTTAGTGCACTGGACGTCATAAGAACGACGAATCCGATTGAATCGGCTTTTGCGATAGTAAGGTTATAAACCTAAAACGAAAAGCACTATAGTTTAGAAAATAATCCTTTCAATAATATTTAAGTTGTTTCTGTTTCCTCATAAAACTGCAACCAAGTAATGCGATTTAACCTGCTGACCAATAGTGGAAACAATGTCCAATTTTAAGGATAGAAAATAGATTTATGAAGCATCAACACGGAGTGTAACCTGACCGGCCCCCCTATACTAAATTTGTTAATAACTTTTATTTCTAATATATTTTAATTATAAAAATAATAATTTATGTAAATAAACTGAGACAGTAGTTAATTATTTTAAATTAAAAAATAAATATATGAATAAACTATCACTAAAAACTAAGCGTATAGTAAAAAATTTTTTGATTTAAATTATTTAAATAAATAGCTAAAGTGTATGAGAAGTAATGCTTTTGTAAGGGAGTATTGAATACTTATATGCAGATAATTATGGGAAAGTTGTTTATGATATTATTGCTGCTAATAATACTGGAATTATTCATCTAAAACCCTCTCTCGTTAATAGAGATAATCATTATATCTATAAATCTTTTTATTGATAAGCCAAGATGATCGAATTAAATTTTTAATATTTCATTATACAGTAATATAATGATGAAACTCGCTCATTGCAAATTTTAATTCAAGCTAAAGTAAATGCTCATTATCTTATTTCAAAATACTAAAAATAAAAAATATCAAATCTATCAGATTCAATCTAGTTACTAAAAATAAGAAAAAAAGTATGACATATAGGATCAAGTAATTAGAACGATAGACTGGATGTTAATGATAGCTCTTTGGTATTAAAATAGTCAACAAAGGGTTACTGAAGATATGCTTGGCGTAAGATCTAGTAGTCTTTTAATGAACAGCAAATTCTGTTATCATTAATTTAGCTAAAGATATCACAAAAAGATATAATCTAACATTAAATAATGTCTTAGCACATAGCGACGTTGCTTCATTAAGAAAGCATGATCCACCTAAACTTTTCCAGTAGAAAAGTTTAAGTGGATCATGTGTACTGCATATTTAGGAACATCTTTGCTGTTGGATTCCGAAACTAAGCACACCCTCTATCGTACCAAGCTCTAGTAGATACGATTAAGTTTGGCGCTCACTAACCCATTAAAAAAGTTATGCCAATTTCCTTCTAACTTTTAATAATTATTTTCAATTACAATGAGCTTCTTATGTTCATAGATAGTGCTGCCGATAATGAGTAGCAGGCAAATGATGATCAGTTTGCCCTGATAGGACGGTTATATATCTTTCGGTAGAAAATAAACGTAGCGCATATCATTTAAAATCATATAACTACTACTTCCTATGCTCTTTAAGGTATTCCTGTTTCAGTTTTCTTATGATATTAAAAAGAGCTCATATTATTTTTTATCAAAAGTCCGCATTCTTCTAAAAACTTCATTAAAATCACTAGTGAATATGCCTTGCCAGTAGATTATGATAAAAAGTTTTTAATATTTTTTTGCACGCTTCAGATAAAGCGTAACACAAGGGATTTTTAGAAGGATATTCGTTGCTGCTTAAGAATCTCTTATCTTAACGTTTTAATCTCAATATCACTAATACCAGTCTGTATAAGTTTACGGTAGAAAATAACCGCTATAAACGACGATATGTACACCCGTTAATAAAAGGGTATTCAGGATATTATTGCAACCGTGACTTCGAGCTAGTTAAAAGCCTCAACAGCGGTGCCTATCAGCACCTTAGCACTATTACGAATAAATTCACGCAAGTGATCAGAGGTAATATCTAGTTTCGCGGATACCTATAGTCTAGATTTTTCATGGTATATCATCTCTCTCTGTTGTTGAGATCATCTACAAAATTAATCAGAAGGATACATCTCGGAATTTCCGAAATACCATATATTAGAAATAAGCATATTCCCTTTTAATGTGATCATTTTAGGATCATTTTTTACTAAATTGGGCTAATGCTCTTATCAATTGAATCATGTTTTACAATAAATCGAATTTTATGCGCAGAAAGAGGTTCTAAACAAAAATCTGTATTGTTCCGACTTTTTAAATTATTAAATAGCAAGGTGAGAGAGGATTGTTTAGTTTGTTTTTTATTATTAATAAATAACAAATTTATATTTGTAACCACAAAAGCTATTATTTTGAGAAATTTTACTTAACTAATTGTTTTATTTGTTATTTTATTTTTTATTTAAAATTCTATTGTATTTTAGGTGCCATACTTAATTTTTAATTAGAGAAATGGTAGAAAAATAAGAATAGAAAATATATTTAAAGTAATAGCGTTTACTGAGGTAAATACGGTATTCAACCATTACTGAGACGATTTTAAGCATGATAGATGTTTTTCTATACTCTAAGTGTTAGGTAATCGTGGTTAGGGATAAAACTCAAAGTCGTTTATTGCTACTCCTGAATGTCGATATTTTAAATGTTACTTCATTTTATTACTATTTTTGCAAAGACTAGCGCACCAGAATGAGGGGGATCCAATTCAATATTTGGAATAGCAATATCTCTTCTTGAATTCAGGAGATCATACTGTATTCAATTCTCTACGCGGAGAACAAAAGCACTATCAATTAATCTTATCGTCTACTAAGACGTAAAGAAAATTACCTTAACAATTCGTCAACTGAATATATTCTTTAAATATACCAGTTTATTGAACACTGCTGAGTAGTGCAGTATGTTAGTATTAATTTTAGTTATTAAAACGATATTCGTAATATTTACTAGCCATTCAAGCGTGTATGAATGGAGATTAACTAATTCAAGAGTATTTCTTTACTTACGGTTAGCTCATTTAAAATCGACTTAATTAATTCTTTTATAATTCCTGCATACCCAATCAGCAGGTACAACTTATGTTAAACCTAATTCTAAGCATTTTTTACTCTAAAAATAATTATTATATTTCTAAACTTTAATCTATTTTAATGTTTATGCCCATATAAATACTAACTTTTTTATATTTTAAAATATTCTATTGGTAATTGAATACTATAAAAATAGTAAAATAATGAGTGGTTATATGAGGTTAAATATATAGAGTTACAAAAACGCCTAGATTTTATATTATCATAAGTAAAGCTAACCTAAGATTAGGGATCTTGCTAAACAAAAAATAATTTTATCGAAAGCATAAGATCTAATGCCTTCATTCTATTTTAGAATTAGCTACTGATCCTAAATAGTTATTAAAAGGTATTTCTTTAAACGCTAAAGCAACATAACCAATGAAAGTAAATTATAAAATGAATTACAAATCCAGTGAAAACACCGTAAGTTTTTACCCGTACCAATACTCAATAACTATAGAAAGATGATCGCAACTGCTTGATGAGTTAATTGAATTGGATGAAGCAATATTTTAAAGTTCTGCTCAACACTAACCAGGAAAACGCAGAGGTACCTGCAAAAACTATCCAATTGCATTGATAAATATTTCACCAGCTATGTCAAAAGAAATAAAAATTGATGCAGAATCAATAAGGTTATGAAAGACAGATTAGGCAAGAATCATCATTACGTTCATTAAGAATACTGTTGATTTGGAGATGAGAACTAAAAAGGAGAAGTAAAAACTCACCGTTTTGAAGAAACATCGGGTACTAATTTAATTGTCTCGATATCTCAACCACCCAGATATTGACTGGCCTAAGAAACTAGATTTACAGTAGCGTTTATTTATTTTATCATGATAACCGTTGTTGAAATCATCCATATCAGCTTTGGTGATTTTTTTCGTCTATTTGGGACGGATTTCTTATAACGAAGTGCGCATAATTAGATAAAATATGCAAATCAACATTCTGCTAAATACTTCCTAAAAGGCTATTAAACATCTTCTCGCTTATTGATAACCCCCCATTTTCATTTATCTCTTGCACATTCACTGCTGGATGCTAATTTTTATTAGACATAGCTTACTATCAGTAAAAATATAAGCTTAAAATATACTAATTTATGAAATGCCTGATCTAACAGAAATCGATTTTTTAGACGGTGTTGAGGTTTTAGGTGTTTCAACCTTCATGACTATGTTTAGGTTTAGTAACCAATTTCTTGGGCTGCTGGTTTTCTACTTTGGAACGATGTGTTTTTATCTATTTTTTGCGTAGCACTTCACCATCCAGATATTTTATGGTACAAGCTTACTTAAGATATGCACTTTCTATAGAAGCCTTCCTATGGAAATTTAAGCTTAACTTTTCGTTCTGTCGTCTTTTAATCTTTAATTTTAAACAGGTTAATCATTTTAGTAACAGTGAGACTAGTTGATAGTTTTAGTATATCTTTTAAAGATCTTTCTCAGAAAGATGGCACGTTATTTTTATAGAAGCTTGTTTTTGCCTTTAATTTTCTCTTGTTATATTTTTTGTTTGATACCTTTACCGTATACTTGATTAATATTTATGAATACCCTTTATATTTTTCTGATTACTTCGCTATCTCAATAATGAAATACCTAGATTTTTTTTGCATTCCCATTCTAAATGGGATAGTTAAACATGGTTATAACCTAATTATCTGTATAATCATTACACACCAACAGTTTAGTAATACTATCGAGTAACTTGATCATATCCAATCTAAAAATGTATTTCTGTATTAACGTTAATAACACCTTCGCCTACGCTGTATAATCTTACTGTCTTTAAATCTAATCACATCAATAAGCTTAAACGATTTTATATAGATATTTTTAGCTGTTATTCATATCACTAAAATAATCAAGGCAGTTCCGTACTCTAAGGATTAGGACTTTGTTCTCTACAATAAAAAGGATAGAAAAATTAGCAGTAATTTTATATCCCGTATTCTAAATGATTCTGTATAGAAGCAATGCTATATAACGCATAAGATTCGCTGTCATCAAGCTTATCATAGTTTAATTGATACTCTCTATCAATAAGTAGATAACTTTTCTCTTATTCGGTATTCACAGAATAGAGAATATCACTTTGATAGTTTTTATCTTGCTATCGACAAATAAGATGAATTCTACTTTTAGGCTATAAAAATCACGCAGTGCCTTAATCTCATTAGGAAGCTAGATATCAAATAAATTTTTAATCATCCCTTTTTCAATTAAAACTACCTAAGCATTGAATCATACGATGTTGTGGTGAATTTTTAGTCATTTAATTTATTTAGAAATATTTTTATTTTAATGACTCAAACTAAATCGGTATTTAATAGGTTTTTTTAAAATCATACCTAACTCTTTATCTCTTTCTCAGGTTCAAAAACCGTGTACTATTTTACGATTTGGAAATCCACAAGTATCAACTGCACTGTTTACCACTCTTGCAATCCAGACTTCTCTATCTTTTTAGAGTAGAGATAATCGTTTTCCATGAATCATGGTTTTCTTGTCATCAGAAAACTTGTCGGAGAATAGAATGTAATCTTTAACGATTTCAGGAAGATTTTTGATAAGTAACATTATCGATGATAATTAATGCTGCTTCCAGTTTTAGATTAATTAAAAGGTTGTCGTTTTTGGACAAGACGCTGTCATCGATTCCAACTTTTGGCGTAATAATTTTCGTTTACGATCACATATCACATTTTTCAATGATAGGTGTTTAAATGAAACAGGATCCTTTAAGTGTTTTTCTGTTGAATCGGTTTTTATACCCACATTATCTCAAACGTAGAAATATCTTAGAGGCACAAAAAATCTCTCTAGCAAGCCAATAAATCACCATCTTTAGTAGCATTCTATCAAGCTACTTTTCCATGGATTGTTGAGTCTTTTTTGCTTTTCACCGTATTCAGTATCTATTCCAGATTTGAACAAGATATTACTTCTATTTAAAATTCTCTATTTTTTAATTTTGTTCCTGTTTTATTCCTTCTGATCTGAAGCACAGTACTACACTCTTCTATATTATTGAGAATATGTTAAAAGTATTTACCTCACTCATCAGTCCAACGTTAAAATTTATCGGTTTCTAAACCACATGAATAAAAATACGCAAACCGTCAATATTAACGCACACTTCATGGTTACACAACCATTGATATGTAAGCAGATTTCTTGCCATTAACAGTAAGAATTACCTCTCTCTCGACTGCATCAGTCCATCTTTGGTACAGAATGTTGAGTTATAGTAAATCTGATATATGACGGTCAGGCTACGCTCGGATCTGGATGATTCAAAATCTACTCTCCATTTTTAAATTAGATGTTGTTTATCATCAAAGTCATAAAAGGCTAAGCTCCCTTAGCTAGTTCCAACTTTCTTAGTAGACGGGAGTAGGTTGAATAGTATCGTAAGGATTACATTCCTCAAATGATAATGCTCTACGCTTCAGCTTTATAGGCTCACTGTTAAAAACCCCATTCAATTTGATTCGTCATTCTTATTGATGCCCTAGTGCACTGATGGGGGAGACATAGAATGCCAGCAGCTCTTTTCGGTCTTTCTCCAATATCCTCATCGCTGCAGTATATGCTGAAAACCTTGTCAAGAAAACATCAAGAAATTTATTAACGGCATCATGTCTTTCTGCTAGTTAGAGGTCCCCTCTCCGGGAACACAGCTTCTTAGCCTTACTTTCGGTGTTGGATGCTTTTTGAAGGTGAAAACAACATATCAGTTTTTTTATTTTGTATACCTAACAGCCTTGATATTTGTCGACTAGAAATACTTTGCTATTACATTCCAAAAGTAAGCATTGCATACCTCCTATCAAGTCTAGAAAAATAGTTAAGCTCCTATTTATCAGTCCATTGAGAAGTTCACTCAGTTTATTTCTAACTCTCAATAATCATCTTCGACCGTAACGAGCTCCTTACCCTTGATCTAGTCCTGCTGATAATAAGCAAGAAGATAAAGGCGATCAGCTTGCCTGATAGATTGAATTGATATATACATTCAGGCAAGAAATAAATATAGTGGTATCGCTTAAATCACTCAGCTACCATATTGCTGTTTGAATCTGTTTATGTTACTAACAGAGAGGACTATGTGTTTTTTACTGAAAGCTCTCCATAGAGCTTCGTAAAAATTACTGAAGGAGGAATTGCAGACATGATAGAAACTCTTCATCGTTTTTGTACACTTCAGATGAGACGGTATCAAGAAGCTGACTCAAGAATATTCTGTTCCCACTCTGATCATCTCTGATATTAGACATTTTAATACCCTCTTGTATGATTCACTATAGAACATAATCGTTACGGATGATAGGTTGATGACAATCGACAAGGTAGGATTTTCAGCATGTTTTTGCAAAACTTGTTGGCTTTTCAAGTTAAACTTAAGCTTTAATATCAATGTCTGTCAACTTCCTGACACTATTATGAATGAGTTTATGCAAGGGATCAGAGGGTAATATCTGGTTTCATAGATACTTGTTATATAGGGTAGACTTTCATGGCATGTTATCTCTCTATTCATAACATTATCCATGAAATCAATTAGGAGGAAATTACCTCTCCCATCTTAGAAACTTGATGCACCAGAAATGAGAATAAGTCATTTTCATCATACCACAATACAACAGTACACTTACAATCGCCTGAATCAATTTTTTATTACTAAGGAGAGAGGGGTAGTCAGCAGACAATAGCTATGTTTCTTTGCTTCCGGAAGAATAATTTCGCTCATTTTGGAATACTATTGATTATTCGTTGTGTTAGATTATGTCTATTTTATTAATACATTTTTAATTATATTAATACATAATTTTTGTTTGTTTTATGCTGATTTACTTAAATAAATACACTAAAATCAATTTATTAATGACAATGAATAAATTACATACGATGATTCTTTATTCTGATACCCTATAATTTTTAGGCTAGAGCACAATTCTAACTCACAGGCAACAATATTTCATGAAATCACATCTTCGTTAGTTAGCCATCTACTTTACATTACATTTTTTCAGGAAAATTCCTGATGCCAAGTACTTATTCTGAGATGACAGCAATAAACCTCTTTTGATATTCATCCAAGCAATTCATTATGATCTGTGCATTGCAAAACCTGGTTGGTAGCGTTCAATATTTGCTCATAATTTGTACAAATAAGTGCATTTTTGCTGTAAAAGGGTGTTTTATCATTTTTTGATACTTTATATAGATAATTTAATAAAACCTGGTTTATTGAAAACTGTTATCTACTGAAAAGATAGTAAGATTTTTTTTAAGAATTCATGTTTATTTTTGAACTAATCTTTTATAGATTGCAATGGAGCTTTATTACTCAATACTGATTGAATAATTCCTGATTGTACAATCAAATATATTGATGCAGAATAATCTAAAACTCTTCATCAGAATTGAAATAATAGATTTATAGTGCATCTTCCATACATCGATTAAATCGCTTGGCAATGCCATTCATTTAAGAATGCTTCAGCAGGCTAAGTCGGTATTTTATACTAAGCTCTGTACACAAATAGTCGAATTTCTGTTTCCTCCAGTGGTTGAACATTTTCAGACTAAAAGGAGATCTCTAAATTTTTTACATTATTTCTTTATTTCTAAGTATATTATGAATAACCAGGAAAGTGGATCCCAATGTTCAATTAAGATCACGTAAAAAACGTTGAGAATTAGACTCAGTCTTAATTTTGATAGTTAAGAAATTAAATCTCTTTTTAAGAGAGACTAAAAGCAAATCATTATTGCTAAAAGCTGATAAAATTAGTTTTTGGTCTTATTGCTGGAAGAAGTTAAATTTAACTGGAGTGTGTATTATTCTTTAATCTAAAATTCACTAATTTAGAAAAATTGTCCCTAGATTTAGTTTAATAACGCTCGTTTTCTATTTTATACATTCTTTCTGAGAATAATTCCGTTGCATGGTTTGAAACTTAAGCGTCGGTAAAAGTAGCCTGTTGCTATATAGAATGCATTTGTATAAATCTGTGCGCAGAAATCCTTTATTGAAAAGGCAAACTTTGATTTTTACGACCTGTCATCTCCACCAGTGCCTTGCACACCTTCAGTATATGCCTCGTTGAGGTTTCGAGAAGAACTATAGTAAAATACCATTTTAACATCCTTATTAGAATATGGCTAATATAGTGTCAGATTATCTCTTTCTGCATCAATGGGCTGCTTACAAACCGGTGCCTATTTATTTAGGTTATCCTAATAATGATGTATAACCTCTTCCCCTTCAATAATGCTGCAGTCTTGACGCGGATACCCGGGCATTTAAGGCAGCAATAGAGAGATATTCATGCTATGCTACCTCATCTTTTTAGCGAAGTGCATTTTCTGTACTAATGTTCGTATTTGCAGCTCAGATGACTCTGGCACTACTTTCTGGTGCAGATATGATTCAAACTAAGAAGATACTGAGATTTATTAGGTCATGGTTGTGACGCAAAACCCGGATGACAACACCTCGCTAGGATTTCTTTAACCACTTTTTCTTTTTTTTGAAGAATACCTCAGACTATCCAAGATGTTTAATATCCACTCCATCATGAGTGATGGAGATATGAACATGTAAATATTGATTGAGTTATTGATCATGAAGCTGTAAGGGACAAAAATAGTAATTTTATACACCGTTTTTCCGTACATACTGCAGTATAGCGTAAGGTGTTTCCGGCGAGAAAATAGTGTATTGAGTAACGAGTAGCACAGGCAGTTATTATTATAAAAGGCGAAGAAGATAGATGGGCATAGTGAAAGTAATATGTTGTAAGCTGAAGTCAAGTAAAATATAAACCTAACAACTGCTCGGTAAACTTTGAATCCACATGAATTTTATACTTTTAACTTAGAGTTTTAGCAAAAACTGCGATGGAAGATTAAGAAGAAGGAACAGCAGTAATGCTGGAGAGCAAACCCATGTTACAAGTGCTGTAGTCAAGCATTTGCTTAATAAATAGACGTGTCTACGAGTTGACATTTTAGCGTGTTTTAATAAAGTTATTCAGCCCTCATTAATGATAAAAGCAGTTTAGTTGAGCAGGAGAATATGAATCTAGGTAAATCACCATCTAGGTCTCTTACCAGAAAAATAGAAATTATTATCCTCTTCCTTTGCATTTGTCAGGTTTATCGGCTCAGTTATCTTTCTTTTTCTCCTAGATGGAAAGGAATGGGATTATTTCTATAGTTTACTATAAGTGATGAATTTATAGGTAATCATATTAATAATTATTGTCATCAATCTAGTTATATCTGCTGTGTCGTCAGCTTTTACCTAGATCATTGCTTAAAATCCAGAATAATCGTGATTAGAGGTGAATAATACTTATCTGTCGAGAAAAAATTATGAATTGAGTCGGACCCATTTCTATATGCCTTCTTTCTTGGGTATCATAAAAATTCATTTACTCTATTATCATTCATTTTGGAATCAAAGATTATAAATTACTTCATATAAACAGGCGCTATATAATACGTGAAGTCGTGTGTTACCTTCCTGATTTACCGGTTTTCAATTTCTAGGAGATTTATTCCGAGCCATCTGGATGAATTCCTTTAAAATTAATATATTGCAGAATATAAAACAGTATTAAGCTAATAAACATTCTAGAAGCAGCATAGCTGTTCCGCTCTGATCATAGTATGTTACATCCCAGAACATATGCTCTATTAATCGGATAGAGCATGAATAAGTAACCTGATAAATTAGATGCATTAATTGATTGGTTTCTAAGTTATGTCAAAGAAATGAATGTGAAAAATATCATAGAATGAGCGGTTCTTATAATGAACCGAAGTTTAAAATTAAAAGATGCCGGTCGGTTTATCACTATATTTTAGTTTAGAATCATTATATATACTCTCGTTGTACAGCTATATTCCTCATTGTTGCTGATGATTCTGTCGCGTCCCTCAGGAAGCTGTAATTATTTTCTTACAAAAACATTTCCCTCTCACCGGATCTTGCTGGAAGTTCGTCCTTACACGAATTCCAAATCCTGTTTGATCTCTATCTGGCCAAATCACTATTTACGTAGACCTGAAATATAAAATTTTCGTGAAAGACAGAAATCCCAGAATCTGGATAACAAAGTATTCAAAACTACGAGTTTGTTTATCTGCACGTGAATATGAGATATTTTTCGAAAATGCCAAATAAAATTTCATAACGTTATCTTTTCGTAGGTGTATATAGATTATGTTACTTGATTAGTTTTATCTCTCTTTACAAGACTAAGACTGTGCCCAATACTCGACGCTTTTTGCGTGATCTTAACCAAGGATGTCCATAGCTATACTATTAAGTATTTACAGATAATTAAAGAATATGCAGACCAATCCTTTTGGTCTATTAAACATTCAGTCATTGAAAATAGGAATTCAACTGTTTTCTTTATAGAGCTTAGTTATAGAACGCCGAGTTAGCCTACTGATACATTTTAAAACGAAATGGTATGATCGAGTGATTTAATAGACGTATACAAAATGGGTTGCAAAGCTATTATTTTAATTCTAATAAAGAGTTTAAGATCATTGTGCATTGATATATTTGGCTGTATAATCAGAAATTACCAATCACTATTGAATAGTGAAACTCTATTGCAGTCTATAAAAGATTCTTTTAAAGTTAAACCTGAATTATTCAAAAAAACTATACTATCTTCCGATAAGTAACATGTAAGAGTATCTCACTAGCCCTTATGTTAGATAAGGAATTTCAACTTTTAATTTGAAGAGACCTAACCGTGAATGTTCTAATACTTTTGCTTATTTTTAATGTTTTTTAAAACTTAATTGTTAATGAAAGAGTTATTAGTAAATCTAGTATATGGCGGTCAAATTATATGTTCCGCTCTGATATTTCGCGAACCTATTCTGCATCCTTAAATTAGGCATTCTTTACCACCAGGGTTCAGCGCAGAGATAAATTTCCTTACCCATTCCAACTTTTTTTGAGGAGACAGGAGGAACTTAAATACTATTGAAATAGTTGTTTTTCTTGAACTACAGTGCTTCGTACGTCAGCTTCGTAGGTTCATTTTTATAAAAACCAATTCAATTAGATTCGTTGTTCTTAGATGACCAGTGTTCTGACAGAAAAGAATGAATGCAAGCCGTTCTTGTCGATTTTTTTGTAGCTTCTTTATCATTGCAGCAATGCTATGTTGAAAAGCTTACTAACAAAAATATCAAAAGCTTTATTAGCAACATCGCAGTTCTCTCTTGCTAGCTAGATCTCTCCTACAAAACTCATAGCCTTAACTTTTCAGTTGCATGCCTTTGAGAAGTAAGTCAGTCTATTAACTATTTTGTATAACTAATGACATTAGTGCTACATGTCTAAGAATATTTTTACCATTGTATTAAAAAACCAAGATCACCGTCTTCGTAGCAAGTCTAAAAATACAGTAAGCCACGTGCTCATAAACCATTAATAAGTTTGCTCCCAATTCTCTTCTGATTTTTAATAAACATCTTTAAGTACAACGAGCTCTTTATATCCATGCGCACTGTGTCGCCGATTTTATCAACAGATAAAGACGATCAGCTTACCTAATAGAATGATATATGTCTTCAGCCAAGAAATAAAGGTTAGGCATATCGCTTAAATCATACAGGCACCATTATCTATACTCTTCAAACGATTCCATATTTTAGTCTGCTGATAGTACTAGCATAGAGACAAGGTGCTTTCACCGTGAAGTACGCTCACAGCTTTGTGAAAATAAGGGGGGGTGGAAATGATTTTCAGGCATACAGGCATAAGAGAAACTCTTCACTGCTTTTATACCGTTCAGATAAGGGAGCAAAAGGAGGGGATGAGATCTGCTGAAGGATATTCGTCATTACCAACTGCAGATTCCATTTTAACCTTAAGAATTTTAATCTCATATCGCCAATATCAGTTTATATGTTCGTTATGACATTATAATCGTTACGGATGATGGCATGAGATCCGTAAATAGCTCTGGCGTTAAGCATGTGTTGTTGCAGCATGGCTTCAAGCTTATCTTAAAATAGCAGTGCCTATAACTGTCTGGTACCATCTATGGATAAATTCATATAAGAGATTAGAGGTAATATCTGATTTTACAGATATCTGTAAGGCAGACTTTTCATGAGACATCATCTCTCTTTTTTTGATATTTTTCTGTAATCAGAAATTTTGCAACGATATCGCTAACTATGCTAACTATAATGAATATGTTCCAAGCGGATAAGATATTCATTGTAACAATATGGGATGGAGTGAAGAAAGAGTCTCTTTGATCTGTATGACTGTTTCCTTTTTTATGGCACTTTTATAGTAAGAATCTTTCTTATAGAATAGAAAATTTTCATTAACAACCTATTACAAAAATAGCCTATTATTAGCATGCCAGTGATAATACCTTTTTTGAGCGATTAGTTTAATAATTATCATAATAGTTATAAATATATCGCTTTGTAGCTTATTAAATTGGCTGACATAACCTGCTAAAAGAATGAACTCCTATTTATTTCAAATATTCATTGTACTTTTATTCTCTATAAATCCACTAATCCTAGAACTACAAGAGCACACAATACTTCTAATAAAGTAAATCCAGGATGGATTTTTAGCTTTTTTCTCGATTGTTTTTAAGATTTAATCTGTCCTAAAAATAACCTCCTATCTACTCAATATATCTAATCTTCATGACATCTCATTAAAAGCAGCGAAAACGGTATTTAAACGGTAGTGGATATTTTTTACCATTATAGAGGTAGAAATATTTTTGTCATTAAAAAAACTTCCTGAAATAGCGGACACCACTGATGATTAAAGTAGAGCCGAAAAGAAAAACCACATACTCAGCTCTACCATTTTAACTAGACATTATTACTAAAACTAAACTGTGCATAGCTATTCCGACAATAAACGAAGATTCATAGTATCAAAAAGGATACTAAAGGACTTAACACCCAATGAGCAGGATAGTTGATCTGCTTTTCAGGGATAGAAATACCAGATAGGCTCCCTTCCCCGTCACAGAAAATTCCAGCGTAAAATAGTGTGGTAAGCATCTATATGAGACATCCCCAGTATAGATAAGCAGAGATAAAAAAGCTAAGAAAACCAAAAAATAGGCGCTTGTAGTTATTATGGCGTAAAAATGATTAACAGGATGGATAATATGATAAAATAATTACCGTTACTTTAACACTCTACCAATCTCAAACAACAGGCGTTCGTAATGAAAATTTAAAAATATTTTATAATATAACCACGCTAATTTGTGCGATGATACGCACATCCACAGCAACATCAGACTCACTTGCTCTCATGATTTTTTTTATCACTTATAAGCTGCCAGTAGTGAGCATAAATCTGCTTGGTCATAGCGCAGGCTTTTTTTAATTCCTGAAATAGAGCCTAGCGTTATATAACCCAATGAAAGCTAAGTTACCACTAAGCTCGCGCAAGTATTTCGGCAATATCCCTGTACTAATTTTAACGTTGAAGGATAACTGATTAAGTGAACCCTGCTAATTATCAGTCAACAGTCATTTTAAAAGCTTTGAATATACGTCGAATTAACCTACATTAGCCCATAAACATAATCCAAGCCCAATACCACACCTCTGTTTATTATAATTGATGTTTATGGTTTTTCTGATAGATAGTTTTCTTGCTGTATGATTGCTTTTAACAGTTTGGTTCAACCTGGGTATACGCTGCTTGCCTTATTAAATCAAAACGCATAAGCTTGACGTGATGGTTAAGCTTATAATAAGCTAAGAGATGATAATTTTCGCTATATAATACTTGCTACTTAAATGCAGAAAAAAAGACCCCTCCCTTTGCTACATTGCATCGAAAGGATTTAAAATTAAAAAGAATGTGAAAATTAATTGTTAAATTTAAAAAGATACTATTAATAAAACCTTGATCTATACCGAGCAGTTATCTGGCTTATGATGTTCCGACTTTTTCGGTTGTAATATCACTAATATTATTTGCACAGGAAATCAAGACCTTATGTAATATTGTGCTATCGTTCAATTTCGTTGCAATTCTCCTATAGACTTCCTGTAGCACATTTTATAAGTAATGGAAAACCTCCTTTATTATTAGTTGAGCTTTATACTTTTCTCAAACAATAATAATCATCACCGATAGCTAAAACCATTGGCTATTTTTATGACCTTTTGATTTCTTATCGTTAATGGTCATATTTCCGAAGATGCTCTAAACTGCATCAATGTGCCTGTCATTTTTGCACTATTGGTAAATAGATATTTTTACCCTGTGTCTTTAGCATGTCGCGTGATTATATCAGTAATGCTTGTACGTTAACGATTTCATCGTTAAGGGCAGTATAAACATACCGGAAAACGTCCTAACAGCAAGTAAAATAACAACCACTATGATGGCCTAGTATGTCCATTATCATTTTTAGATTTAAAAATTTCTGATGAAGTGTTGACTTTTTTTATTTTTCTCTTTCATAGTTTTGATAAAATGCGATTGAATTATTTTTATTACTGTGATCCCAGTAATTTAATTGACAATCATATTTAAATAGCAGCTGAATAATAACAGCAGAAACACATAATCAAACATCAATAAAAACAAAGCGCGGTTAACTAGATTATTTTTCTTAAGCTATTTGATGCTGATACCCAATAAACAGCTAGCATAATGCTCAATACTGTTTTTTGCGCCTGTATCTTCAGTTAAGAGCGTCATTTAATTAACATAATTTCGTAAAGGAAAGTGATAACCGTTGCTTTTAAAGTCAACCTAAGATGTTCGCCTTGCAAAATATAATGAAGGCTTTCATTAATACCTTTTCAACCATTATTTTCAGTTTCGATAAAGATATTGACCTGTATTGTTGCGGCGATATTCAATAAAATAACTCTTTCACGGCGAGATATACTGATCACGGAAGGACAGATTGTCGCAATTTTCGATTCATCCAATGACTCATTAAATCATGCTATGAATTCAAACAACAGCGCTAAAGCCAATATAATAGTAAGCATTCAAAATTAACAATAAATTCAGAAAGCAAAATTAATTAGCTGAGTAGAGATCCACTTCCATTTATGATATGACATCAAGTTTTGACAAGTTAGGAATAAAATTTCTCATATATCATATGCATAATCACTATGCAATAACTAAAGAAAATAAGGATAGCTTAATGCACTTACTAATAGAGCGGATGCCCTCGTTTTCTTGCTCTTCAAAAATTTGGCTTGTCACGATCGAAAAGACAATCGAAAGATTTCCGTAAAAAGATGGGGGGACTGAGTCAATCAATACTGGCTTCCTAAACGACACCATTCGTGCAATATTTTTTAAAGGCGTTCCCCATTTATTTCTATCCAATGATGACAAGAAATCGTTAACAGCATGATATAAGGATAATATTTGCAGCTAAAAATCGGTGATAATGTCATATATATAGATAAAGGCTTGTTGCAATAATTTGTTGTTATCCAAGAAAAAAGCCAGCATCCATGTACAAGAAACTTCAATCTTTAGTGAAAAAGGTTTTTAGTAAATCCATATTAGTATCGCGTTAATGCGAAGTTTGACGATAAAACGATTTAGGTTAGTGATGGTAAAATTATTTTCTCTCTTGTATTCCTGTCGCACTTGAAAACGTATTAACTGACCCATATTTATGGAGATAAACCTGAGTGTTAAAACGACCTATTAAAGGAGAATACGATGGCCTATCGTTCTTTCTCTCTTATTCCGGTATTTAGTAATTATCTGCTGGCTGACCGTTTTACTCAGATAGATAATTTATTTAGTCGTTTGACCGGTGAAAATCCGCTGCTGATACGCCAGCCTATAATCTTTTACAAAAAGATAAAGAACATTATGAAATGACGGTGAGCATACCAGGATATACGCAAGATAAACTTGATATTTCGGTTCTTAATAACCATTTAACACTTACCGGTAAATCAAAGATTGAAAAAACGAATATTGTTAAAAAAAGATGGAAGCAAATGGGTTGCATCAGGGTATTAGAAAAAATGAGTTTTCTTTAAGTTTTAGTCTTGAGCATCAGATAAAAATCTAGGAGGCGAATCTAGATAAAGGACTATTAACCCTGCAATTTACCTACGATATTCCTGAACAGGAATAACCGCAAAAGATTGCTATTAGTGTTCAGAATTAATCAGGCCGTGTTTTTGAACACGATCCCTCTTAAACGTAGCGCCCCTAAGTGGGCGCTTTAATATTCTAACGGCAACACTGTATAACTATCTTTATCAATCATGGAAATAAAATGCACTACCAGTTGGTCAACTGCTTCAGGACAGATATAGTGTAATACGTGCTAATTGCGACGAGTATATCTCATTCAGTATTCGATGCCAGTAAGTTTCACTTCCGCATTGCTTTTAGTCTGATACAATTCAAAAAATTGTGCATCTTAAGGCAATCAATTCAACCACTACAATGTGTTCGACAATTCCGTAATAACAGTATTCGCTGCCGCTAAAATAGCAAATAAGTACTTTTCAAGCTAGCAAATAATGCTTTATTAGATCGTGATCGTCTACCTCAATCTACTCGGTGATAGTAGACTTTGTAGTCCGTGTATAAGGGTTATACTAGTCATTGGCTTATTAGCTCAATTAACAATTGAGGATCAGCTAACCGTTTTGCAGATATCTCTTTAATTCCCAACCGATCAATAATAATTTAGTCCATCATTGACATGAACTCTTGTCATCAGTAGATACTCAGTCATTATTCTTTTAATGATGATCAATGGAGATACCTCATCGAATATTTCGATATTTGAAATAGCGTTCAAATTACAGCGCAAAGCATAAGAAGCCATCAATAATAGCTACGCGTATTTGATATCCCAGATGTTTTCTTATCGGCGATAATTAGTATCTAAATCTCCACATAAATACGGCCTTTTGTGAATCTTCAATGGACAGTTAGTTGTATCAGTAACCTTTTTAATAAAGTATAATATACAAGATAGAGGCAATATAGGCACTACTAGTGTAGTAAACTTTCCGAAGCCTGGTTGGCCAAAAAATTATCATCCCTTAAGCTGAATAAAAGGGGGTTTCAGTATGCGAATTTAATCAAGAAAAGCCTAATAATTAAAATCTAGTACTAAATCGCCGTTATTCTTAATCATGCGTGCATAATTACATATAAGTCAACACGGAAAGATAGGCATGCATATGATGTAGATAAATATCCTAAGCAGCCTTGAAATTATTCAGTAATGCGGTCATTTTGATGAAAATTGGAGTAAAATTACTCTCGGTAACGTCACAGATTGACAGAATTAATTGTAGGATTCGGCTCAAGCGCTACTCCTTCGTTCTTGTCGATTATAGTCCAGACAAGCAATCTGTCGTAACTCGGATCTCAACATAGCAAACTACCATCATCATCGCGCCAAACACCAAAATACATCTAGATGTCGATAGCACAATAGCCTTGAAGAAATAGGATTAATATTACTGTTATTGGTTAACGCTCTTAACCTGAGTGTCGCTCGATAGCTCGATAGAAGTATCGCTACGTTGATAATTTTATCCAGTAACAGATTAGCTCTAACGAGCGGGGACCCAGGCCTAGAAAAGACTTTCTTATATCAGGCTGACAAAGTCCTACACCTTGAATTATCACGATAATTGTTCGCGATAAAACATGAATCATCTCGTTATAGAGATTTATCAGTCGCACAAAGCGATCGATATCGACATCGGACTGTAAAGAAATATGTTGATTATCATGGTTTTCTCCGTTTTAATAAAAACACCTACCGAAGGATCTACTTCGTGCGCCCTATCACAGTTCGGTTCGCTGGCTATCGGAGGGGTCAGCCGCACTATTTTAGTTGCTTGAGTAGCTACCGTAAATTTCTTCAACCTATACTAAACTTCTGGTATAGGGCAAAATTGCTGTTCAAGCATCTTATATCATTATCTTATAGTTTTCGATGAAGATGTGTGTGGAGTCGCTTTATTTCCAAGTAGGATAATTTCGACTTGTATCTGCTCTAACCGTTACAGGATGTATTCTTTCATTATTGGTATCTAAGGTAGAAATAGTGACAGCGTTTCACAATATGCTACTTCACTTAACCATACCGTAATAAACAAAGTGTACTTACTGATTCTGCATCTAATTTTTTCATCCGATAACTTAATTTTTCCTGATTGATCATGATGATGTGTATGTATAAACTCAGATTGTTTAGTTTATTAAACATCAGAGTTAGGAATGCTAATTTTTAGTGAAAACTAAAATAACTCACGGATAAATCATTTCTTTTTCGTTAGCACTGATCTGATGCTTATCTTCTTTTCTATATGTTAATCAGAAGGCGAATTTGTTGCGAAAAAGTAGTTAATTGCTTAGATTTATCTATCTACTTCGGAAAGAATCGGATATCCGTCGAAGTGGTAAAGATTACCGATTGGGTAAAATTGCTGGTATCACTCCTGACCGGATAAATTGAAATATGGCGTAAGTTGTTCTTCGTAAACCTGTTTAATCCGATAAATAAATTGTCACAGTTTTATCCAACTAGCTTGCTTTACGCCAGTCTTAATGTTTTTTGCTCTAAACACACTGCGCCTCTTTAAGACACGAACTAATAAAGAGCAGGGAATTTTTGCCACTTTATCTACGCAACCGCTAATAAAGGATGTTAATCGCTTGAAGTTATACTACGATGAGCGCAGAGCATGGGATGTTTTCGCCGGCTGCTGTGCCAACCATATACAAACACGCGCAACCTTGATAGGGTAACGATTTCTGATGGATAAGGATACCCATATTCCCAAGCCAGAGATAACTGGGCAATGTCATGGCGTACAGCTTCTGAGAAGTACTAATAATTGCCGCTTGTACGAGGTTATTTGAAAACAGACGCTAGCTAAAAAGCCTTCCCCGGTCAGCAAATCATCCAAATTAAAAGGCTGGCTATTGAAGCCGGGAATATTTCATTCTGCTAGGGAAAAATCTTCCAGCTCTCTTCCGGTTTACGGTTAAACTAAAGAAAGTTTTGTGCCTATATGATTGCGCGATTTGTCGCGACCACATCATTAAATCAGCACTTTATCACCCACTGCGAATTTTCTGGCTATTTGACACCAGTAATTGACCATGCAATTCAGGCCCTACTTTCACCATTGCTCTTCGTTTTTTGACCTTTTAACTTGCAACCTTACGGAGAACCCAGTCTATTCCCGGCAAAAAATGCGACGGCATCGGCACAATCTGGGTTTCGGTAAACAGCGGTGTTGTCGTTATAATCATCCTTCCTGTGATAGGATATAGCTAACTAGGTGTTAGTAGCTCAGTTACTCTGCTACTGGCATGTTCATTATCTGAATACTGTTTATACTCTGTGATATGTTAATTTTTAGTAATTCAGTCAGATGTATCGTAATAAATCTCCTAGAAAGCGTAAACTTGATAAAATCAGTAAGACACTAAGTAACTTAGATTTATACATTATCTTTTTAATCTAAAGCGTTTTATGATCCCCCTTTTACCGAAATTGATGATGACAGACCAACTTAATTTTATGACACACATAAAGAGGTGATATAGTAATACATCTGATTTAGTCTTCAATTTTCTCCTGATATATAAGTACTAATCATCTCTGATCACGATTATCTGATTTTTGAAAACGCTCAAGTTCAAACCTATAACGCTGAATATAACTGCATGAGAGATAATAATTAACAGTGCATACTTGCTGATGAATTCATCGGAAATTATACTTTTATTCATTATCTTCTATTCAATACAATCGTATACAGCAAGATCGCGCATGGCCTGGCATGTGTTGCTAAAATACCAGATAAGCGTGCGAAGAAGGGAAAAATACTTAGCTTTATCTAAATATTGAAACGGAGATTCCCCCGGTAAATTATAGGAAGCTAACTTTTTTAATTTTTAAAGCTTCTGTAAAGCCTATAACGTTATTATTTCTAGATTTAAATATTAACTTAAGGTATCGAAAATGCGAAAATCGCGTACGGCGACGCTAGAAAAATTCCTAGCAGTGCAAAATATATAATTGGAATAAATATTCGAGACGATAAGTCATTATATACTAATAGGTGGAGTTTGCTTAAGGCAAACCTGTAAATCAAATTTAAGCCTCATAGGGGAACCTGTAGCGATATTTTTTATTCATATGTAGGAATTTAAAAAATATAAAAATATTAAAAGTTCAAAAAAATCTCCATTATATCTTAGTGGAAATTCTAAAAAATAAGATTATTTATTCAAATTTTAGAGGAAAAATTCTATATACTTGACTATACCTGTAATGGTGTATAGTCGTAAATTAATCGACTAATGCATCTAAAAATTGTTTGTTTCAAAATTAATGGATTATTAGAAAATCTAGTACATAACGATCAGGCTAACGCTACGCTCTGATGCTTCGTAAATCTATTCTCCATCCTTAAATTAGACGTTTTTATCACTAGGATCAGTTAAGTTAAATCCCTGTAGCCAGTTCTGACTTTTTTTAAGTAGATGAAAACAGATTAAATAATTTTGAAATGGTTGTTTTGAACAATAGTACTTCGCGCGGTAGATACATAGGCTTACGTCACAAAAATTGATTGAATCAGATTCGTCGTTCTTATGATTCCCAAGACACTGAGGGAGAAGGCATTGAATGCTAGTAGTTTTTCTTTATTTTCCAACATTTTCATTGCTACAAGATACTTTGTTAATAACCTTTTTAACAAAATATTAAAGGCTTTGTTAGCGGCATCGTAGCTCTCTGCTAGTTAAATCTCCTGCAGCTCACCCTTAACTTTTGGTTTCATGCTTTTGGGAAGTGAAGCTAGCACATTAGATGTTTCATATAACTAATGACATTGGTGCCACATTTCCAGGAATATTTTTACCATTTTTATTCAAAAAAACTAAAGATATCGGCTCTCCTAGTAAGCATAGCCTAGGAGTACTGTTAAGCTCCGACCTTGAAACCCATAAATGTAGTGATGTCGATAAATATAGTAGTAAGTAAAAGCGATATTAACTTTCCTGACAGACCTTATATGATATCGAAACAGAAACAAACGTAACGCGTATCGTTTAAATCATGATTAGCGCCATTGCCAATACTATTTAAGCCATTAGTGTTTCAGTTTTCTAATACTACTAGGAGTAGAGATCATGTGCTTTTTATCAAGAAGCAGCCATTAAGAGTTATCAAGAAGCAGCTATCAAGAGCTTCATAAAATTCACCAGTGGATGTGCCTAACAACTATCCAGACAAGGTAGTAACTTTTCGCCGATTTTGCACGTTTCAGATAGATAAAGGAGGTAGCCATACGAGTTATTGAAGTATATTCCGTTTTCGCTGCGATTTCTGACCTTAAGCACTTTAATCTCAACATCGCCAATAGCAGTTGCATGGTTTGCTGTAGCAAATAATCGTTATGCACAAGACATTGACATGCCTGTCGATAAAGACGGCGTTCATCATGAACTTTTAGTATGATTTTGATTTCTGCTTCAATAGCGAAGTGTATCAGCTTCCTACTGCTATTACGGATCAGTTCATGCAAGAGATCACTGTAATATTTGATTTTCGGATACCTGTATAGTAGGATAGAGTTTTTATGGCATATCATCTCTCTATTGTTATAATCATCTACAAAATTAATTAGCAGTATACCCCCATCAATCTCCAAGAAAGCACATACACCAGAAATAGAAACTCTAGCAAAAGTATATCTAGACTTTTTATTGATTTTAAGCAAAACTCTACTTTTAAGTATTGGAGTTTTCCTGATAATCTACCCTAATTATTATGATATTTTGCTATCAACTATAGCTCTTAAATAGCCATATATCTTCTCATGATATGGGACTATGCTCCAAAGATCTATATAAATAGATGCTGAACAAAACAATTTGAGCTTCTAGCAATATAACAAGTGCAATAGAGAGACAGTTAAAAATAAGATTTTTATATCTTTATCAATTTTACTCCCAAAGATTATAAATTCCGATTAGTTAGATACAATTCTTTAATAAGAAAAGGGAATTAACTTGGACTGGAGATATGATATATCTAGAAGTATTGGGATAGTATAAAACGACATTAATCACAAAATTAATGTTGGATTTACTGGTGAAATTATACTATATTTTTTAGCATTCTGTATCGCAGAATTCATTCCAGATAATCTGTTAGCATTATATCTAGGTTGCTAATGAATGAAAAGTTTACGGAAGTGTTTTTTGTCATAAATAGTAGATGATTTCACTTTCATCTAATGAAAGAAAAATTTCTTTTCTATTCTAACAACTACTCTTATATAAAATTATAAAATCTAGTAATTATTATTACTGATGTGTTTTTATCAAAAACACAATTAAATCACACAGATTTTTTGGATTATATCTCTATAATAAATTTATTTATATAAAATCTATTTTAGATACTGAATTATCAAACATAAATACAGATATAGATTCTCTAAATTCTTATTTTAGCCGCCCTGTTTTACCAGCATTGTAAATAATTTTAACGTATTTATTTTAATTTAAATTCCAAATTATTTCTGAGTACTAAATTTTAGTTATCTAACACAAAATGGTTAAAAACCTTATAAAGTTTCAAACTATCTACTTTTCTTTTAAAGATCATGAATTAAATATGATATACAACACAGAAATACAGTCGAAACTGTATCAGAAACCGATATTATAAAAGCATCTAACACTTAATAGAATAGCAATAATCTATTAAGTCTCACTTGATATGTTAATGCCTATAAAAACAGTGGGATATATATTATTACATGATAAAAACGGTTAACAGTGATACTGAATTACTGTTTACTAAAAAAACCACATTTTAACTAGAAACACAATATACATAATTAATCTTACTGGCTAACAATAATAATTATGTAGCACATCATCTAGTTTTAAAAATACTTACATTCTCTATTTTTATGCAAAAGATAGATATCTGAAGATGGTAGTAATGATGGTATTGTTTACCTTATAGTTACTCAGTAAAAAATTATTAAACTTAAATCCATTAAGGCGTTATAGAAATTTATAGAAGGTAAAGCAAATAAAAAAAAATATTAATGACACAAAGAGAGGATTAAAGTCAAAATAGATACAAAAGACTTCATTACAGTATCATATATGGCACTATAAGCTAATTATATTTCATTGCTGATAAATCCGGACAACGACTGTTTAGAAAATAAAAAAACTGGCCTTATCTTCAGTAAAGGTAAAAACAAACACTGTTGACCTGAATAAAATAGTTTGAATTTTGATATAAAATTAGAAATAAATCTTTTATTGTGTGTCTAACAATATAATTAGATCCATATCATTTTAACAGGTGTGGCATTAGAGTTGCATAACTAATGAAAGTTTTACCATATATATAATCAATGGAAAGATCAGTAGCTTCCAATTGTTACTAAAAAACGATAGGCTGTTGATTATTTCATAGCATTAAGGCTTAGCAATTTGATATCTCATTATTTCTATGGTTAGATATGCGATGCGCGAGTGAAGGAAAGGTACTACTAATTGATAATGCATCAACAAAAAACGGTCAATTTAGGTTAGTTAACATAAATTTTTATCTGAAAATCGGATATATTGAAAGATCATATAGACTTTTTTCTTTCTGCTAAAAATTTTAGTACTTTATACTATGATATAGTATGTGGTATACAATGAGGTTGGTAAACAACTTTTTACATCAAAAATTCGATCGAATTAATCGAAAAATTCGTTTATTTTTGTTTTGAATTCATGAAAAACTAAATGCTTATTATGTATATATAAGCTGTATATTACATTTTAATTAAAAACCATAAAATGGAGATAAAAATGAATAAAAACAATATTAGCCTACTCAATGATTGGTAATATTAATAAATGTATGGTCTGCATTAAAAATAGAATCTTGTTTTATAAAAGGTCTTGAACTTGCGCAATCAAAGTAGCATAAAATATGCTACTATTAATTCATATAGTACGGGCAATTATGTAAACAGAAATGGTGATAACTGCATCGCGATAGGCCTATCGAGTAATTCCTGGGGTGATGGTTCAATAGCGCTAGGTAGAAATGCTATTGCTTGTGAAAGGAGTTCAGTAGTACTTGGTACGGATTTTTATTACCAAATAAACAATATGATAAAAAAATATTAGAGACTATTTCGGCTGAACAAAATAGTGAGTTAATTCAAAAAATATAAGAGAAGTTTCTTTAGGTAGTAAAATATCTGTAAGTGGATTATCTAATTTTCTTAGTTAAATCACCCATGTTGCACCAGGTACTGAAGATACTCTGATGTAGTTAATCTTTATCAATTAAAAAAAAGTAAAACGGACCATTGATGAGTGAATTGATGAAGTAGAAAAAATTAAAATAAGCAAAAATAATATAGAACAATTTCAAAATGGGGCCAAGTATATATATAAAGGAACAATCAAGACTTGTAATGATGCAATAGTGCATTAAAGTTAATAACTCAACATCGCAATAATGCCAATATAACGTTAACAGAAACACAAAAGCATCGTGATAATGTTTATGACACATTCATAATGGTGAAGGTACATGAAAATAGTGGTTACTCAATCGTAAAGCGATTAAAAAGAGGCTTTATTAGTAGAATGGCAAATTACTCAGGATTCTGATAGAGTAATATATATTGGTAAGAAGTTAGAAGGGGGGGGGGTCATATTTTCATCTCTGATATGTAAAGTAATAGAATGATAAGTGGTCTGACTAATGGTGTAAGAAATAATGATGCAGTAAATGTTAATCAGTTAAACACGATTAGGATTACCGCCAATTATGCGAGCCAACTGTCATAAAAAATAGCTCACGGATATATCATCTTGATGATATGTGTTTGAAACCTAATACTAAAATTGAACAAGGACTCGCAACCTCTGCAGCATTTACCGGACTGTTTCCAGCATGATGGAAACAGTAAGATAAATATTACGGTAAGTATTGTAGGGGGATATGGTGCTTCTCAAGCTCTAGCAGTTAGAACAGGTTACCATATTACTAAAAATCCTGCCGTTAAAGCGGGAATTGCTTATTTGGATAGAATAAGATGATGTATAATGCATCATTATAACCTTGAATGATAATCTCGTTAAATATTATAACAGTTACTATAAAAACAGATTGGAACTGTTATTGTTATTAATTCTAACTAACAGTAAAATGATACTAGTCGCATTATAGAAAACAATTAATGTTAATTTGTTCCTATTTTAAAGCAATTTAATTACGATATAATCGTTTTATGAATTTTCGTCATAAAAACGGTTTCAACCTACTCTTTATGGCGAGTAGGCGATAAAACACTTATTTTCAGAATCGAAAATAGTGAATTTTAGCCTGTACCCCATGCTAAAAGCCTTTAGATATGTTTCTGCAATTATTACTTAGTTGATTAACTTCGAAATATTAAGATGATGCGATTCCTATATAATTATTAGAGAGTACTAAGATATTTATCGTCCATGCTTTCTTAAATCTGAATCCATTTATCATGACCCATATATTAGATCAGCCTGATTGCAAATATTATTTTTGTTTAAGAGTTTATGATTAGGAAATTTAATCGCTCTTTAATTGAAGATAAAGAGCCTCATTTTTAGTAAAAAAATAAAATCAGTTTACTGTGTTTATCATAAGTGAAAACTTCATCGAATAGTTTTTTAAACATAGTAACTAATTTTAGAGATATTAACAATATGTTTTTGGATTAATAACCATCGTTTTGCTCCATTTTATGGATTGTTTCTAACAACAATTTAATTATCTGGTTACCTTCTTCCTGGGAAGAAAATGGCAAAAAATAGACTGCCTTCAAACAGAAGACATTTATACGAATCTATGTGGAAAAGTCGTTTATCAGAACAGCAAATCCCCCTAATTTTCAAGTTTTTTGTGAGGTGTCCGTCTCTCTAATACCTTTTATACCTTCTGTAAGACTCTGCATTGTTGATAATTAGCTATTTTAGTAAAGGTTTGTAGCTATAAATTTTATATTATATGAAAGATTTCGCTACAGCAATTGCCATAAAAAAAGAATGAATTATGCTCTTAATCATCCTAAATCGATATAGAGTCATGTAAGTGATGAAATTTTTGAAGAGTTTAATGAAAAAGTCTATTAGTCATTTTTTTTGATCTAACCATCGATAAGAGTTTATCCTTTGTTCGTATGAAGCTAAATAGTAGGAAACTTTTGCTAGCGAACACAAAATTAGTCATGATCTCATAATAAGATTGGATAATCAGAGAGTTATTGATAAGGAATTTTACATTTGAAATATGAAAAGTTATATTAGTAACTTAAAGAATGGTTGAGTAAATTCTATAGTAAGGTCGTTTTATTTATCAAATTATCTGGATTAAAGAAGATTGTTTGAAACTATAACAATTAAAACGCAGATGTGGCTATAAATTGCTCTCTTAGGAAAAAAAGAGATAGTCTTTACAAGATAGCCAAAATTAACATACGAAAATTATAAAACAGTACTCAGTTCATGAACATCTCCAAAGCAGCATAGCTATCACCGATTACGCGCAGCCTACTAGGCTTTATTACGTTTAGGAAATTCAATCGTTTCGCTCTTAAAGAGCGAAAGCTTTCTTCTATTGCTAAAAGGAGATAGAATCCATTTACTGGATCTATTTAAGTTAAAATTTTATCGGAGCATATATCCATTAATCTAATGGACTAATTTTAAAAATATTAATCCTAGATTTAGGTTAATAACCTTTGTTTGTACGTATTTTTATGCAGAAATTCTTTTATCAGAAAGTGCATTCTATTTTTCCTGTTTTTGCTAACCGTTATCTTCAGTGCCTTTATACCTTGGTAAGAATGTGCTTCGTTTACTCTTGATAAGAAACCATATTATATAGCGTTTAAAAACATCTTTCTAGAATATGACTAATATAATGCCCGATCATCTTTTCTGCGTAAGATCTCTGCCGCTGTACTTGCTTAGTTAAGTGGTCATAGTAATGATGTATAACCCACTCCCACCCCCCTTAGTAATTTCGCAATTTTGACCCGGATACTCCAATATAAGTATCCAAGATATAGCTCGTGGTATTTCATGCTATACCCAACGCCCATTTCATATTTTTATCGAAATGCACTTTTTCTAGTAATATCTGTACTGTAGCTCAAAGTACGCGCTGCCACTTCTTCCTCACGCAGAAGTGCATAAGATAAGGAAAGAGATTGGATTTTATCAGATTATAGTTATGACGCAGAAGCCTGATAACAACTCTTCACAAAATTTCTTCGACCGCTATTTTTAAAGAATAGCTCACGTTATAGAGATCAGTCGGCGACTATATTATATAAAATCAACATTCCTCTTAAAAAACACCACTACCGTTATCAGGACCCTTACTTAGATAAGTAAGTAGAATTATTTATTCATAGCATAAAACATCAGATAGTGCACATTGGACACCTCAATCACCTATCGACTTCATTAATCGATATTGTCGCAAAAAAATATTTCAATGTTTATATGCTATATGGTTATTAACTAATATTTCTACCTAGACAATTTGTACAATATTAATCTTACTATTGATTTTCCCCTGCAATCAATTTCTGATGGATAAAAAATAAAAATGTATAATATACTGTTTACTGGTTATTTCTCAGAAACTAAAAATAATATTAATACTGTGTATTAGAGCAAAATTTGGTAAAGTGGCGTACGTATCTTTTTGCATGAGATTACAAAAAATAAAATATTTTATTGCCCATTCTCTCTATTTATATCATTGGTATATAAGCGATTTTAGGTGCCACCTAATAAGATTATTTATTTAGATTAAAGTTTTGATTTGGATAAACTTAACAAGCGTCATCCTCTTTTTGAAAGAGGATTTTACTTTTGGTTATATTGACACCTACATTCCAGTTAAATGGATTAGCTATCGATTCAAGCATTTTCTAGGTTGCGGAAAATAATTATGTATTACGCATTTTTAGAGGGAATAAAGCGCAAAATACAGCATTTTTACATGTAATCGTTGTAAAAACTAGCTCTACAGATTCAATCTGGTATTAAATGATCACCAGAATACTTCAACAAAAAAATCATCAAAAGTATTTTTAATCCTGTAGACTGTATCGTTATCCCTTCGATAGGAATTAGATATGGGTAGAAAATTTACTTTTGGTGATTCTACAAAGCATGTAGGTCTGAATTGCTGTAATTACCACTAATATAAATGGCATGGCTAAATATTTCCATCATGGAATTAATGGACTCTTGTTTGAGCATCGAAACGAAAAAGCTTATCTGAGCAGATGCAATATTTAATTAATAAATCCATGATGGGCAAGAAAAATTAAGCTTGAGTGGAGTTATATACCATCATCTGATGGTAGTATTTTGAGCCAAAAGATCACGTTGTAGAAATAGAGAAAATCTACAAATTACTACTCTAAAATAGTTCTCTCTAATAAAGGTAAATAAAATAAAACTCGGCCCATGGCATAGTATCTATCATACTAACTCTAATGAGAGTAATTTAAAATGCTTCATGTGTGAAGATTATTTTTTATAGGCATTCCACCTTGCATGAATATTGATAAAATTTTGCAATGTTCTATAAATATAAAGTATAAACTAAATTTAACGACATAATGGGAGTTATGCTTATTAGCACTTATTTAATCATCCCATAAAATCATACTAGCAATTGATTTAACCAAAGCAAATTGCGAATCAGGAACTTGATATATCTTGTTTTTTAAATGTTTAAAATCTTTAACAATTTTATCTTTAATTAAAGATGCGCCTCCTCCGATAAGATAAATTCGCTGAAACTCATTAAATGTTTTTAGCTTACTAGATACTAATACAGATAAATTATTTATAGCATCTTCAGTTTCTAATTTTATTCTATCTAATTTTTGCTGATTTTGATTTATCAACGAACTTAAAAACTCATTTTTTTTATAAAAAATATCTAACATTAAGTTATTAGCAGAAACGTAACTTAAGCCTATATTCGCTTCTGATTTAACTATTTTCTGTATTCGTTTAACAACAGAAGAAACACCTAATGACGGCTCGGCAATAACATGCATTAATTGTTTGAATTTTCCTAAAACAATACCACAATCTAACGTAGTTCCACCTAAATCAACAATAAGAGACGATTCAAAGTCATTAACATGGTCATGTTTAAATCTTTCGTGCAAAGCTGTTAAAGACTCTGGACTAACGTGGACTTTTTTTATTTTAAAGATATCTTTGTAACATTCTCCATCATGATATTTTATTATTCTTAATAAATTGGCTTTTTTCCTTTCTATATTTTTTGTGTTCTTTTGACGTTGTTCATTGAAGAACTCGCATAAAGGTAATGTTACATATAATTCTATTTCACTGGGTGTTAAATCAGTATTTAGTAAAGCATGATGAACAGATAGCAAGTTTTCATCACTATATTGATAATTAACTGTTGTGGTTTCGCTAGCATTATTAACTCCATCGTTAAAAGAATAGCGTTTGCTATCTATCTCATAGTTATAAATATTTCGTCCGAAAGCAAAATTCCAGTTTCCTGCTAAAAATGAAGTTTCTGTTATTTTTGTCACTAACTTTTTTTGCTCATCAGCATAAGCCAATTTCACAAAAGTAGAACCATCATCACAAAATATTTTTTGCATAAACATCCTTTATATTGGTTTTTATTTTAAAACCAATATATACTCAAAAATGAAAAAAGTCAAAATTAATACACAAAAATAACTCAATTTGGTTTATTTTTGGTGTTTTTCTTAATAAAATATTTATTTTATTTCTCTTATCTTTTCTGCAGAATTTTAAATGGATTAGCTTTTTATTTCAATGAAACGTTATTAATTATTAATGCGAAGTAATGACGTTATTTAAAATATGGACTTCCAAATTATGTGAGGTTAATGTTGGATATTTTTTCTACAAAGTACATTTTATGATGAGAAATTATTTTAGATTTTTTATTTATTTTTGTTTCGTAGTGCTAAAAAAGTTACAAATTATCCTCACCAACCTATTGGTTAATTTCCTGTATTATCGAACATCTTTAGTCATAACGAAATAGATTTAACTGAATAAGCGCTTGATAATTAACATCGAGTTATATCCATCTCTAGTATATAGAATTTTGGAGATAGCGCTGTATCCTGTTGATTGATTTCGATAATGATTACAAGAACAGAGAGGATGGGTCCACGAAATCAGATATTATCTATAATTTCTTGTATGAACTTCTCCGTAATGCTGATAGGTAGCTGATAGCACCGCTGTTGAGGTGTGGATCTCGAAGGTATGCTGCAAGAGCATGATGAATGCTCCTTTATTAAAAGCGGACTAATATAGTCGGTGCCATAACGATTATTTATGACAGCTAATCATAGACATTAATATTGACGATGTTGAGATAAAATGTCTAAGATTAGAGAATCATAGCGGCAACGGAATTATACCTTAACACCTCCTTACTACCGTGTTATCTGAAACGTGCAAAAAGCAACAGAGAGTTACGATCATCAGCTGTCTATCTGTGTGAGGTATTCTCTAGTGATGTTTTTACGAAGCGCTGTAAGCGCTTCTAGATGAAAAGACATACTCTTCTGTTGAGTGGAAGGAGATCCATATCAGCAAACTGAAATACTGATGCCTTAATAGTATCAGTAATGCTGTCTGCGTGATTTAAGCGATATACGCGTTATCTTTATTTCTTGATCGATGAACATATATCGGCCTGTTAGGCAAGCTGATCGCTATGGCGCCTACTGATCATTATCGGTATCACTACGGATAGATGTAAGGAGCTCATTGCACTTGAAAATGATTATCGAAAGTTAGGAAGTGCACTGGCTGAAACTTCTAAATGTCTTGGGAGCAAGGATTTAATCGTATTTATCAGGCTTGTATATAGGAGATACAGTGCTTGGTTTTTGGAATGAAAAATAGCAAGATATTCCTGAACATGCGGTAGGAAAATGCTTCTGAGGGTGTGGGTATACAAAATAGCTGATAACTGGCTTTTACTAAATAAAGTCCATGCAACCGAATTAAGGGTAATCTACTGGAGCTTTAAATAGCAGAGGGTTGTGACCATCCGCTAATAAAACCTTTAATTCTTTGTTGGCAAAGTTTTTAGCGTATCTTTCAGCGATGAAGATGCTGGAAAAAGATCGAAAAGGATTGCTGTAATTCTACGATTTTTCGTCAGTATAATACTAGGCATCATAAGAATCACGAATTTGATTGAATCGTGTTTTGTGCAGTGAGTCTACGAAGCTAAAGCGCAAAACACTGTGCTTTGAGAAAACAACTTTTCAATGCTATTTAAGTTGCTTCTCTCTGATCAGAAAATCTGGAACTGCTGATAAGTGGATTTGATCTACTAATTCTGGTGGTAAATAACATCTAATTTAAAAATGAAGAACAGATTTATAAAATCTCAGAGTAGAATGCAGCCTGACGACCGTCATACACTAGCTTTTGCTAATAATTTTTTCCTTATCAAATATAAATGACAGACACGTTATATTAAAAATTAACCCTAGTGAGTAATTCGCCCGCAACTTCATTATCTATTTCTCTCTCCTATACATAGTTTTCTCATTGCAACATAGTCATAAAGTTAATATCGATTAAAAGATCAATTTTAATTTTTATTTCTCGATAATATTAAATTCAATAATTGATATTAGTTAATACTTTATTTATTTATTTATATGAAGTCAGTATGATCTCTTAATTAATCTTTGAGGTAGTATTTATCTTAGAGGATTATCGTAATCTTTTCTATTTAAAATTAGATATAATTTTTTTTTATTTTAGATATATCTTTTTATTTTACTTCTGAAAATAAAAGAAAGCCAGAAAGTGTAGAAAGTGTAGAAAGTGTAGAAAACGATAATAGTGAAAGAAAATAAAATGAAGAACGTTTTTAAAATTTTTTTTTCAAATTAATAACTAAATATTTTATTTAATTAGATTAACGTATCATCTTTTATTTTATTTGTTTAAGTTATTTATTAATCGATTTTCATTGATAATTTTTAAAAAATTATAATATTTTATTTTTTGATAATCTTTTAGCACTTTTCATTATTCAGGACTTATTAATATTCAGGAGATGTGTTTCTTTTAGGATATAAACATATTCTTTTGCTTTATTCAGTAATATGGTATTGAATTTATCCGTTTTTTTATTTGCTAAATAATTTAGCTATTTTCTTAGCGTTTTTCTCTAGTTCGTGTTTGGTTAGAGTTAATACATCTTATAGCTGACTTACCCCTTCCTTTCGCTTCTGAAGAAGTTTGGGGTATAAAGCATATTATTGCTTTTCAGCATACTATTAGATCATGCTATTGGTAATTGATGTAATCTTGATGACTTTTGTAATGGAGTTTGTCAGTCTAGTTTTCCTCTTTTAACTACATTGAAAAGCTAAAAATCAGGCTTCCTAACTAGGTGATAGCGTTGTTATTAAATGATGGGAATATAGCTTTGATCATCAATATCATCTTATTTTCATCATTTAGCAACGATAAGTTCGGAGATGTAATAATACTTAACTAAAATAGATAAAGGCTCTTCGCTTGCCTGAAGAGAAGTTCTAATTTTAGGTGTTGTAATTACCTGAAAATGGAGCCTAATAATCATAATATTTTCCTTCAACTATACCTTTAGTAGCCATCTTGCCATGAATATGGCTATGCAAGAAGAGTCTATATAATAATTCGGGACCAAACAAAAGTAGGCTCTAAGTAAGAGCATTAAGATAAATTTAAATTAATACTGAGTATATTATAGGTTTACATAATAAATTTATAATTTATTGATATTTAAGATAAAGCTTGACGTCACTTTATCTTAGTCTGTAAAAGGAGATGCAGATAGACAAAGCGATTAACCTCTAAGATGAGATTTTAGAAAACTTTAATGTAAATGCATTCCTCTGCTAGTTCCGTAGATTTTCTACTTCTGCCTCCTTATCTTGTTTGTTCCTCGTTGTTTTAGCACCGCGCTAGGCCTCAGCTAAAGCTGTGGAGAGTGGTGATAAAGTTACAGGAATAATTTTTTTCAATTTTTCAAAACCTCTAGAAAATTTATAGCGGCGTTTCCTCAATTTTAGGATGCCATAAAAAAGCATGGACGCTGTAAAATAGTTTAGATAGGTGTAGAAAAATTTTACGGATAGATATGTAAGTCTAAGCGAACTATATTGAGTTGAGAAAAACTACAAAATCGCGTTTTCACTCTTAATAATTGACTTTTAAGTTTAGCAGGATGTATAAATGATGTTAATTACGAACTATCCGTAACATGATCATTGGATGCTTGAAACAAAAGAATCTTTAATTATAGAAATTTTTAGGTTATTCAGCGTCCTGATACGGGGAGCGGCAGATTAGCGCGAGATCGTGCTTGTGCGAAGCACTGAACGAACAATTGAAAAACAATTAGGTAGTAAGTAGAGTACACTAAATTCCAAGGTTTTTACTAACTTACTGGCCGCATCTAACTTGTAATCCTGATTTAGCAGGTCTCGAACACAAATAAATTGTGGCATACAAATTATGTTATCATGCGCTGTAAAAGCTCAAGACGATTGACAGCATTGCCGCATCTTTGTGAAAGATAACTACTATGAATGGCTCAACGCGCTGATGAATGGTAGACACACTATAATCAGCACTATTCGGCAAAAATACTGATAAGGCGATAGAGTGACTGCAAAAGAGAATCTTTTTAAGAAAATCTTGACAAAGCGCTCTATTTCACAGAATAGCGATTACAACTAGACATGAGTGGTGAAAAAACGTAAGCAATTTTTTGATAGTTTAATGAACTGTTTCAATCAGAAATATGGCGAAAAACATCGTAACCGTAACGATATAACGTGATAGTAGGTTGTGTATATCCGAGAAAGCCTTTATTAGTGAAGATGAAAATTTTCAGATGACCAAATTAGCTATACAGAAAAGTCAAGAATTCCTATTAGATATTTTAAAACAACAATGTGAAATATGTACAATCCAACAATATTATAATATAGTCCACAAAGGAGTTGGTTACTCAAAATTATATAAGGGAGAAAGCTAAAAAGATCAATGAAATACAAAAAATAAAAGAAAAATCTTTTTTTTAAATACACATTGTAATCACGCCTAGTAAAGTCTCAGAGAGAATAAAAACTTCAACCTATATTTTATTTTTCTAGTCAGGTTATTATGCAGAAAAATATATTTATGGATATTACTAAGCATTGACAAATTGACAAAAAGAATCAGAAAAAACAAGTGAATGGCACGATTTTGAAAAGAACAAATCAATAAAGAACTGTTTGCTAATATGTTACTAGATCAGATAGAAAATAGAGGAGACCAATTGTGCAGGTATTTAAAATTTAACTAAGGAAAGCAGATTCAAGTTATTCTGAGCAGAATATAGTAGATAAATATCATTGAAATGCTTGTTTTTCGAAGCACAGTGCTTTACGCCTCAGCTTCGTAGGCTCAATATCATAAAAGCTAATTCAATCAAATTCGTCGTTATTTTATTGACACCGAGTTTGCTAATAGGAAGTTATAACGTCTATACGCAGTGTTGCCGATAATGAATAGCAGCAAAAATGATTAGCTGCCTAACAGGACAGGTAATGCTTTTAGGTAAGAAATAAACGTAGGCATATCACAACTTAAATCACGCAGTTACCATTTCCTGTATTTCTTAATTCAATTTTCTGATGGTACTGGCAGATAGACACAATGTGATTTTCAGCAATAAGTAGCTCTCAATCTTAGTAAAATCACAGATGTAATGTCTCATAAATAATCGCTATGGTAGCCTCTTCACTATTTTGTACGCTTTAGAATAAGAAAACAAGGAGTTATGAAGTATATTTTGTCATCGCTACAATTTTATAACTTTAGACACTTTAATCTCAACATTACCAATAACAGTTTATATAATTTATTATAGTAAATAACCGTTAGAGACGATGAATGAGATCCGTCGATAAAGCAGTGTTGAGTATCTTGAGCAGCATGCCTTCGAGCTCATCCTCAACAGCAATGTCTATATCATGTATGTCAAAATTACGTATCAGTTTATAAAATTTATGAAAGGGATCATACTAATATCTGGTTTGACAGATACCAGATAAGGCAAGCTTTTCATCATATATCGTCTCTCTGTTGTTGAAATCATCCACAAAATTAATCAGCAGGGTACGCTACCCATCTCCAAAATTTCATATACTAGAAATAAGCATAACTAGTTGAAAATTTACCTAGATAATCACTTATTCTTGTTAGATCGCATATAAGTATCCTGGAATGCTGCAAATAAAAACATAAAAAATTATGTTAGGGAATCACCTATGGGAAAAAGTCTTAAATAATTTAAATAAATTTATCATTATCTGCAATAATTATGTAGAAAAGAGCGGAAATTATTGTAAATTACTTTACAAATAACTTTTCTAGAAAGAACGTACAAAAATCAGCAAACATCGTGTAATTAGCCATCAATTATGATAAGTTGATCAAATTAAAGGTCATCATTTATAGGCACATTAAAGAAATTAAATCGTTGTCAATGCGACGAAATAAAGAAGCTATTTCTCGTTGGAATCAAGAGGTTATTCAAGCCAGAAATTTGCTAATAATCATCGATTACAAAACGGTAATTTTATTAAATTAGTGAATATGGACTTACTAGATAAATGGGCTTACCAGGGTTTATGCCTGATGTATAGAGTATGCGATTTTTA
>JBQMRR010000027.1:0-616 GCA_052174495.1 Arsenophonus sp. NC-TX2-MAG3
CAAGCAAAATTGAGTTAGTTTGTTGGACAGTTCCTATCATTATCATCATCATTCTTGCCGTAATCACCTGGAAAACCACTCATCAATTGGATCCTTATAAATCATTAGAAAGTGATAAAAACCTTAATACAAACTTTGTAGTCAATTTTTTAGTTAATTTTAGTCTTAATACCTATTCAACATATAGTGTAAAACACTAAAATTAAAAGATATACAATTTTACATTACCAAACTTATACATACATGCTTTACACAAATTTGTATAACAATTTTTATATATTATATGTCTCATTTTATCTAATATAAGAATAAATTTGCCTAAATACTTCCTTTGGATGTAGGCCTATTTATGCCTATGATAGACATTCTCAATGATTTGTTACCCCTTTTCTTCATGTTCAAAATTTACACACCATTTTAAGTATTTTGTTAAAATATGTTACTACATTAACAGGTTTGCTCCTGGCTGTTGAACATGAATCCATCACAGTGGCCAATAATTTTTTTTGTTTTTTTCTTCAACAATTTGCTTTGTATAAATGAATTTCATTAGCAATTTTATTTCTAATGTTGTATATTTATGGAAAAAATAAAAAAGTCCGCCTATGGGCAGAGC
>JBQMRR010000028.1:0-16366 GCA_052174495.1 Arsenophonus sp. NC-TX2-MAG3
CAAGCAAAATTGAGTTAGTTTGTTGGACAGTTCCTATCATTATCATCATCATTCTTGCCGTAATCACCTGGAAAACCACTCATCAATTGGATCCTTATAAATCATTAGAAAGTGATAAAAAACCAATTACTATTCAGGTCATTTCTACCGATTGGAAATGGATATTTATCTATCCAGAAGAGAATATCGGTACCATTAATGAAATTGCTATTCCTGTCGGTGTGCCAATTAACTTTAGAGTAACAGCTGAGTCAGTGATGAATTCTTTTTTTATCCCCGCACTTGGTGGTCAAATTTATGCGATGGCTGGTATGCAAACGAAGCTTCACTTAATTGCTAATAAACCTGGTACCTATAAAGGTTTCTCATCAAGCTATACTGGTCATGGCTTTTCAGACATGAAATTTAATGTGATTGCAACGCCTAATTCAGTAATTTTTAATAAATGGGTGAAAAAAGTAAAAGCATCCAACAAAACATTAGATAGCATGGCTACATTTAACCAATTAGCTAAACCTACTCACAATGTTCCAGTTACCTATTTTTCAAGCATAAAACCAAACCTCTATGAAGAACTAATATTAAAATTCGGCCACGAACATTATAGCAATGATGCTAACAAAATCGAACATGAAATATCTATAAATCAATCAATGCATATAAACAACTCTGCTTATATCGATGCTAAGGAATAAATAGTATGTTTGGTAAATTAACATTCGATTCAATCCCTATTCAGGAGCCAATTATTGTCATTACTGTAATTTGTATTTTGTTAGCTAGTATCACTATTTTAGGAGTTATCACTTATTTCGGTAAATGGAAATGGCTGTGGAGTGAATGGTTAACTAGTGTAGATCATAAAAAAATTGGTATTATGTATATTATTCTTGCCATGGTAATGCTGTTACGGGGTTTTGCTGATGCAATTATGATGCGAGGTCAACAAGCATTAGCTTCATCTGGTGAAGTCGGTTTTTTACCACCTCACCATTATGATCAAGTTTTTACCGCTCATGGTGTGATCATGATTTTTTTCATGGCAACACCTTTCGTTGTTGGCTTAATGAATTTAGTCGTGCCATTACAAATTGGTGCTCGCGATGTGGCCTTTCCATTTCTGAATTCTCTCAGTTTTTGGTTATTTGTGGTTGGTGTTATCTTAATTAACTTGTCATTAGGTATCGGTGAATTTGCTCAGACTGGCTGGCTAGCTTACCCTCCATTATCAGGTAAGGAATACAACCCTGGCGTAGGGGTAGATTATTGGATATGGAGTTTACAAATTTCAGGAATTGGCACCACTCTAACTGGTATAAACTTTTTTACTACCATTCTTAGGATGCGAGCATCTGGCATGTCAATGATGAAAATGCCTGTTTTTACCTGGACAGCTATTTGTACTAATATACTGATTATTGAAGCTTTTCCTATCCTAACTGTTACTATTGCATTACTCACACTTGATAGATATTTAGGGACCCATTTTTTCACTAATGAAATGGGCGGCAATATGATGATGTATATTAATTTGGTCTGGGCTTGGGGGCATCCTGAAGTTTATATATTAGTATTACCTATTTTTGGTATATTTTCGGAAGTTACAGCAACTTTCTGTAAGAAATATTTATTTGGTTATACGTCTTTAGTATGGGCAACCATTGTTATTACCGTGATGTCATTTATCGTTTGGTTACATCATTTCTTTACAATGGGAGGTGGAGCAAATGTTAATGCCTTCTTCGGTATAGCTACTATGATTATTGCTATTCCAACTGGAGTAAAAATATTCAATTGGTTATTTACTATGTACCATGGCCGTATCGAATTTAAAACACCAATGCTCTGGACTATTGGTTTTATTGTTACTTTTTCAATTGGCGGAATGACTGGCGTATTGCTGGCCATTCCCGGTGCAAATTTTGTTCTGCACAATAGTTTATTTTTAATTGCCCATTTTCATAATGTCATTATTGGTGGAGTGGTCTTTGGTTGCTTTGCTGGTATGACCTACTGGTTTCCAAAAGCATTTGGTTTTATATTAAATGAAAAATGGGGTGTTCGTGCTTTCTGGTTTTGGATTAGCGGTTTCTTTATCGCGTTTATGCCTCTTTATATACTGGGTTTCATGGGTATGACTCGTCGTTTAAGTCAAAATATTGATCCACAATATCATCCAATGCTAATGGTCGCTTCACTCGGTGTTGCGCTTATCGCTATCGGAATCACCTGTCAAATTATTCAGATAATTGTTAGTGTTCGTGATCGCCATAAAAATCGCGATTTCAGCGGCGATCCATGGGGTGGTCGTACATTAGAATGGTCAACATCATCTCCAGCGCCTTTCTATAATTTCGCTAAAGAGCCACAAATTAATACACGTGATGCTTGGTGGAATATGAAAGTGAAAGAAAAAGAATTTGTATATCAACAACCAACTAAATATGAACCTATTCATATGCCAAAAAATACTTCTGTCGGGATAATTATTTCAGTATTTTGTTTGATCTTCGGTTTTGCTATGATCTGGCATATTTGGTGGCTAGCAATTATTGGCTTTGTGGGTATTATTGTTAGCTGGATTGGTAAAAGTTTTGATGATAACATTGATTATTATATCTCTGTAGAAGAAATTAAACATATTGAAAATCAGTATTACGATGAACTAAAAAAAAGAGGTATTCGTCATGTCAATTAATTCAATAATTAATCAACATATTTCCCATGAAAATCATGCAGAATATAATATAGGTGCAACAAAAATATTTGGTTTTTGGATCTATTTAATGAGCGATTTGATCCTGTTTGCTTGCCTATTTGCTACCTATGTTGTTCTAGTTCACGGCACTGCCGACGGCCCGATAGGAAAGGATATTTTTAATCTCAATTTTGTTTTGCTCGAAACCTTTCTGTTATTGTTTAGTAGTATCGCTTATGGATTCACTATGCTTGCGATGTATAAGCAAAAAATAAATTTAGTTAAGTTATGGCTATTAATTACTTTTTTATTTGGATTCAGCTTTGTTATTATGGAATTTTATGAATTCCATGAACTTATTTCTAAAGGTTATGGACCTGATCGCAGCGCTTTTCTATCTGCTTTCTTTACGCTAATTAGCACACACGGTATCCATGTAAGCTTTGGTTTAGCCTGGATTATTGTAATGATAATCCATATATCACGTCATGGGCTCACTATTGTTAATCAAACCCGTTTAAGTTGTTTAAGTCTTTTTTGGCATTTCTTAGATGTTGTTTGGATCTGCGTATTTAGTGTTGTTTATTTATTGGGGGCGCTTGCATGAATTACACAAATACACCGAACTCTGGTGCTAGTCATGGCAGTATGAAGACCTATTTAATCGGCTTTATACTCTCCGTTATTTTAACGCTCGTCCCTTTTTGGATGGTAATAAATAGTACTATATCTCATGAGATCATTCTATGGATAGTTATTGGTACGGCAATCGCTCAGATCCTGGTGCATCTTATCTGTTTCTTACATATGAATACCTCTTCAGATAAAAGTTGGAATCTGGTTGCCTTCCTGTTCACAATACTTATAATTGCCATTATTATTATTGGTTCGTTGTGGATAATGTATAACTTGAGCATCAATATGATGCTTGACTAAAGAGTTATCTATTTAAATGAAGCAGTATCTACTAGTGACCAAACCAGGCATTGTTTTTGGCAATCTAATTTCTATTATTGGCGGGTTTATGCTCGCAGCTAAAGGTATAATAGATTACCCTCTATTCATTGCTACATTACTCGGTGTATCTCTGGTTGTTGCTTCTGGTTGTGTTTTTAATAATTATATTGATCGCGATATCGATAGAATAATGGAAAGAACCAAAAGTCGACCTTTGGTTAAAGATCTTATTGCGCCAAAAATTTGCTTAATTTATGCCAGTATACTTGGCATTTCTGGTATAACTTTACTATATATTGCTACCAATATCTTAGCAGTATTACTTGCTATTATCGGTTTTATTATTTATGTTAGTATTTATAGTCTCTATATGAAACGTAAATCAGTTTATGGAACCCTGATAGGCAGTTTATCAGGAGCTGCGCCGCCACTTATTGGTTACTGCGCTGTTGCTGATCAATTTGATTTGGGAGCATTAATTCTGCTATTTATCTTTAGTTTATGGCAAATACCACACACTTATGCAATTGCTATCTTTCGATTCAAGGATTATGAAACTGCTAATATTCCAGTATTACCAGTAATTAAAGGAATTTTGGTCACCAAAGCTCATATTTTTCTATATATACTTGCTTTTATGGTAGCAACCATAATGTTAGCCATTACTGGCTATACCGGCTATAAATATCTTATTGTAGCCGTCACGGTGAGTTTGTGCTGGATTGGTATGGTAATTTCTGGCTTTAAAAATCAGAATGATGATCGTCTTTGGGCAAGGAAACTGTTTATATTCTCTATTGTAGCAATTACCACTCTCAGCGTTATGATGTCGATTGATCCAACTGTTACCACTGAACAGACTTTTATCTATTTCAAATAATAATTTATCTTTAGTAGTAGTAGATAATTGTCACTAATTTCATAGTTAAAACAGCTAAGATGCGAACTAATTCTCTATTCTCTATTCATTTATTAATTTTACTAATGTTTATTCAATAAATAGATTAACGAATTAATGAAATAATTTTACAATATCCTCCTCTAAATCTTCTAAGCAAAATCATAAATAATAATAAAAAATGAGAGCAACATAATTAAAGGTAACTTGAAGTTATTGGCGGTATTTACATTACATATGTTGGTCATATGTATACTATTACATATATTAATCAGTTATGTGCGTAATCTGAAAGATGCTAATAAATTAGTTACTTGCTCTAGTTATTGAAATTTATGTTATCAGTTATACTGTCTATAGAATTTTATTTAGTTTGATGGTTGATCAATTTGATAGTAAGTAATTAATTATTACTAACAGCGTAATAACAGCGATGATGATACTTATTTTCAGATATCATTATTGCACTCTTTATAAATTGCAGGAACTATATTTCTATCGCGATTATAGGATTACTTCCCGATCTGCTAGCGAACAAATAGAATTAAAGCTATGGCTTTTATAGAAATAAGTTTTAGCAATTCTTTTATATTCCAAAAGTTCTTGCCCAGATTATTACAATGTTATTAGTTTAGATGATATATAAGAAATAAACATATTCCTTAATGGAAAAGAATTATGTTAATTTTTTGGTATATAGAGTTTTATGAATGGTATGGCGTATTCTATTGATTAATTTGGTGGATAATTTCAATAACAGAGAGATAATATTCCATAAAAAAGTCTACTCTACAGATAAATGCAAAATAGATATTACCTGTTTAATCCCCCCTTGCATAAACTAATTCGTAATTGTGCTAGAAAGCTGGTAGCACTTGTTGTTAAGGCTAAAGCTCGAAACTACAGTTGCACCAACATGCTAAATATCATTTTATCACCGAGGATCATGCCATCGTCTATAACAATTATTTGATACTGAATTATATAAACTGCTATTGGTGATGTTAAGATTAAACTACTTAAGATTAGGAAATTTTAATGGCAACAGAATATATTTTAATAGCTTCTTTCTGCCATCTTATCTGAAGCGTACAAAATACCGAAGAGTTGCTATCATGGCTTTTTCTATGGGGGTATCCACCCGTGATTTTCACTAAGCTCTGTTGGCGGCTTCTCGGTAAGAAGCGCATGATCTTTCTGTAGTACTATCAGCGGATTAAAACAGCTCTTCCTTGAAGAGCATCACTTAAGGCTAGCTGCGTGATTTAGTGATACGTTTAACGGTTACTTCTTGACTGAAGGCGTATGTCATTTTGTTAGGAAAGCTGATTGCTTTTGCCTGTTTGTTTATTATTGAGTTAATTAGCGTAGATATAAGGAGCTCATTGCGCTCGAAAATGCTATCAAGAATCAGAGAAGCAAACTAGGCGAACTTCTGGATGATCGCGAGCGCGTGGTTTAATTTTATTCCTAATGTTTATTGTTATGAAAAACGGTATACTCGGTTTCACTTCTCAAAGGCATTTAACCAAAATAATGGAAAGCTGTTAGATATTTAAATAGCACAGAGAGTCGTGACGCCGCTAATAAAGCCTTTGATTCTCCTTTGTTGATAAACTTTTCAGCGAAGCTATTTTGAAGCTATGAAGAAGCTAAAAAAGATCAAGAAGAACTATTAATTCTATGCTTTCTGTTAGTGCACTGTGCGTTAATAAAAATGATGAAGTCAATTAAATTAGCTTTTCGACACAAGTATGAAGTTTATTAAGCCGAATGGTAGAAAAAGCTGGCTGTGGCTTAATATAAAAGAACCCTTTCAATGCTATTTAATCTGCTACAGGCTGCCTTAAAGAGCTAAGAACTACCTAATTGGGATTTGATCTACTTAACTCTGGTGGGTAGATAACGTTCAATTTAAAAGTGAATAGGTTTACAAAGCATTAGAGCAGAATAAAATCTGATTCTTATATACCAGATTTATTAATAATTATCGGGATATTGATAATTTGCTTTGCTGTGCTAGGTGTGTCCTAGACAGCTAATTTATATTGTTAATTATGAAATATATTTTATAAAAATAAAATAATAAAAGGGCTATATTAGTAAAAATTATTCGTAAAAATCCCTTCTACTGTATGAAGAATTTTTACTACAGAAGTTACCATGAAAAAGCGAATAGTCATTATACAGATAAAAGAAACTCTTTCCTTATCCATGCTAACATAAAACTATATCTCATTAGTTGGCTCGTCAATAATCTGTCAGATAATATCAATTCATGCATTGAAACAACTCAATCTACTTTATTGCTCATATTATTACAGTGAATATGGTTATTCGCTGAGAATATTTATTAGGATTCGATATCGTTAAAAAATCCCCGATTGCAGAAAAAACATATAACAATCTTACTGTGACTCTTTTAGCAAAACTAAATAATAAGGATAAATTATTTAATTATCTACGGTGTATTTTAAATATCTTAATTATTAAGAAATTGAATTGCTTTTTAAAAGCAGAGCAGAAGCTACCTTTTATTTCCAAAAAGATAAAGAATCAGTTTTAGGTCTATTATAAGTAAAATTTTATTGAAGTGTCTATTTTTTTATATAATGCGCTAATTTTAGAGCCTAACTCTAGGTTTAGTTTAATAGCCCTCGTTTTTCATTTTTTATGCATTCTTTTCTAACAAGAATTCCCTTGGCTGGTTACTAACCTGAGCTTCAATAAAAAGTAGTTTATCGCTAAACTAAAATAAATTTGTATAAATTTATACGCAGGAATCCCTTTTATTAAAAAGCTAAATCCCAATTTTTCTGATTTTTTGCGAGACGTCATCTTCATCACCTATACACCTTTAATAATAGCATATCTTGTTTATGATTTAATCAGAAACAATAGTAATGTAGCATCTTAAATGCTTTGTTAAAATATAACTAATATAGTGCTAGAATATCTTGTCTAATCAGAATTTGCTACCAGTATTGTTGAGTGAGGTAGTCATAGTAATGATATTCAATCACTCCCTTTGGTAATGTCGTAGTTTTAACGTGAATACTAGAGTTAAGGTAGTGCTAGAGATATTTTATGCTATATCAGACTCATTTTGTTTTTTTTATTGAAGTGAACTTTTCAGTAATCGTCTTACTATTCCCTTTCAGGGTAAAATGGCATCACTGTTTTCTATAGCGGGGATATATGTACAAAAACAGAGAAGACGCTGCGATTCATTAAGTCATAGTTGTGACGTAGAAGCTGGATGATAACGCCTCACAAAATTTCTTTTCCACTCTTTTTTTAAAGAGCAGCAAATTGCCATATAAGACTTTAATATAATAGATTTCCAGGAGTAACGAAGATATAACATGGCAATATTGATTGAGTTATTGACCGTAAATGTACAAAGCACAGAAGATATCAATTTTTGATATCCTGCTTTACGTGTTCACTGAAGCATAGCGTAAGTTTTAAAGTGAGATAAATGGAGCATTAAGTAGCGAATAATGGGCAGTTATTATTGAAAAGACCAAAGAAGATGAGGTATAGTAAAAGTAATCTGTTGCCAGTTGAAATTGGGTATAACTATGAATCTGCTGTGCCAACTACTGCTCGATAGCTTTAACTCTGTATGAACTAAACGCTATTTACTTATAATTTTAACAGAAAAATAACTATGAGGGAACATTCAGGAGAATCACAGCAGTAGTCGTCTTGATAACTATGATACAAATGATTTAGAAAAGGATTCTCTCTACAAATAGATCCGTCCTCAAGTTGGTACTTTTAACGTATTTTTAATAAAGTTACTTCAGCCATAATCAATAATAAAAAGAAGTTTAGTTGAGCGGAGGAGATATACATATGGATAAATTACTCTTTTGAGTTCTTTCCAGAAAAAGGAATCTTCATTTTGTCCGTATTTGTTCAGGACGTCCTCAGTTATCTTTGTGTCTTTGTCTAAGGGGCAAAGGAGACTGGAATTATCTCTGGTTATCTATAAATGATAAATTCGTTGGGAAGCATACTTTTCAGTAATTTTCTCTTCAATACAGTTATATCCAGCATTATCGACTTTGTCTTTGGCCTTTACTTAAAATTTTGAATAAATTATGACTATAGGGGCGGGATAATTACCTATGTATTGATAAAAAATTTGGAAACCGAGTCGCATATTATTGCTGTATGGTTTCTTTTAAGGTGTTATAAAATTCAGTCTGTTTCTATTATCATTTATTTCGGTAGGGAAATCATAAAGCAGTTCGGATAAACAGGTGATGTAATACGTGAAATTGCGTATTATTTTTTTTGATTTACCATAGTTTATGATTTTATAAGATATATTCTGGCTATCTGCCTGAATTCTTAAAAATTCATATATCGAAGATTATAAAAAATACTTAGATCATGAAGATCTAGAAAGCAGCAAATTGCCCTTTTACATAATAGGGGGCTACATTCCCGTTAATGCTATCTACTTTTTTACTCCTTATCGTTTTAATTTTTGATATTGCTCATTGGTTACTCCGAATTTTTTAGTATTTCATTATTACCCAAAAATTCTATAAACGCTAGCTGGAAGCTTATGCCGCAAAAATTGCATATTTTAAGTGGGTAGATACCTCCTTGCCACTCAATATATGTTAATATTATGGATTTTATATTTATTATTTCGCTCTTTAATCGATTAAATTCTCATGTATATTTTCGCACTGTTGACGGTTACGCAGGTAAATCACATTCTATAACATAGAATGAATTATACTCTGTGTATAGTTAAATAACTATCATTCAATTAAATGACTATCTACAGTATAAACTTAATTCTATATAATTGCATATTTATTATTAAGTCTTCTTCCGGGGTGCTACGGTGATTTAACTAGATAGGTCAGGTAATATATTTACACTATTCAATATCTTATAGATAACCCACACGAATATTAATGATTTTCTGGTTGGCATCAATAAGGATTAATCAAAATATCTGCTTACTTATAAACAAAAAAGGTCGCGATATCAATCGATATTTTGTCTTTTTAATTACCGTCAAGACTATCTTCTTACGACCTCCTCTTCTCTAGTAAAAAATTAACTTCTATATTTTGAATGCTTGTACTAGCTGAAAGTGTGGATAAAAATATCAGAATGAGTGAAAAATCAGCCTGATTATCTTACTTGTTTATTCATCGTTAGCGGTACTTTTATAGTAAGAGTCCCTCTTCTCTTTATTCTCTGACTAAACACATAAAAAGTTCATAAAAGATATGACGTAATTATAAGAATTGATATTCTTATCTCACCCGTATAAGAAATCAACCTAAAGTCTATAAAAAGTATAGTTATCTAGTTCCGTAAAGTACTTATCAAGATGATTATATATTATAATGCAAACGAATCTGCTAATCCTAAAATGAATCTCTTCAGTTACTGGAATCAGGAAAATAAACAGGCATTGATTTTAAAACAGCGTTTAGATGACGTCACTGTTTTCTTGCTTCAGTGACGATAGCTAACTTAAATACACAATTATATTTAAAAATCGATGAAATATTTTTCTCTAAATCTTTTAAAGATGGATGTTATAATCCTATATAAAATATAGAAAGTGCTGCAAAAAGTAGGAGGTAAAAGTAGGAAAAACAAATTGCGCTTTTAATCCCTCTATATTAATAGGGTGTCATAATGAGTAATGAAATTCTTGAAAAGTTTAATGCAGAATATGTTAGCCGTTCTCTTAGTTAATTTTTGATAAGAGTCTATTTTTACTTAGATGGAGTAAAATTATACGAAATCTATTCTAACAAGCATGAATTAGCCACTATTTCTTAATAAGGCTGGATACTAAGAGGACTTATTGATAAGGAATTCTATATTCAAAATATGAACAGCTATATTAGCTGATTAAAAGAGTACCTAAATAAATTTCATGATGCAGGATCGTTTTATTTACCAAATTATTTGACCGAAAAAGATTCTTTAAAATTATAATAATTAGAATAGAGAAGTGACTATAAATTGCATTGCAAACAAAACAACAACCTTTACTAACATAGCCTATTTATATATTAAATAGGCAGAGAGAAACTCTAACATCACACCTAATTATCCTTATTTCTGGTGTAATGCTAGCAAAAAATAGAAGCTTATAACAGTGATTGTTCTGTTACTAGATAGGAGATCCCAGTAATAATCGCGAATACCGCAGATAATAGCAAATTAGTATTAACCTTGCTTACAGTAAAAATTCTTACTGACACTTAATTAAGACTATTGAACAAGATTTTACTGCCATTGAATTACTGGTGAACTAAAAGGTAAACAAATGTTTAGTGATAATCCCTGAACATTAAAAAATTATTAGCTCAATTATTTTAGGTAAATTATTGTTGCAATTCATGCAGTGCTGATGGATATTTAAATATCATATTTATTTATGATCGATAATATTATCGGTTTATTCTAGTTTAGAAATAAAATTTGTCATCTATAAATGTATTAATTCTTGTCTTTAATATGACGAACGAGAAATTATTTACTAGGCATGGGCTTAGTGATAACACCTATTGATTTTTACTTGAAATTATCGAGCTATTAGTTGTCAAAAAACATTAGAAGTTGTTTTGCAATTTGTCCTTTCACCTGGCATTTACTGCTCTGTTGACTAATGATGATATATCAGCAAAATATACATATTTTCTTAAATTGATCTATATACTTAAGATAAGTTATATTAACTGATTATCACATTAAGGCTGATACACTTTTACATTTTTAAAACCTTGCTCATTTAAATAAATTACTTGTAAGCGGCTCATAATACCGCGATTACAATAAAGCAAATAGGATTTTTCTTGTGGTAATTCACCGAATTGCTTATTCAGCTTATAAAATGGCAATAAGATTATTTTAACACCCTTAAGCATGAGTGGATGTGTTTTTTGTTCATCAGGAGCACGAATATCCAGAATGATATCATCAATTGAAAATCTAGTGACAATTTCTACTTCTGGCATTTCATTTTGCCTATCATCTATTATGTGACGAATATCAATATTTTGTGCTTTACTAACAAGATGATCAAGCAGAGTAAAATTAAAATTAGTTTCTTGTTCTTCAATTTTTATCTTTACTGCTTTCACTGTTGGCTTTTTAGAAATAACGCTACAAAATTCGGGTATTGTACGTGAGAAATCTTCAGTCCCTATTTCACGAGAAATATTAATAATACTTTCTTTATCATATGAAATTAATGGTCGTAAAATCAATATATCAGTAACATTATCAATTACACGTAGATTGGTTAATGTCTGGGTAGAAACTTGCCCTAACGCTTCTCCGGTTACTAATGCCTGAACCCCATAACGTTCAGCTATCATAGATGCTGCCCGTACCATCATTCTTTTTAAGACTACTCCCATTTGACTATCATCAATCTTTTCAAAGATCTCACTTATAATTGGAGCAAAATCTATCGCAACAAAACGCACTTTATGTGAACGAGCAAAACGATACCAAAGATGATAAGCAATTTGTTTTACGTCAATATCATGATTTGTACCACTCAGATTAAAAAAACAGTAATGAACTCGACAACCACGTCGTATTAGCATGTAGCTAGATACACTTGAATCAAAACCACCTGATATTAAAGATAAAACATCTTCTTGTGTACCGATAGGAAACCCACCAATTCCTTGAATACGTGATTTAACAAAAATAACTTTATTATTTTTAATTTCAAGATTTATGGTGAGATTAGGCTGGTTTAGTTTTACTTTAGCTGAAGAAATATATTGATTTAATCGCCCACCAACATAACGTTCTACTTCGATTGAAGTAAAATCGTGCTGACCACGACGTTTAACTCGTACGCAAAAAGTTTTATTCGTTAGAAATTTAGCGTAACTTGCATAAGTTAACTCAAAAATATGATTTATATCACGAAATTGATGTTCTTCAACTAACAAAATATGATGAATACCAGGAATTCTTGTTAAAGCCTCATGAATTTTATTATAAAATATGTTTTTTTTAGTGCGAACTTCAATATTATCCCAATGTTTATTAACGATAATTTCTGAATCTAATACCTTCAATATATTAAGAATATTGCTAGCCAATATTCCAATAAAGCGTAAGCGCACTGATTGGCTTTTAATAGTAATTTCAGGAAATAGTTTAATAATAAATTTCATAATTTTATATAAAAGTTGATTTTTAGTTTTATAAATAAACGCATATTATACATTTTTATTAGTAGGCAGAGCATTTAATTTAAATGAGAGAAATATATCTCACTTATATATTACTGTGTTAATCGCTAAAAATCATAAAAAGAATAAATTCTATGCATAATGTAGTAAAATAAACTCCCTAGGCACGCACATTATTCACTAGATATTAAGGTAAATAAATAATTATGGATAAAAAGAAAACATCTGATAGACAAGATCCGTTATCTTTTGAATCTTCTCTAACAGAGATAGAGAAGATTCTCACACGCTTAGAATCAGGTAAACTTCCGCTGGAGAAAGCACTAAGTGAATTTGAACATGGAATCCAATTAGCTAGAGAAGCACAAAAAGCGTTGCAACAGGCAGAGCAACGCGTTAAAATTTTATTACAAGCCAATGATAGTGCACCACTAGATAACTTTAGGCCGGAAGATAAATAAATCATGTCTGAAATAGTGACTCTTTCCTTTGCGGAACAGCGCCAATGGGTACAAGATCGCGTCAATAAAATTCTATTAAACCAATTTCAGCGCCTTCCATTTAATCAAAGCCAACTAGTTATGGCTATGAAATATAGCACATTACTTGGTGGAAAACGACTAAGACCTTTTTTAGTTTATGCTATAGGTGATATGTTAAATGTTGCCGTGGAAAATCTGGATGTACCTGCTGTAGTTGTTGAGTGCATTCATGCTTATTCATTAATTCATGATGATCTACCCGCAATGGATAGCGATAATTTACGTCGTGGTCAACCTACCTGCCATATTTTTTTTGGTGAAGCTCATGCAATTTTGGCTGGTGATGCCTTGCAAACACTTGCCTTTGATATCTTGTCTCGTTCTCCTATGCCTGATGTTAATGACACTAATCGACTGGCGATGATAGCTGAGCTAGCTACTGCTAGTGGAGCAGCAGGTATGTGTAGCGGCCAAGCGCTCGATATGGAATCAGAAGGACAACAAATTGATATAACAACATTAGAATCTATTCATCAGCATAAAACTGGAGCATTAATTCGCGCTGCTATCAGAATGAGTGCACTTGCGGCCGGGAATCAAAGTTACAAATTACTACTATCATTAGATAGATATGCTAATGCAATTGGCCTGCTATTCCAAGTCCATGACGATATTCTTGACGTTATTGGTGATACAGACTTTTTAGGTAAAGACCATGGATCTAATAAAAAATATAAAAAAAATACCTATCCAACATTAATTGGTGTTGAACAAGCAAAAAAAAAAGCGAACAGTTTATATGAACAAGCATTAGATGCACTTTATATGCTAGAACAGCAGTATGGACTTAATACGGAAACATTACAAAATTTAACACACTTTATTATCGAACGAAAAAGTTAGTTTCCTTTATTTAAAAACAAAATATTTACTAGTAATAAAAAATTCAAAATAATCTTTTAACGGGCTACGGCTACTATAGCGTCATTGATATAAATAAAAGCAATTATTTAATGAGAAAACATGAATATTGATATTACTTTCTATCCAACTTTAGCATTAATAAAAACGCCGGAAGAGTTGCGGCTTTTACCAAAAGAAAGTCTGGGCAAATTATGTAAAGAATTACGAGAATTTTTATTAAATAGTGTTAGTCGTTCCAGTGGACATTTCGCTTCTGGATTGGGAGCCATTGAACTCACTGTCGCTTTACACTATGTTTATAAAACCCCATTTGATAATCTTATCTGGGATGTTGGTCACCAATCATATCCACATAAGATATTAACTGGTCGCCGCGATCGTATCGATACCATACGACAAAAAAATGGATTACATCCTTTCCCATGGCGCCCAGAAAGTGAATATGACGTTCTTAGTGTCGGTCATTCCTCCACTTCTATCAGTGCTGGACTTGGGATGGCAGTAGCTGCTGAATATGAGAATAAGGATCGCAAAACGGTTTGTGTTATTGGTGATGGCGCCATTACCGCAGGTATAGCTTTTGAAGCAATGAATCATGCGGGTGACATTCATAAAGATATATTAGTAATCCTTAATGATAATGAAATGTCAATTTCAGAAAATGTTGGAGCGTTAAATAATCATTTAGCGCAATTGTTATCGGGTAATCTCTATACTAGATTGCGTGAAGGAGGAAAAAAAGTATTTTCTAATATTCCATCAGTTAAAGAATTGTTAAAAAAAACTGAAGAGCACCTTAAAGGTATGATAATTCCTAGTACTATGTTTGAAGAATTGGGATTTAACTACATTGGTCCAATTGACGGCCATGATGTACTTACATTAGTACAAACATTAAAAAATATGCGTGAATTAAAAGGTCCACAGTTTTTGCATATCATCACCAAGAAAGGTAAGGGTTATGAGCCCGCAGAAAAAGATCCTATCAGTTGGCATGCTGTCCCTAAATTTGATCCAGCAGCTTTTAGCCTACCAAAAAATAATAATAATCAATTAACGTTTTCACAAGTTTTTGGCGATTGGTTGTGCCAAGAAGCAGCTAATGATCCTAAACTTATGGCTATTACACCAGCCATGCGAGAAGGATCTGGAATGCTTAAATTTTCTAAAACCTATCCAAATCAATATTTTGATGTTGCTATTGCAGAACAACACGCTGTAACTTTTGGAGCTGGTCTTGCTATTGGAGGGTATAAACCTGTCGTTGCTATTTATTCTACTTTTTTACAACGCGCCTATGATCAAGTGATTCATGATGTAGCCATTCAAAAATTACCTATTCTGTTTGCAATAGATAGAGCAGGCATTGTTGGTGCCGACGGAGAAACCCATCAAGGTGCCTTCGATTTATCATTTTTACGTTGTTTACCTGATATGATAATTATGTCGCCTAGTGATGAAAACGAATGTCGTCAAATGCTACATACGGGTTATCACTATCAGGATGGTCCGGTTGCGGTTCGTTATCCAAGGGGTAACGGCTCTGGCGCTACTCTACAACCTTTAGCAAAAATTTTAATTAGCAAAGGGGTAATTCGTCGAAAAGGAAAAAAAATTGCCATCTTAAATTTTGGAACATTACTTAGTGAAGCGATAAAAGCTGCAGAATTACTTAATGCTACCGTAGTAGATATGAGGTTTGTAAAACCATTAGATGAAACCTTGATACTGGAGATAGCTCAAAAACATAAGTTATTAGTAACATTAGAAGAAAATGCAATTATAGGTGGGGCAGGTAGCGGTGTTAATGAATTTTTATTAAAATCCCATCATATTATGCCTATCATTAATCTTGGCTTGCCTGATTACTATATCTCACAAGGAAATCAAACAGAAATTTTAGCGGAATTAGGGCTTAATGCTAAAGGAATTGTAAAATCAATTAATAACTATTACGCCAATTAAATTAATAAATATACTAAAAACAAAAACAATGCTTTATTATAAGTGTTTTTGATTTCAGTAACTACTAATATTATAATACCAGTAACCAGTCTGGTAGCGCTGCCACAATAACTATAGCAAAAGTAGCCGCGATGATATCATCTAACATAATACCTAACCCGCCATCTATTTGATGATCAAACCAACTAATAGGCCAAGGTTTTAAGATATCAAAAAATCGAAAAAGCAC
>JBQMRR010000029.1:0-124829 GCA_052174495.1 Arsenophonus sp. NC-TX2-MAG3
TAACTACTTTCTACTCTGATGCTTCATAAATCTATTTGTCATACTTAAATTAAAGATTTTTATCAACATTGTTAAATAGGAGAAAATCTCATCAGTTGATTCCAGCTTTTATGAGAAAATAGAAGCAGCTCAGAAACCATTAAAAGAATTGTTTTCTTGAACCACAGTGCTTCATTTGTTAGTTTTATAGCCTCTCACTGTCACAAAAGCTGATTCAATTAGATTCATCGTTCTTATTGACACCATCGTACTGAAATGATACAGAATGGTATCATTTCTTTTGATTATTCTCCAACACTCTCATAGCTATAGAAATACTTATTCTAAGAATCTTTGCAATAAGACACCCAAACCTTTATTAAAAATATCATAGCTTCCTGTTATGTAGATCCAACGGTATTTCAGACTTAACTTTCGGTTGCTGCCTTTAAGGAGAATAATCTAGCATCAGTACTGTTTTGTTTACTTAAGAGCATTAATGCTAAATGTTTTCTAATATGTTTACCATTATACTCTAAAACTAATGATGTTATTTCCCATAACAAGCCTGAGAGATTCGATTAAGTTCTGTGTTTGTAATTCATTCAGAAGTTAAGCCAAACTCGTTTTAACTTTCAATAACTATTAAAACGTAAGTTTGGTACTTCACTTACGGACTAGTAGCCCCATTAATTTAACTAGCAAGAAAAGCGGTAATTAATTTATCTAATAAAATGGCATCCATATACCATCATCGGAATGGCATCCATATACCATCATCGGCCAAAAAATAAACGTAGCGATATGATTAAGTCACGTAGGCATCAACAATGCCTGTGTTCTTTAAGTCATTTCTATTTCAGTCTGTTTATGGCGATTGGTAAGAGAGGGGGGGGAGATTCACGTGATTTTTATTGAAAGCCCCTTTAGAAGCTTCAAAATTATGATAGAGGGATCCCCTTTTACCCAATCTATGGTAGCAACTCTTTACTGCTTTTATAGGCTTCAGATAAGGCAGCAATGAATTGTTGAATCATATTTCTGTGTCACTGCAATTTCCTCTGATCTTAGGTGCTTTAATCTCAACATCGCTAATAGTAAGTCTGTATTATTTGCTGTAGCAAATAACCGTTACGGATGATGCCATTTTTTAATTTACATCGATAAAAGACAGTGTTTGCATATTGTTCGTAGTCATAGTTTTGTGCTTATCCTTGGTAGTCGTGATTATAGCTTCTCTTGCCACTATTAGAGATAAGTTTACACAAGAGATAAGGGTAATCTGATTTTTTATGATACCTCTACATAGACTTCCATGGAATATCATCCCAATTTTATTGAAATTATTAACGAAATAAATCGGTAGAGAATACGTCATCATCTCTAATACTCCATACACCAGAAATAAGGATCACTCCTAAAATCGGCTAGTTTAATTTTAGTAAAACTCCTATATAAAAAGCGTTTTTGTATAAGCATATAACTTACCATATCAAGATGACTGATGGATAATGGGCATGATTCGTAGTATGCAGAGCGTTAATACTTAAACTAATTTATACAGAACACCAACATCATTCATTAATAGCTCATTAACTTGCTGATTGATTATCAGCATGAAAGATTTTATTTAATTGTGAATAAAAATGGTGTTAGATCATCACTCAATTAGTTTGTTTAATATGAACTTGAAACAATGCTAAAATAGCAAATATAATTTCATGGATATTCTGTTTTGCAGGGTAGATTAAGCATATTATAATTAATCCTTCACGTAATGCTTCCCATCTAATATTAAATAATCTATTTTTAATTTTGTAAATATGGTAATAAGGATAGTTAATCCCCACTGGAAAAACTAACGTATTTCAAGTATTGATCTTTTAATTTACAATTTTTCTAATTTTTCTATAGATGATCGACACTTTTTCTTAAAATTATGATTTATCTAATGTTAAATTCATTTATGCATGATAGCAGTCACTAGTATTATTTTTAAATTGCCGGTATAAATTTTCTTATATTGCTAAATAAGCTAACTTATAATAATTTTAATAAATCTTATGGTCTAGCAGTTTTAATTTTTGCAAAACTTCTTCGGTTTAGATTATGATTTTTAAAATAAAACTCAAGCAAGGATAACGCATACTCATGTTAAGGTTAACATGTTAACTATGTTTAAATAGATACGTGTAATGATTTTAGTACTGGGGTGTAGCTGGCTACCACCACCGCCGATATTTATTACTAGTTGTTTATCTGAATTGCCAGTAGTAGATGTCAATCCTGGTAAATAACTTAAATTTTTTCTCCAATAAGAATTCTGATGAGATGGTTAGAATATTTCTTATTCCTTAATAAAAAAGTCGGTATTCTTAACGAAACGAAGTATTTCTATACCAATAATTTGCACTTTTTTAGTTGGATAATATCTTATAAATACTCGAGAAAAAGATACAGTCATTGTCAAGCTACGATTTATGGCTTGTTGAGATAAGACTATATTAGCAAAAATTATCGGTAGAAATCTCTTATACTGTAAATAAAGATTTTCGCTTCATAGGTTTATATGAAAGCAAAACAGTCATGCAGATAAAGAGATTCTTTTCTCGCTCACTACCAACATAAAACTGAATTTCATTAGTTGGCTCGGCAACTATCTCTCTAGGATAATATCAATTCATGTATTGAATGACTTATTATACTTTATGCTACCTATAATATTATTACAATGAATATAATATCTACTGGGGATATTTATTAAAGGTTACAGCGATATCATCGTAAATCTCCGATTGTAGGAAAATATTAATAATTTGATTAAAGGTCATTTGGTGAAACTAGATTACAAGGATAAATAACTTAGTTATCTACAATGCATATTAAATAGCTTAACTTTACGGGGAGTCAGCGAAATAAACAGGTATTAATTTAAAACAGTGTTTAGATGGGTACTGTTACTTTTCCTTGCTTCAGCGCAAACAAGTCAACATAAGTGTATAAGTAGTATTATTAAAGTAGAAAAATATTTTTTCTTGAATCCTTTGAAGAGAAAGGATATTTTTTCACATAGAAAAGCTAGAAATATAGGAAATAATGAGATTAAAGAAAAGAAGAATTGTTGATCTTAATCGCCTGAGCTGGATAGAGTTATATAAGCAATAAGAGATTTTTTAGAAAATTTAATGTAGAGTGTATATTATCTGTTTTATTGAGCCAATCATCGATAAAAATCTATCTTTTTTGGATGGAGCTAAATGATAGAAAAAACCTTCTTAGTAAGTATAAAATTAATCAGAATCGCCTAATAAGATTGGTAATCGGAGAGTTATTTAAAAAATTCTAAATTCAAAATGTGGAAATTATATTAGCTAATTAAAAGAATGACTAAATAAATTCCACCATCTAGTGTCGTTTTATTTACAAAATCATTTAGCCTGAAGAATATTGTTTAAAATTACAATAATTGAAATGCAGTCGTAGCTAAAAATTGCTCTGCGAGTAAAGCAATAATCTATGCTAACGTAGTCTGAGATAAACAATTATTTATATCAAGAACAACAAAGCTAGTCTGATTTTACGTTTAATGCGAATAAAGTCTGTACATAACTAGAAATTTCTTGTACTACTAGTATATAAATGCTGCTATAACCAAAATCGATTGCTTCATAAAAAATCAATGATTTTCAAATAATTTTTATTAGATAATATGTTTACGATTGTTGAGTGAATTATTCTGTTGGTTTTAGTTACCATTATTACAATGTTGTTCCGTTAGTATATGGACGATAACGTGATTTTAGTGTAGGTAAATCTTATAATAATGCCTCACTGTTATATTTGTTGACAGGGATCTGATGCTGAACTTGCTCTTCAATAGCAAATGTATTTAAAGAAAATCCTTCACAAGCAAGACTAATTGAATTCTATGCTCATCAGCATATACAGTACTACCAATACGATGAAAAATAATCTTGATAATCATTAAGCAGATCATAATTAAATAGATAAGTAATAGATGGGATATCTAAACCTCTGATAGCAACATCTATTGCAACTAGGATATAGAAATGTTCTTGAATGAACTGTTGAAGAATACGTAGTCGTTTTTTGTCCTATATCGCCAATTAGTAAGCCAATGCGGATGACCGCGTCAGCAAAAAGATAAGCAAAAATATCTTCACAGCGATGTTTTAGTGTTAAAAAAGATTTTGCATTTTTCGTGCCAATCTTTTCGATTAACGTTTATAACAGATGCATTTTCTTCCTTAGAAGAAAAGAAAATTTCTTCTTTAATGTAAAAGACCAGTTTTTGAGGTTTTACTTTAATATATTGGGGGAGATTAATTCATTTGTTTAAATGCCAGTTTTTAAATACGATAAAAAATTTTGCGGAAAACAGTAATTTAAGCGTTGAGTGGCAGGGAGGCATTTAGTAAAATAATCAACAAATATATTTAATAAAACTAATATGATACATACGATTAGCCTTATCAAGTGCTAAGCATTTAGATAAGACCTAAATAAATAAAATCTTGTCTAGTATAAATTAATTAAGCGTTCTATTGTAGCGATAGGGGTATTTACTTCTGTCTGGAGTAAAATGTAGCTGTTCATTATTCCATCACCACCATAAGTTAAACTTATTTCTAAGCCTATTAGAACAGTTAATTCTTTTGTATCGGCATATATCTGAACCAGTAATTCCGGATGTAGAAGCCATAATTAGCGCTCTGGATTGATTAACTTGATACTCTAATATTAGAGGTATTAGTAAATAATAAAATATTGGGGTAAGAAAAGCTAATATTTTTACTCGTTCCTGTTTATTCCTGTTCAGCAACATTATGGACTTTAATATAGTAAAAGGCAATATTAACGTTTGTATCGGTGTGTAGTTATAAAAATTATTTTTAATAATGGATTCACAATAACATTATGGTGTAAAGCAAAATCTATGAATTTATTTTCTGTAAAATGTGTTTCATTTATAATGTATCAAAATATTAGTTAAGGTTGTCTTATGAAAGAAGATTGTTTGAAATAAAGTAAACATAGTTAAATTAATATTAGTTTAAAACAACATAAAATGTTTATATTTAGGAGTATCCGCAATGAGCGATAAAGTCATACATCTATCTGATGGAGATTTTAATACAAAAATCCTAGAAGCAGTAAAGCCAGTATTGGTTGATTTTTGGGCAGAATGGTGTGGCCCTTGTAAAATGATTATTCCTATTTTAGACGAAATTGCTGATGAATGTGCAGATAAATTGATCATTGGAAAATTAAATGTTGACGATAATCCTGTAACAACAACTAAATATGGTGTTCGTAGCATTCCTACTTTAGTACTTTTTAAAGACGGTGAGATGCTTAATAAGCAAATTGGTCTTTTATCTAAAACTCAATTAAAAGAATTTTTAGACAAAAACATTAAGTTTTTATAAAATGTTAACAACAGACGTTTTTAATCTAGTCCAAAAATTTTTTTAATTTGCTATTAGACGTCTGCTTCAAAGTATGATAATGTTAGCGCCACTACTTAATAAGTCTGGTATACACGTTTTTATCTTAAATGTGTATATATTGAATATGTTATTGTATAGACATATTTCTTATCTCTGGATAATTTCTATCCTAGAATGGTTAAAATTCCATTGACTCTCATAGAAATAATTCTTTTAGACAGATATGTTCCATTTATTATTTACTTGGTGCCGTTGTGTAGGGCCTAAGAAGTATAAAGTAAGATTTTCATCATCTTTTAGAAGATGATTATAGTCTTATTCTGTCTTTACTGTATAAAGAGCATTATCTAAGGTAGTGGATTAACAAATTGCTACAACTATATGAATTTGTATCTAATAATACTCATATCTTCATTAAGAATCGTTAATATTTTGTATTGTTATTTAAATAAGCAATTAAGGATTATTATACTATTTATTAGTTATAGTTCAAAAATATATCCCCGAGTTTAAGAACCCACCATTATGAATCTTACTGAATTAAAAAATACGCCGGTATCAGAATTGATCACTCTTGGCGAAAGTATGGGGCTAGAGAACCTAGCTCGTATGAGAAAGCAGGATATTATTTTCTCGATTTTGAAGCAACATGCGAAAAGTGGAGAAGATATTTTTGGTGATGGCGTGCTAGAAATTTTGCAGGATGGATTTGGATTCCTTCGTTCTGCAGATAGCTCTTATCTAGCAGGTCCTGACGATATTTATGTTTCTCCTAGTCAGATTCGTCGTTTTAATTTACGAACAGGAGATACCATATCAGGAAAAATTCGACCTCCAAAAGAGGGAGAACGCTATTTTGCCTTACTAAAAGTTAATGAAGTTAATTTTGATAAACCTGAAAACGCCCGTAGCAAAATCCTTTTTGAAAACCTGACACCGCTACATGCTAATAATCGTCTACGTATGGAGCGTGGCAATGGATCAACAGAAGATTTAACCGCTCGCGTTTTAGATTTAGCTTCACCTATTGGGCGTGGTCAACGTGGTTTAATTGTTGCTCCACCAAAAGCAGGTAAAACCATGTTATTACAAAATATTGCAGCTAATATTGCTAATAACTATCCAGATTGTGTTTTAAGAGTCTTATTAATTGATGAGCGACCGGAAGAAGTAACTGAAATGCAACGTCTAGTTAAAGGTGAGGTCATTGCATCAACCTTTGATGAACCTGCATCTCGTCATGTTCAGGTTGCTGAAATGGTAATAGAAAAAGCTAAGCGTTTAGTTGAACATAAAAAAGATGTTATTATTCTTTTAGATTCAATTACGCGTCTTGCTCGTGCTTACAACGCAGTAGTTCCTTCCTCTGGAAAAGTATTAACAGGTGGAGTGGATGCAAATGCTTTACACCGTCCTAAACGTTTTTTTGGTGCTGCACGTAATGTAGAAGAAGGTGGAAGCTTAACGATAATTGCTACAGCATTAGTTGATACTGGTTCTAAAATGGATGAAGTGATCTACGAAGAATTTAAAGGCACCGGAAATATGGAGTTACATTTGTCGCGGAAAATAGCGGAAAAACGTGTTTTTCCGGCGATTGATTATAATCGTTCCGGTACTCGTAAAGAAGAATTATTATCCTTACCGGATGAGTTACAGAAGATGTGGATATTACGCAAAATTATTCATCCTATGGGTGAAATTGATGCAATGGAATTTTTAATTAATAAATTAGCAATAACGAAGACAAATGATGAATTTTTCGATTTTATGAAGCGTTCTTAAAGTTCTCATTGTTTAATGATTAACTGAAAAGTGCCATCATGTGCCGCTTTATTTTATTTTTATAATTATCTAATAATATCTATTTTGATAGAGATTTTGTTTATTAATAAGCGATGCGAAATGATAGAAGTATTTTGTTATTCTTATAATTACATATACACTAACTTAAAGCACACTTATAGTCTGTCTATGGAAATGGACGTAGTGGATGATTTATAAAATTATAAGATACCAAATATTGGCACATAGTAAATTTATTAATCAACGTTTTTTATTTTTTATAATTTCATATTCTTTGCAAGATAATATAAAGAACTTTGGTTTAGTAAATGAATTTAATTACCGAAAAACACTAGGGAGAAATTCCTCTTAAATGGTAGCATTATGGTTTTTTTAGTATTGAATTAGCATTTATGATTTATACCTAAATTTATTCAACATAAATAGTTGTATTTGATTTATACTCAAATTTTAATATTTATTGGAGTATTAGATGATCGCTTTGATATTAGTATTAAAGTTAAAGCAACTGTTTAATCGATTGTTGTGGTAGTCATGATTTATTTTGCCGATCTAACAATTAGATAACTTAGGTTATGTTTTAGATTAATGGTAAGTAATATTAGAGAATTTAAGTTATTTTAGTAACGTTATTTGCTGTTTGTGGCAAAGTCAATGCTTTTAACATAATTGATGGTATTTGATGGTCAGTTTAGTGATCTTTATTATGTTTCTTTCCATTATTAGGGATTTTGCTTTATCAAAATAGCAATATGGTATTAGCTTTTTAGTGTTTTTCTGTTATTGCTACTATTCTTCCTTATATATTATTGAATTTAAGTTTATTTGGAAAATATTATAAAGTAATTATGGAAATGTGCTGCATCATTAATTAGTTTTACTATTCTTTAGTTGTTGTTGATATCGATACAAAATAAGAAATTTTCAATTAAATTAGTGACTATCTTTTGAATTATTGTTATTCATAATTTTATTATGCTTTCAGATTTTTATTTCATGTTAGATTTTATCTTGATGATTTTGATAGTAGTTATTTTTAGAAATAATAGGTATGTTCGCTAAACGTTCAAGTTTTATTGCTGAATGGTGTGATGTTAGAATTATTTTTTTACATTTGCTATTCTATGGATATTGTATTAGATCTGCTTGAAAAGTGGCACGTTTTGAAAAACGTGTTAAACCTCGAATGCAATGTATAAAAAAATAAATAGTATAAAAAAATAAATAACAGAAATGTTTAAAAGAGTTTCATGTTAATAACAAAGTTAGAAACGTAACTTAAACTTAATTCTCACTCTCAATTTATTGAGCATGGATTAGATATTAAAAGTTTATTTAGCGCGCTATGATGGGAGTAAAGATGGATTATCTTTTAGCATCTATTTTATATAGCTGTTGTATTGATCATTTCTTAGATGATACCGTAAAAATGGTATAGTGTAATGCTGTTATTGATTTACTGCAGTTAATAATTTAAGGGAGGATATTATTCCCAACAAAAATTTTTGCGAAATTTGAATTTGCATATTAATGAAACATAAGATAATCAATTGGGAATGATTTAAAATCAGGTTTATTAAGAATTTACTACTTAAATGGACTCTTTAAGGCGCCCGGTAAAAATTTTTGTTAAATAGTAATTACTATCAAACATATATGGAAGGAAATCTTAAGGATTATTCTGCATTACTTGATGAATTAATTGATAATATTCAATTAAAAATGATAATAAGATAGTTAATGGTGATGTTAAATTAATTATTAAAACGTCTTCTGTGATGCAAGCCAATTATTACGTGAATATATTTCTTTTGCTAAAAGAAAGCTAGTTTTAATGTTAATGAACAGATTAAATACGTTTAGGGAAAAGCAAAAGAATAGTCTTTAAAAGCATTAATTAAATGTTAGGAAATGCTGCAAATATAAATTATGAATGACGTTTACATTAAACTACAGCAATCGCTGAAAATTACAAAAACAAAGGTGTTTCATATATCAAAATTGATGTACCTATCGATTAACTACATGATTTAGAAAAAATTCTATCAGATACTTCCTTATTACAAGTAAAAATTAAAATATTATAGGAAACAGAGTTTAATTATGATAAGATCATAATCAAAATATAGCGATGTTAATATTAAATCTCGAATCGATCTCGAGAATAATTTTAAACATTATCAATGGTTAAACATCAGAAGATCCCGTTAAACAGGATAGCTGTCGTTGAGGATTAATGATGGTTATTTTTGATTGATTGATATCCTAAGTGGCATAGACATAACTTTGGTAATACGCAATATCTATTTATTTACTAAATAGATAGTAATAGAGGACTTTAACAAATTATCAATATATTGAAAATAAAATTAATATTAATAATATATTTTATACTAAAAAATTAACATAAAAACTCACAATAAAGTAATTGACTGTCTGTAGTGCTTATCCTGAAGACATAAAAATGATTTAGCTAGCGTATTCTTTGATACACGATAAGGTTTTTAATCGAAAGTTCAAATAACTGAACAATATAGAGTAGTTATTGGTCAGGTATTGAACTTTTTTGAGACCATACCTGATTATGATTTAGATATTATGATACCGGGACAAGATTTAATCAAATATTACTGTTGTATGTATTTTTGAAGAAATCAAATTAACATTTTATGTTTTAAATCAGATGCAGTATTAATTCATGGTGATATAGTAAGGATGATGGCAACCACCTGACTGTTTTTTATTAGTGTAATTCTGGTTGATTATGTTGAAGCAGGATTGCGTACCGATAAATTGCATTATTCTTGGATAGAAGGGGAATATCGCAAATTACCAGTTATCTGGTAATGAATTATGTTCACCTATCGAATTATTCACAAAAAATTTATAGTATCAATCCCACCCCCTTCTCATCGTATTTTGTTACTGGGAATATCGTAACAGGATGTATTGCCCTGAGTGCATAATAAAGTTATGCATGTTGCCACAATACGAGCAAGCCTTTTGCTGTCCAAAATATTTTTCTTAGCCAAAAATAAAAAATGCTGTCAATTATAGGATATTGATAAGAAAGTTTTAGTAGTGAGTTTAAATATATTTTCATATATCAGCTAAAATTGGTAAAATCATACTGATATTTAAATTATCTATTTTGTTCATCTTAATTCAATTCTAAGTTCAGCGAACCAGTTTAAAGATATATTGCAGAGTATTAATAATATAATCCTAATTGGATCCATGGGATTATTTACCTTTTATTCATTTAAAGAATACCGCTTATTTTATCCTGACGGATTTTAGGTGGTATTTAAGAAAAAACGTAACTTAAGGCAAGCTGATGTTGGTAATGTTTCGATATTACTGAGCTACCTGAAGTAGTTGAAGCTAGTAAGATATGTTTAGTGGGTACACAAACAGAAAAATTATTTAAACGGTAATATAATTACTAACATATGAGTATGTTACAAAAAATAACCCAGGATCATAATTTTATGGTGATGGTAAAGCTTGCCATCAAATGCTTAAAGCATTAAAAAACAAATTAGGTGATATTATGTGCTTTAAAACTATTCCTGTTATTATTAATTTAGATTAAAATTAGATTTTACTAACCACTCCTGCTTTTTCTGCTCAGCAAAAAAAGTTAATTGAGGGGGGTTGTGATGTTAATCAACATGCTGTTGATACAATTAATTAAGATACAATTCAATAACATTGAACTAGATTTAGATAAAAAATAAAAATAGGCTATATAAGTTGACTATTTAAAAGTGCTCACTACACCTCAAAAGGCAGATATATTTTAAATTGCGGTCTTCAGCATTTAAAGGCGATCAAAGCCTGATTCTCTCATAATATGAGAAAATCAGAATTAATAGCACAATTTTGAAAGAAGTAATTTAATTATTCTAGAGTCTATTTTACTGCCTGGAGTAACTAAGAAAATTGCACAACAATTAGCAGCTATACGAACTAATCTGATATTTCCACAGCAATAGTGTGGAAATTTTAATATTAAAAGTGCTTATTGTCTTTAACGGTTTTTATTAGGCAGCATCATGCTTGAGTTGATTAAATATATTCGGTTATTGCTGATATAATGATGAAATTATCTTAGAAAGTCAAGCTATAATATAGCATTTTATTTATCAGTAAAAGTATGATTACTAAGTTCAAGACGGCTGAAATATATGAATTTATAATAAGTTAATTTAGGTTGCTATCAGGTTAAGATAGCATTAGTCGGTTATTTAACCAATACAGATAAGCGAGCAATAAAATTAAAATTACGTATTTCGCTCTTGCTTTTAAACTAGATAGTGATACTTTACGAGAAAGTATCACTATATAAATAATTGAAATGATTGTTGATTGGTATATTAATATCAATCATGTAGCAGAACCTAATATTAATTAATTGCCAAAGGCACTAAAATGTCTTTGGCAATTGGGTCTCTACTGTGATAGTTGCTAATGCAGATATTATTTTGTATTGGTATAATATAAATAATTTAAGGTGATTAAGACTAAATAAATTCGATAAAATGGGTAGTTAATGCTAAAGAAGTATGGCGTTGAAACATATTTTAATTACTGATGTGTATCTGTCTTTATCGGTTTGGGGGTTATTTATTATATTATTGAATATACTAATGATAGTATATTAGTTATTGATAGTTTGACTTATGCTAGTAATCTAGAAATATTAGGATCAGTGAGAGAAAGCTATCACTATGATTTTTCTTAAATAAATATTTATAATAGATATCCGTTTAATAAAATTTTTCAGAAATATTAACCTAATGCTGTTATGCATTTAGCAGCAGAAAATCATATCGATTGGCCGATCGATGGATCAGCTCGTCTTTATTGAAGACAATATTGTTAGTACTTATTTTATTGAAGGCACCTTGTAATTATTGAAATCATTTAAACCAGCACAAAAATAATTATTTTGTTTTCATTATATCTACTAATGATGATGGTTTATGGTGATCTTTATGCAAGTTGAAGGTTATTTACAGAAATAACTTATTATGCATAGCAAGTAATAATATAGGCCCCCATTCTTATTTAGTTTTAAAGACCTCTAAGTGATCATTTAATCATATAACCTTGGCTCGTACTTATGAATTACTAATTTTGCTGACCAATTACTTAATTGATTATGATCCTTATCATACTATCCTGAAAATTAATTCCTTTAATGATTTTGAGCGTGATATCTAAAAAATCATTGCCTATTTATGGTTAAGGTGAACAGATAGGTGATTGGTTTCATATTAAATATCATTCGCGTGTATTATATTTAGTTATTAGTCAAGCGGATGTAGTTAAGACTTATAATATTTCTATGGATATAATGAACGTAAAATATTAATGCGGTAAACATAAATGATGCCTTCTAGAAGAATTATGTCCGGTTAAGTCTTAAAGAATGACTAACTATCCTTATATAATCACATATCTCGCTAATCATCTAGGTTATAATATGCATTATGCTATTGGGATGTTAGCAAAATAGAATAAGAGTTAGGATAGAAGCTACAAGATAGCTTTAAATCAGGTATTTACAAAACCGTTGAATGATATTTTAGCAATAAATCGTTTGCATCCATCTATAAAATGGTTTATATGCATGTGAACGTTTAGGAATTGTAATATCATAGATAATGAGGAAAGATGATAAAAGGTATTGTTTTAGCTAGTAGTTCTGAAATCTATTCATACTCCATTATGGAATGTATCTCTAAACAACCTGTTACTTATACAATAAGCCGATGATTTACTATCTGTTTTCAGTGTTAATATTATCTGGTATTAGAGAAATATTAATTATTTCCATACTTGAAGATCTACCTGATTATCAGCGTTTACTTAGCGAGGATGAGGATTTTTAGTGTTTATTTCGATTATGTCGTAGAAATCCTAGTCAGATGGATTTGAGCAGGTATTTTGATCGGTAAAAATTCATGGATGATAATTTTTTCTGTTTGATATTAGGTGAAACTATCTGTTTTAAACAGGCTTTTATCCTTAAATTGAAATCAAGGTTTTTGTTCATTAATCAAAAACAACAATTTTTATATATTAGGTGATTGATTCTAAACGTTTTATGGTAGTTGAGTTTGATGAACAGTTAAAAATGCTTTCTTTTGAAGAAAGTTCCAGCAACCTAAATTTAACTGGGTCACTTACTGATATCTATTTTTATGATAATCAAATAATTAATGATATTAAACAAATTAAACTTCACCACGTAGGGAGCTTGATATTATCTTTATGAATAAAATATATCTTGATTGTAGTGAGCTATAGTTTAGCTATTAGATCATGGATTTGGCTGGCTAAGATACTGATGACAGCTTTATTCAAGTGAATATGTTTGTGCAAACTATTCAAAAACGGCAGTAATTTAAAATCGCTTCTCTGGAAGCGAGTCGTCTGGCATAATAGTTGGTTAACGGATAAACAGATAGAAAATAAGCAGAAAAACTGACATAAATTAATTACGATGAATATTTCTAGGATTTTCTGCATGGCTTGCCAAGCCCAATATTGAAGTACTCAGTTTAAAAAAGTAGTTTTAAGCGTAAAATTGGTAAATTATATTTTATATTCAATATGCTAATTATTTCATTAAGTCAATTTATTGACTACGATATTATGTAGGGTAAAATTACTACTGCGGATACTGAATTGATTGATGTAACTTTAGATATGAGTTTTGGCTGCTAGAAGGTAAGGAAGTCAATTTTTATCTGAATATAGCTAGCAGAATAAAAATCATAGTTTAGATCTAGATGTAGGGATTGAAAATATTGAAAATTAAAAAATATTTTGCAGATACAGCTTTTTTACATAGCCGTTTCGTTTGCTCTAGTAATATTGATAGATAATTCCCGTTTTTATTCTATTTTCCTTGAAAAACTATTGAAGGTACTTTTGATGATCTTTGTTTATTAGTTAATATTATAGGTAAGGAAATAATACGACTTTATCAGCATTAGGAACTTCTAGTTAAAAAAGAAACGCGTGTTGGTATATTATCAACAGATTTACCCTATTAGGAAAAAGGAGTTAGTAAATAATTATTAACAGCAGTATGCAAATGGTATAAGCAGAAAGAAATGTAGAGATTAAGGATAGAAACTCAAATCAGTAATATTGTTGCTATATATCTGAATTCGCAGATGGGTGCACAAATTGGAAGTGTAGCTTATTAGTTCTATTGAGAATGATATGATTCTTTTTAATAAACCACCGGTTATTGGTACTGAATTAAATTATATCCAAGAAGCTATGCAGACTGGCAAGTTATCTGGTAATGGTCAGTTTACTCAGCGTTGCGAGAAGTGGATAGAGAAGCATTTTCAGTGTTTAAAAGCGTTGTTGACACCTTCTTGTACCGCATCTTTAGAAATGGCGACAATTTTGCTTAATATTAAACCTGGCGATGAAGTCATTATGCCAAGTTTTACTTTTGTTTCTACCGCTAATGCCTTTGTGCTAAGAGGCGCAACGATTGTATTCATCGATATACGTCCTGATACCATGAATATAGATGAGAATAAAATTGAAGCAGCAATCACTGCTAAAACTCGTGCTATTGTTCCTGTTCACTATGCTGGTGTGGCTTGTGAAATGGATGTCATTATGGGATTAGTAAAAAAATACCATCTTTATCTTGTTGAAGATGCGGCTCAAGGTGTTATGTCCACTTATAAAGGAAAGGCGCTTGGTACGATAGGGCATATTGGTTGTTATAGTTTCCATGAAACAAAAAATTACTCATCTGGTGGAGAAGGAGGAGCCATATTGATTAATGAACCTTCACTTATTAAGCGAGCAGAAATTGTGCGAGAAAAAGGCACGAATCGCAGTCAGTTTTTTCGCGGCCAAGTTGATAAATATACCTGGCAAGATATTGGTTCCAGCTACTTAATGTCAGAGCTGCAAGCTGCTTATTTATGGGCGCAATTAGAACAGGCAAATAAAATTAATCAGAGTAGGTTAGCATTATGGAAAATATATTATGAGGCACTTAAACCTTTAGCTGAAATAGGTAAATTAGAGTTAGCTGTTATACCAGTAAATCTAGAACATAATGCTCATATGTTCTATATCAAATTAAAAGATTTTAAACAAAGAACTGCATTCAATAAGCATATGCAAACAGCAAATATTTTGTCAGTATTTCATTATGTTCCTTTACACTCTAGTCCAGCAGGTTATAAATTTGGCCGTTTTCACGGTAATGATTACTATACAACAAAAGAAAGTGTTCGTTTAGTTCGTTTACCAATATTTTATAATCTTACTGATGAAGAACAGCAGCAAGTGATTAATCAAATCCAATCTTTTTTTGCTTAATAGATCTTTATCTAAAGCGTTTATTTAAATAGCTATTCAATCTTGAAAAGATTGAAGTAGGATTAGTCATAATCAAATTATTAGTTATTTCTTTTAATCTTAGTGGTGTTAGTTAGTCGAAAAAATTTTCGTCAACTAATTACTGCACTGAGCGTTTTATTCGGTGAGTGTGGATTTTTAATGGCATGATTAAATATGTTACTGAATACATCAGACGCTAATAAAGTTAAGGGCTGTATTGGCGCTCCTCATGATCAATTATTTTAGGGTTTTAACCCTATGGACATTTATTTTTACTGTTTAGTTAATTTATCAGTCTGGCATGTATTTAATAATGCACATTATCAAATAGTTATTTATACTTTAGTATTAATGTAAATGGAGATTGCTTATGCGAATTACTTTTTGATAATACTAAAAGGTTATCATGATGCGAAAGGTAACACACTATCAATTATAGTTTGTAGCTTAGCAGATGTAATTGATTACTTATTTTTATTTTAGATTAAGTGGTTATCAAGGTACGCTAATAAGATTACCTTTAATTCCTGCATTAATTGTTGTACTAGCAGTGATCATGATCTTACGCATAAGCAACTATAAATTAGTTATATTTAAACTAAGTTAAAATACTGTTATTTGTCATCACTTAGCTAAATTCATTTTAATAGTGTTAAAAACTTCAGTTATGTTACGGTTGCTTATATTATGATGAGAAAATTATTGGCTAAGAGATATAGTTGGAATGAGATAGATATTGGGATGTAGTGAATAGTATTCGCATGCTTATTTATAGTTTAAGACTGTATTTTACTGTTTATTTATACTAACCTTAGTATAAATTGTAGCATAAAAATGAGATTAGCGTAAAAGTTTTAAACCTTAAAAGTTTATTTTATCAGCAGTTGCGATAGTCATCCTTACTATATGGATAGTACGAGATTTGAAATTTGACTGCTTTTCAGATAAGTCTATCGCAATTCGCGATCTCTTTTCTTACCAGTTAATATTGGTGATGTATTGAAATTAGACGCTTATGTTTTTGCTTTTTTAGTTATTGCTAATACCGCATTACAGTTTCTGTAATTAACAGAAGTGACTTAATTTGTGTTGTTAATGGATTTGTTTGTTGATTAATGCTAACTTACGGCATTTAAAGTGTTGTCTACAGACTTAAATGGCAACTTATATTGTTTATATTATTTTGTAGTGCAAAAATGTAGTGGCGTATTTTATCTTTTACCGCAGGAAAAGATAAAAATTTTAATTTATGTATTAGCTCTGATATATTACATCATAACCAGGACAGTGTTAGAATTTTTTAAGGATATTTTATTTTTATTAATATTATTCCCACTTAAAATAGACAATTTAAAGTTCTGAACTCTGATCTCACTCTAGCATTATGCTATTCACAACTATGCATTAATAGATTTGATAAAAGCGATTGTTAAAGTTATTGCTATATAAACAAAATTAGATAGAAATTACAATTCTTTTTTATGGTTAGTTTAATGCATTAATTTGATTAATATCATTATTAGTAATGATACGTCAATAATAATTTTATGGTATATTTTATGTGTTCATCTCTTATGAGAAATCACTTATATTTAAAATTTAAATTATTTTATTATTTTGGCGTTTAATATTTAGACGGTCGATAGGACATGTTTTACTATATGCGGAATTTTAATTATTTTTCTCAGTTAAATCTAATTATGCTAATATCGCTGCTTTATTTTCTATCTAAAATAGATTCAGCTTTAACTGTTTATAAAAAACAATTAATCAAATTGATAAAGTGAAAATTTTACTCGATAAATCAGGTAATAAATTTAATCAATATGTCGAATGGTTACCAATAATCAAAAAGCAGTTTGCGGATCAGCCGATCGAAATTTTATTCTTATTGAAATATCATGTTAATAATTAAGTATATATTGAAAAAGTTATATAGGCTACAGGAAAATATTTCCTAATAAAAAATGATAATTATTAAGAAAAAATGCCTTTTAATAATTATCTAAGTTTACTGCACTGAACTGTTGTAATTTAGATTACTTTTTTAAATTACAAGCAAGGTATAAGACATATTGTTCTATTAATTTAAGTTTATAATTCCTTTCATTATTAGCCGTAAAAATTATTTAGCCAGAATCTTATTGAACAGTGTATATCTTTTTTATTTTATAATTCTGAATCAGATAAACGACAACTGGAACGATTTGACAGAAAATGATGTTAATGAATGGAAGTTAATAGGTTTCAATCTTATTTTATTAATGTATTACAAGCTACATTAATATAGACAGGAAAGCAATGATGACTATGATGGAATTTGGTAGTCTATAAATTTCAAATTTAATTTCTCCGATATTAATTTTGATACTAACATATTGTGAATTTTGATAAGTAGACTTCAATTTTAATATCTTTTTCTCTACTTTATTTATTAGTATTTTATTTTAATTTTCCATTAATAGGATTACTGGTTTTTAAATTTGATGTTAATATAATATTAACTAATATATTATGCATGTGTTTTTTCATCTATCAGTTTTTACATTGTTTATTATATCGGTTATAAAATCCGTTTTGGACAGGTGCTAAAGGATCTAATCAGTCGTTATTTACTATGAATGAAGTAAAGCAGTACTAACTTGTTTTTTAATCGATGTTTATTGCAAAATTAACAGTGATTACATTTTTTAAAATAGTTTTTACTATTTCATTTACAGTCCTATAGTCAAATTTTTTAGTAAAGTTTTAAGTTTACTATTAAATATTTTTTATTTTTATATCTGCAATATTGATTGCGTATTTTTGAAGCCAATTCAGTATTGTTGGTTATTTTGCTCTTTAGCAAAGTGTGATCTCTTTTGGATACTCACTTATCTAAACGTTGACGGAGCGCGGCCTAATATTATTATTGTTTTTTGCACTTTTCTTATTCATCATCATCGATTCGTGGTTAGAATAATTTATGGATACTAATTATCACTGGTATTATTGATATTTTGGTATGTTTTGGTTACCATTAAAGTGTTATGAATTAAATCTTAGTCCTGAATAGGATCTTGACTCTTCTCTATTTAATGAGATAATGTTATTATATCTTTTCTTCTTTCAAGAACTTAGTTCTTGTTGCTAGATAACTATGATAAAATCGAAGTATGTGATTTTATATTTTTATTACCACGTGACTATAGCTTGAGTAACCCTGATTCAATATTGAATTCAGCTAATTATTTTATCAGGCAAGCGTTTGATTATTAAATAGTTTGCATTAGGTTTATAAAAAAGTTAGATTGACACTAATTGTTATAAAGCTTTTATTCTGTAAGTTTTCTATTTTTGTTTCTTTTTAATACTGTTGTCCTAGTTTATTAAAATATAAACTCATTTGTATTGCGAGTGCTATTTTAAGTTTGGTATTTGTATTTTTTACAAAATTGGGTTTAATTCGTATATACATCACTAATGATTCTAAAAATAAGCTAAATACTAGATTATTGGAGTAATCTATGAATCAAGAAGTTATCTTAAAATAGGATATTTAGATCATCTTGTTTTGAATTTTTATGATAGAATTAATTCTTTAATTATTTATTTTTTTAGCTTAGCATGTTAAGCATAAAACATTGTTAGCTATCAATGTGAAAAATCCTAACCATAGGACAAGATCATGACTTAAATGTACTGCTAGTTGAAGTAGAATATCTTTATGCAGATAATATCAATATTCTTAAAGTGATTCGTTTTTAAAGTTCTAGAAGCAAAAGTTTCATGTATTGCAGTATTAATTTGCAGAAATCATTTATGATAACACAACTTAAAAAGTTGTTCTTGTGTTTCTGATTTTCTGGAAAGCGAAATTTCTTAAATAGATCAAAATAAACTTCGTACTCAGTAGTAGGTGAGTATTTTGTTACTAGCTAGGACGTTTATTTTAAACTAAAATAACATAAAATATTATATAAGCAGATAAAGCTAGTGGAGTAAAAATTGTTACGTATCAATGGGAGTTACTAAGGTAAAAATTTTTATCCGGTATTGTTAATGAATATATACTCCGATGCGTTTTATATTGGAAAAAATGGTTCTCATGATGTTTTTACTGGAAATCTAAAAATGAGCACTTAAATTATAACAACAATTAGGATTAGAATGGTTATATAGATTGCTTTTTCAGCTGAGTCGAATTAAACGACAGATAAAATTATTATGTTTTCTGCGAAAACATATATAGCGGTAAATATTATTTTTATTTGCTAATGATTCCCATCGCAATAGTACGCTTTAATTTCAATAGCTAATAAAATTTTCAAATTGCCAGGTTTTAAACATAACTTTAATTGATAACTGTTTTTCATTATTAGAAAATTAGTACTATTTTGATTACAGTTATAAACTTTTTATTTTTTATTGTTGAAACATATTTTTAGTAAAGAGCTATTATCTGTTATTTCACCATTAAGGTAAAATGGTGTTAAGTCCTTATTAAAAGGCAGGAATTGCTATAGGAAATCGGAATAAGACCTCAGTCATGGCTTTGAAGGAAGATATATTCAAATTATTGTATTATGTTTAATAATTTAGTTAGCTTATTTATGGGCTCTACCAATAGGTTAGTCTGGTAAGACCTTTTTTGTATTACTGGTTTAGTATATTGTTGCTGGATTATTTCTTTTTTATTATGCGTTCAATGAGAGAGATAGTAATTTTGAAATTATTAGTGACGCTTCGCTTCATTTAATCATAAATATTTGAGTTCTTATTGGTAAGTTTAAGAGGATAGAGTTATTTGTTCATGTGAGGCATAGTATTAGAAATTTAGTGTAGCGGTTCAGGCTACACATTCAACCCTGATCCTTCGTAAATCTATTCTCCATTCTTAAATTAGATGTTATTTGTTACTGCAAGGTCAAATAGGTAAAATCTCTTTATCCAGCCATCTTTCTAACTATATGAAAGTAGATTAAATAGTATTAAAGTATTGTTTTTTGAATTACACTGCTTCGAACATTAACTCATAGCCTCACTGTCGCAAAAGTCGATATTCAAATTAAATTTATCATTCTTATTGACACCAATAAGATGACAGAATTAATAGGAGATGCCAGCCATTCTTCTCACTCTTTCTTCAGATTATTTATCCTGCAGGATATTCGCTAAAACCCCCCTTCTCAATAAAATATCAAGGGTTTTATTAACGGCATCGCGACTCTCTGTTACTTTAAACTGCCTCTTTCCCTCACACAGCTCACCCTTAATTTTCTGTTATATGCCTTTGTGGAGTAATTTAGTACCAATGTTGTTTATGTACTCAATACCATTTATGCTGCGCACTTAAGAATATCTTTTTTATTACATTTCAAAACTAAGAGTACCGTCTTCCGTAATAAGTCTAGTAGATATAGTTAAGTTCCGTGTTCACAGCAGGATATTGAGAAGTTTAGCTTAGCTTGATTCTTATTTTTGATAACTACCTTTAATCCTAATGAGACCCTTATATATATGTGCAATGTGCTGATAATAGTGAGCAGCAGACAAAGATGATCAGCTTCCTGACAGGATTGTGTTATGTGCCATCAGGCAAGTAATAAATGTAGCGCATATCGCTTAAATCACGCAGGCACCCCTTGCCTGTGCTATCAAGCTATTAGCGTTTCAGTTTCCTAATGTAGGGGAATATTGGTAGAGAGTTAATGCGATTTTTACCGAGAAGAACTCGTATCTTCAAACTCTTCTTTATTAACAGTGCTATCGGATGCCTTACTAGCAATTACGGATGAATTTATACAAAAAGATTATAAGTAATATCTGCTTTTGTGGGGGGATATTTATAGAATAAACTTTTTATGACATATAGTCTCTTTGTTATTGATATCATTCATAAAATTAATAAACAGAATTACAATCACTATCTCAGAAACTATATCCATTAGAAATGAGCATAACTCTTATGTGAGAGGTCGCTGTTAGAATATCGGCGATCATAGGTGATTCCTATCTATATGAAATTTAGTTTCCTGAAGTATTTCCTATAATAGATTTTTCTGGTGGCTAGCTAGAAAGGCTTTTATTTATACTTTGTATTGTAGTATATTCTTATTAAGATATTGAATTAGTTTTTTATTACTTCTAGAGAAACAAAAAGCTATAAACTATAGTTAAAAAACTATTAATAATATTTAATTGCAAATTTTGATTTTTTATATTGGTGCTAGTTTATAATTATGGGACTCTCTCTTAGAGAGATTTAGACAAATATTAGTATATTTCTGCTGATACTTCTAAAGTAGGCATTATATAGTCAGATGCGGTGATTAATGTGCGCTACCTTACACTGAGTATTATCAGGTTGTAATAGTGGCATATATAGTGGCTGGCGTATGATTTATGCTTTAGGAAAAAATTTTAACTGTCAAATTTTTTTTGAAAGTAATAGAAAATGCTATGTCCACATATGGTGTGTTATGTATTATGTTAACAATTTTTGTCTTAGTTGCCTCAGATCTTAATTATAATGATTCTTGATAATAAGCTATTTTTATGTATGTTTATAGTGTGAGTCTATTGCCTAGAAATGATAATATGGTTTGTTATTTTATTGAGTCAATTGCGTTTTCGACAAGTAGATTAATAGCGCTTATCTCAATATACTTTCAAATCAGTATTATTTCCTTACGTGAAATATTTTACCTTATTTTGGCGTGTGTGTTTGTTGGTATGGTAATTAATTCAGATATGTCTTTATCATTAATTATTGGCGGTATATTTTATTGATTCTTTTTGTGATTAAAAAGGATAAAGAACAAGCAAATAATCTTTTTATTTAAAAGATTACTAGACAGAATGCGATTAAATCCGTACTATCCCTCACTCTTAACCGCGGTGTTAAGCGCCCGTAGCTCAGATGGATAGAGCGCTGCCCTCCGGAGGTAGAGGTCTCAGGTTCGAATCCTGTCGGGCGCGCTATTTACTGCATGCTCTGTTACGGTGTAGCAGATTAATGTTGTATAAAATGAATTAAATTTTAAAGATTTTGGTGGCTATAGCTCAGTTGGTAGAGCCCCGGATTGTGATTCCGGTTGTCGTGGGTTCGAATCCCATTAGTCACCCAATATTTATTTTAGTACAGTTTTCGAAGGTGATGGAATTAGTAGACGTGCTAGTTTAATTTAAAATGTTAGCATCTATAACTTACGGATAGATTAGTTCAAGCCTTCCTTTTTGCACCATAATATAAATAAGTTTTATACTTATGTAAGGACATCGTTAAAAATAGAAATTTTTTTATTTTCTCTGAGTATAGCGCAATTGATTTTTGACAGTAGGTTAGAGGTTTTAATCCTCTCTTCCTAACTAAGTTTTAAAGAAATCTTATAATTATTGTCTATGCTAGCAATGGTTATTGGTAGCAATCCCTTGTGCTGTATACAATATAAGGGATTTTATCTACAGAAGTTTTCATAAAAAAGTAAACAGTCATAAAGATGAAAGAGACTATTTCCTCACTTCTTACTAACATAAAGCCGCATCTCATTAGTTAGCTGGAGACAATCTATCAGATGATATCGCGTTCATGCATTAAATCAACTCACTGCACTTTTATCCTTCCATATTGTCACACATAAACATGTTATCCGCTGAATATTCATTATAGTTATAGTGATATCGTTATAAATCCCCAGATTACATAAAATATTTAACAATCTTATTGGAAGTCCTCTAGGGAACTCTCCATAATAAGGATGGATAGTTGATTTATTAGCAAATCTTGATATACAACAATTAGGCTACAGCTCCACCATAATGCATTCTAAATTTCTTCTCTATCCTTTAATTAAATATTATTTACGATTATGGTCAGCAGGTCAATTTCATTATCTAGTTTAGTTTTTCTGCGTAGACTAGAGTAAACTTAAATACTATTAAAAGGGTTGTTTTTGAACTACAGTGCTTGGCGCATCAGCTTCATAATCTCACTCTCGCAAAAACCGAGTCAATCAAATTCTTTCTTATTATAACGCTAAGTAGACTAAGGAAAAATCGTAGAATGTTAGCCATTCTTCTTCACTCTTTCTCAAGCTTCTTCATCGCCGTAGGATATACCTGAAAATCTTGCAACAAAACATAAAGCTTTATTAGCAGAATCGCGGCTCTTCTTCTAACTAAATCTCCCACAGCTTACCTTTAATTTGATTGCATCCTTTTATGGACTAAAACCAACTACATTAATTATTTTTTCTACTCAGCAGCATTTATGTTCATGCCAGAAATATCTTTATAATAATTGCATTGCAAAATAAGGGTATGGTTGTCTCTTGTATCAAGTTAGCCCTGAGAGATATAATTAATGTACGGCTTTTCACAGGGACAGTAGAAGTTAAACTCAGTGCTCTTCTTAAGTCTTGTTAATCACCTTCGACTGCAGTTAGCTACTTACGTTCATGCATAGTCCTGCCGATAATGAGTAGCAGGTAAAGGCAATCAATTTATCTGACAAGAATGGTTAAGCTCTCGGATAAGAAATAAATGTAGACATATCACTAATCACATAGTCGCCATTGTCTATGTTCTTCAAACTATTGCTGTTTTAATCTACTGATGTAATTTAGAGAAAGCATATGCTTTTTGCGAAGAATCGTCATGAGAGTTTTGTAAAAATAAACAGAGCTATATCTCGTAGGTACAGCTATGAAAAAACTCTTTGCCACTTTTGTACGTTTCAGATAAGTCGGTAATAATAATTTGTTGAAGGATATTTTTATTACTGCTGTAATCCTTAATTTTCGGCACTTTAATTTTAATATCGCCAATAACAATTTGTATGTTCGTTATAGCACATAACCGTTATGGATGGATAGATGAGATCCTAGATAAGGCGATATTCAGCATGTTGTCGCAGCATGGGTTTTGAGCTCAACCTCGAGAGCGGTGCTATCAGCTACCTGTTACGATTATAGATGAGTCCATATATCCATATAATAGATCAGGGTAATATTTAATTTTGCGGATATACTCTAGGGTAGACTTTTCATAGCATGTTATCTCTCTATTCTTAACATCATCCATGAAATCAATCAACAGGAAGAGGAGAGGATATGCCAGCATCTCCGAAACCAAATACCTAGAAATAAGCATAACTCGTTATTTTTATATTTTTATAAAAAAGTTTATCGTGTTTTAATAATAAATCTAATAGTTAATCTCTTAATAAAGAGAGGTTTATTTAATAAAAAATAAAGAAAAATATAAATGTTACTAACATCTTTAATAAGAGATAGTTTAATACTGTATATCGTGGATTATATGATAATCAAGATAAATTAATTTTTTGTTAAAAGACAACCAGTAATTAATTGATAAATATTTATTTAAAAAAGGCGTAAAGATTTTATTGAGTAAAAAGTAATTTTTAGCATGAATTATACTTTAAGATAGAATGCAGATTCTTATCCTGTTTCTTGTAATAGCGTTAAGGATCATAAACTATAAGAGTAAAGAAAACGCGCAGCCAATTTAATATGTCTATTGTCTACGTTATCGATATATAATGATATTCATTACAAACCGGATTTAATGTTTAGTGAAGTTATAATTCGTTTGTAGACTTAATTATATTTTAATACCTTTTTTGGTAGGTGTTTTTATTTTATTAATTATTTAAGAAAGCTGAAATTTTATTCAAAGTGAAATTATTAAATAGTATTATTGATAATATCTAATATAGATATATTTACATTAAAATATTAAATTAATCGATGAAAATAAAAGCTTCTGAAAATTAGAAGTAAAGTTAAAACAACAAAGAAGAGAAATGGCCATCAATTCCATGCTTTAATGAAAAATAAGTCATATAGATAAATATGTACTGCTTCTTTTGATTTTATGTTGCTTATTTAAAGAATGAACAACTCAAGAAAAGTCGTGAATATTATAGAATTGTTGTGCTAAACCAGACTTAAAATATTTTTCTGCTTTTTGCTATTTAGGATGTTGTAATGTAAGTTGACCTAATCTACTATTTAGTAATGGAGTTCCAGCACTACCTGACTCTTTATTAGATTAGTTAGAATTTTATTTTTTTACTTTGCTATCACTAACCCGTAATCAAGAAATAAACAATAAAAGACGTTCATCATATTGTTGATTTAAGACAGAAATAATAATTTTCTGCTACTTTACTGTTAGCAGGTTCAATAAAGTAAGCAGTAACGATCGATTTGTAGTATCGGTTATACCTTATTTTACGGCCATGAGGCAGACTGTTATTAATCTTTTGGATTTTCGCTGTTAATTTTAAATCATAGATTGATTAATAAGTCTTTATAATCGTCTTTACGTAATTTATCGATCTCTTCTGCACTATATAACTTTTTTTGTATCATTCAAAGTTCAATAAGCGTTTTATGAACCACTGAACGCTAATGGGTTTGTTCTGTGCTATCCTGAAGACTTAAAAGTGGTGTCAGCGATGCATTACTTCTCTAATCCAGAAGTTTATCAACATCATGACGTGTGATATAAATTTTATCTTCAGTAAGTTGTATATGAATGCATCTAATATTAACAGGAAATTAATAACTACTCGTAACCTCTGTTTCCGCATTCAAGGTATTTGATTAGTATAATATTCATTACTGCCTTATTAAGTGGCCTCTCTTGCTAGTAGATAGTTAACAACTAATTGTTCTGCATAATTAGAATGACCGGTTAGTAATTTCAGACTTATGAAAATCACCTTCTTATAATTTAGAAATGCTTTTATTTGATTTATTAACTTTATGATATTTTAACTTTTTAATCTAATCATGAGTAGATAATATTGTATCGTGAATACGATTATAGTACTAGCAAAGAAAATAGAAAATAAATTATAAAATAATAAAATAGATACTAAACTAGTTACACTGGTTTCAGTATCGTAGTTATTGGTTTAGATAAACACATAACTTTGGTCCTCCTAATAATGGGTCAATGATGATACTTGTAATGAGTACATAAAAAGATCAGGACTTTTCTGATACAGCGCATTTCCCCCCTTCTCCTGCATGCTTTTTTATTGTTTGGCTTTACCGTTTTTTTTGTTAGTGCAAAACATTATTTATGTCATGATTTGTGCTATTTTTAGTTGGTTGCGTTTTTATGGTATTCCTGTTGGAAAAAGAAATTTAATCTTTGAATATGTTTTTCAATGCTTTATTTCGCATAGTAATAAACTTTTAAATTCCTCGAGAATATCGATTTTAATAGGTTATTTAATGAGTTTATTAATTTCGGTAAGAAAAGCTTTTATTGCTGTGTCGTTGATATTGAAGTGAATTCGAATTCAGATTTAAATTTGCTTTAAAGATCATTTATAAATTTGTTCTTGATTATAATATATGGATAGCTTGATCGTTAATTCAGTAATTATTCTTGAATATTGGCGTGTAGAGCTAATATGTCCTAATTAGCTGGCAATAAAAGTGTTTCATGAAAAACTCTAGAATAAATAGTAAAAAATTTTTACTAAAACTTTCTCAACTTCGACTAAGATTTTTTATTGATAATCAATAACTTTTTAGAAAGTTTCATCCTATCTTCATTTATGAAGATAGGATCTGAACCAGTATCATTTATGAATAAATTATTGATATCACTATTAAGTTGATTAAGTCTTAAAATAATTCTGTCATAATTAATTTAGATGCTGTTGGGATATAAGAACACTGATATCCTTATTAAGGATTTACTGAATCTTAATTAAATTAGATAATTCATTTATTTCTGATAGAAATGCGTTAGCAATTTTTAATAAGGCAATCGCAGTAATTTGATCATAGTCATTAGAAAATTTTTGGTTAACTATTTTAGATAAAAATTAACTTAAGTAAGTAACCAGTATTATGCATCTGTACTTGAAAATATTGCGATTTATACATCTATTATTTTTAATATGCTATTCAAATTATTTCTCATATTCTCTCTTCTCTAAGAGAGAAGTCAGAATTTAATTAATTGGTTGATTTCCTGTTTTCTATTTCTTGTTGACGTTGTAGTTCACTTACTTGTTATTGTAATTAGATAATTTCATTAATTATTTATTGATCTTTTATATTAAAGCTGATAATAGAAATTATCACCCAGTATGATAAGTAAGTACAATAGTAAGTATACTGTTAAATAGATTAGAATGCTTTTGCTTATGGCAGATACTATTTTTCTGTAGAAATTACTTTTCTGTTTTGAAGAATTTGATAAAAATTTATTTGTTTGATTCTATTTGTTTTGTTCCATCGTAATTAATATCTAAACATTAGTTTTAGATTAATACTTGAATTAATGCATCATTAATTAGCGATTTTGGCTACTTTTATTGATTGCCACCCTAATTGGTAATCAGTACTGGCTAAACGTTTACTGACAATAATTTAAATGGCGAGAAAGTAGCTAAGGGTTAACCTCATCTCTAATTAGATTAAATAATAAATGTAATATTTCGTTACTAGTAACAATAATTGTTTTAATATTTGCTGTGCCATTGTAAGTGAAAAGTTTATCGATCATATTTTATTGATTGATGTTGATAACATTCACAATAGTCAATATGATTTCCGCGCGATTTTAATGTTTGGGCGAGTGATTCACGTTCACCGTTACCGGGTAATAACAAAGATTTTTTTTTCTAATAGTGGTTTTAATCCAGTTAATTCAAGTAGTGTTTCGTTAGTTTCACCAGATTGAGATAGTTGAATGGGCAAATTAGTTAATTGGTGAAAAGTAGATGCTGCTGAATGCCTTATATCATAATAAGGCAGGGTATTAGACTTATTTTCATCCTGCTAAAAAAGTGTCTAATTAGCATGCCATACCGAATTTGCTGATAAGAAAAAACCTGATCATCATCAATTAACCTGGGTAATTTACCCGATAAAAGGGTTAGTTCATTACCTGGTATAATTTTAATCAGTGGGATATGAAAGGCCATTCTTCCTAATGATTTAATGCGTTGAATAAGTTTTTCACCGCTTAGATTTGATCTAGTAACCAATATACTCATCGTAAAAATGCTCCTGAGGAGAAAATTTTGTTAAGAATTTGTTTAGCACTGTTATTAAGTAATTCTTCTGAAAGTTCAGTACTCGTTTATTGAGCGTATTTAGGCTCAGAATATCCTTTCTGAACGAATAAAATAATTTACCATTTATCGCACAAACTATCGCTCTAAGCTAAATTTTTTATTTTTCCATATAGCATAGCTACCTATTGAGACTTGACAGCTACCTTCTAATCAATTATTGACGGCTCGTTCTGCTTGAATACAGATAGCAGAATCATAATGATCTAATGGCGCTAGAAAATTTTGTGCGTCGTGGTCATCAAGGCGCCATTCAATACCAATTGCTCCTTATCCAACAGGAGGTAAGGAATGCTCTGGGGCGGTAGAGGGTTACGTTATGTGCATTTCTAAACTTAGACGTTTTAGGCCAGCTGCAACAAGAATAATGCCATCATATTCACCATTGTTTAATTTATTTAGCCGTACTTCAATATTGCCATGTAGATTTCGAATAACTAAGTTCGAATAGTATGACGTAACTGGCATTGGAGACGCAGGCTTGAGGTTCCTATAATGCTTTTATCTGGAGCGAATCAAGAGAATCCGTACTGATTGGATACAAAAGCATCACGAGGATCTCCAGCTGGCAAATAGCCATTAATCCTAAGTTATTAGGAAACGTAGCGAGAATATCTTTTATGGAATGAACAGCAATATCAGCTAGGTTTTCTAATAGTAAATCTTCTAATTCTTTAACAAAAAGTCCTTTACCATTAATTTTAGACAGGGAAATATCATCTAGAATATCACCTTTAGTAGTCATTGGAATAAGTTTGATTGTTACTGTTGGATGATGTTTCTTTAATTGTGTTTTTACGAAAATCGCTTCCCACATTGCTAATGGACTTTTCCTTGCTGTAATACGCAGTGTTTGTATTGACATATTTTTTTAGATAATTAGATTATAAGTAAATTATAAAGGGAAGGTAGATAGTTTTAATATTTGGTAAATTTTTACTGGTTGATAGCTAATCGTTTAATAAGTATAACTAATGTATAGTGCAATCTATAAAAAAAGTAGATAGAGGGCAACAACTATTTAGAAAGGATAATTTTTATTATTGAATAAAAAATAAATATATATTTAATTAATTACTTTATTTTTATACAGCTTATCTATCTGAAACTCTTGGAAATGAAAAAAATTTTATATAAAAGAATGGAAAGCATTTAGTGTGAAAAATAAACAGTTAATATCTATAGGTAACATAGTTTATCTTTTTACTATAAAATGTTAAAAATGATCACATTTCTATTAATAAATAGGTTATCGTTGTTATCGTTTCCAAATTTCAAAGGAAACAATATAGATGAGTTAAGGTTATTTGTTTTTAAAATTAATTCAGGTAAAATTTTTGTATCTTTATAGTGAGACACTAAAGAAAAGATTGGATGCAATCAATCAATTACGACTAGAACGAGCATCATCTTCTATGAACAAAACGTTCAAACATGTGTATGGGATTGTTGCCAATTTTATTAAATTATCATCATCCTATGTTACTTGGTTATATTGAAGGTGATGTACCTTCTGGTGTCTGTTTTTGTGCCTGATCTTCAATAAATACACTGATTAAAGCAATTTAAGTGATATTTTTTTTGAATTAGCTTCACAATAAACCAATGGTAAATTACCTATTACAGGTATTTATTCTATGGGAAGCACCTCATTAATCGAATAGAATTATGTTTCTAATTTGGATATTTGGGCATGCCATCAATCATGGTTAGATCAAGAAGAAAGACAACTTATGAAAAAAATGTATATTAATTGAGCAGTGGGGTCTTCACTTAGTATAGATATTACTTTTTTAATTGATGAAAATCATTTTCGTAATCATACAAGTACTAGTTTAAGTAATAAAGATTGCGAAACAACACAAAACATGTATTACTGTTAGATGAATTTTATCGTACAGCTGCTCGCATGGCTGGAAAACGTTTACTATGGATGATGGTACCTACAGAAGAGGAAACTAATTATGATCATTATGTTTTATTGTTGTATGCTCGAGGCGTATTAACTCCAAATGAGTGGTTAGATTTAGGCGGCATAGGTGAATTATTAGCTGAAAAATATTTTTTTGTGCTACTTTTTGACAACTTAATAAAAGTATTGATTCTCCTTATAAAGCTATCTTAAAAAGTATTTTACTGGAAGCTTATTCTTGGATTACCCGCATAGAATCTTGTCGGCAATGGAATTTAAGAAATGTTTGCATGCAGGAGAAATTGGTTCTTATGGTTTGGATGTCTATTGTTTAATATTAAAACATGTTACGCATTATCTAATAGAAATCAATGATTTTAAACGTCTTGATTTGATTCGTCGCTGTTTTATTTCAAAGTTGGTGAAAAATTGTCTTATAAAAACAAGACCTCAGTGAGTGAGATAGTTGGCGAAGGAATGTTTTATCGCAACTTCTTCTTTCCTAGGGGGTGGAATATAAATCAATTAAGTGTTCTTGACAAGCAAAATTTTTGGAAAATAGCCAGGCTCGAGATGCAGATAATGAATTACTTGATACCATTATGCAAAGTTATCGTAATCTTATTCGCTTTGCTCATTGTAATAATTTGTGGATTAGTGCAAGCCTATAAGATATTGGTATGTCTTGATGCGTAATTGTATGTTGTCTTTGAAGCGTCCCCTAATAAAAAGAACTTTTGTTAATCTGTAAAAGTTGCTAGCTTTATATGAAAGTTATCTCACTTTTATTTATGATCCTGTCTTGTAGGTAAATCGCAGTGATTGGTATTTATATAATAAGCGATAGTTTCTATTATCGAACATAAACCTTTAGAACATAAAGGTGTTATTTTAGTAAATTAGTGGAATAAATTTACTTTAATTATTTATTGATAGAGCGATCCCATATTTATATTCATAACGGGTAAGTTTAATGTGATGAGAATAAATTACATTAAATTGTTAATAATATAATTATAAATTTTTCTATTCAATTATTATCACTAACACTAAAAGCTTTATGTAGCCACTTGTAAAATTTTCCATTTAGTTATTATTGTTAAATTAGAGAAAGATCTAACAGCGATGTTTTCTGATTAAATTATCCATTTTGATTTATCTAAACCAGATAAAACTGAGTTTTAGTGATCTACTATAATATTTAGTTAGTAGTATTGATTACTGTATCGTAACTTTTGGAAAGAGGTCAGAGCACTGTATTTTTTCTGTGAACAATCTACATAAAAGTGTTATTAAAAATGATTTCAAGCAAAATCCATCAAGATGCTGATTGGCAGATATTATTGAAGTTTTTTGTTGTAGTCAACTAAAGAGTTGACTGGTAGGCGTGTTCAGAAGCTAATTTCAGAATGTATTGAACTACGTCTATCAAGTAGTTGTAATGACTTAGGAAATTTTAAGGTATTATATATTGCAAGTGAATCCTGTAGATTATTTTTGATCGCTTCAATATTTTAGTACAGAAATTAGAAATTCGGTCGAATTTTGTAGTGTAATTTATAATAATAAATTACATGGTTTGCCGGAAAATTGGATGAAAGAAACTTATTATTTATCTTTTATTATTAATGGTTATGCTAGTGAAGGGATTGTATAATTTTTCTTTGAAATATAAAAGAAAAATCATGCTTTTAATATCATTATTTTAAATAAAAAGAATGAACTGAAAATTCCTTCAACTTCTGAAAGAAGTAAAAAAGAATTTGTTAGGAATATTAATTATTTTACTCATACTCATATTATCGTTCTTACCTATCGTGCAAATTTAATTAATTTTAATTAAAGATCAAAAACCATCTATTTTTACTAAAAGTAAAAAATTGGTTTATTGGGTGTGTTATAAGTGAAAACTTTAACTGATAGTAGATTTTATCTAATGTTCTAATTTTAGGAATATTAACCCTCATAGATTTTGTTTAGTAGCCCTCTTTTCTCTATTTCATACATTCTTCTTAAGAAGAATTCATTGCTGTTTATATTTCCTTTTGAGGGGGGCGAAAAAGTAGCCTGTTTCTACATAAAATACATTTGTATGTAATCTCTCTGGCAGGAACTCCTTTTATTAATATATAGGGAACACCTCCTCTCTCAGTTTCTCGAATTTTTTATGGGCCTAATCTCTAGCGCCTTATATGTCTTTGCAATAAAGTCTCCTGTTTGCAATTTTACAAGAAACTATAGTAACTAAGGATTTTAAAACGTCTGCAGAAGTATGCCTTGATATAGCAATAGATTATATCTTCTTGCGTTAGTGTCTCTTGCCGATATTGTTGAGTTGCTGATCATATATGGTAATGATGTACAACTACTTCCCCCCTCAGTAATGCGCAGTTTTGACACAGATATCGAGAAGCGTTTAAGGTGTAGCATTCGAGCTATTTCATACTATTCCGCCTTATTTTATCTTTTTATCAAAGTGTACTTTCTAGTAACGTTCGTACTTGAGTTATTAAGCTATATTGACAAAGGTTGTTAGTAGAAACCTCTTTGTACTATAAGAAGGATTTTTGCTACAGGGGTTGCCATGCAAAAGCGAACAATTATATAGATCAATGAAGCTATTTCCTTACTTGTTACTAATATAAAGTTATAACTCATTAGTTAGCTCAGTGATAATCTATCGGATGATATCGATTTATATATTAAATTAACTCATTTCACTTTATCCTACTCATATTGTCACAGTGAATATGTTATTCACTAGGGAAAAATTTATTATAATTTAGTGATATTGTTATAAAATCCTCGATCAAAGGAAAAGATTTAAGAATCTTACTGCAAGTCTTCTGGCGAAACTACATCGCAAAAATAAATACTTTAGTTATCTGCAATGTATGTTTAATATCTTGACTTTACGGGAATCAGCAAAATAAATAGGTATTGATTTAAAAACAGCATCTAGAGATGGGCATTCTTGCTTTCTTATATCGGCGTCAACAGGTAATATAAATGACTAAGTACTATTATTGAAAACGATGAAAAGTTTTCCCTGATTCTTTTAAAGAAAAGCATTATATTTCATATAGAAAAGCTAGAGAACATGTAAGAGTAGAAGATAAAAGGAAAGAACAAATTGCATGCAGTATTAAATCAGCCTCAGATTGACATGGTCATGTAAACAATGAGATTATTGAAGAGTTTAATGCAGAGTATATTAGTCGTTTTCTTGAGCTAATTATTGATAAAAGTTCTATCTTTTGCTCAGATAGATTTAAATAGTACTAAGCTTTGCTAGCGAGTATGAAATTAGTCACCATTACCTAATAAGGTTGAATAATTAAAGAGTTATTGATAAGAAATTTTACATTAAAAATATGAAAAGTTATGTCAGCTGAATAAAAAGATGGTGGAATAGGATTCCATGGCATAAAGTTGTTATTTAACGAATTATCTTCCTGGGATTAGATTTTTAAAACTACAACAATTGTAATATAGACGTCCTTATGAATTACCCTGCGAGCAAAGCGTAATAAGCTTTGCTAACATAACTAAAATTAACATATAGTAATACAAAATAGTGTTCAGCTCATGAATATCTCCGAATAAGGGGGGGCCTTGTAGTTGCTTTACTCATGCGTAGTGTGTTATGGCGTTAAACTAGAATATCTATATCGAGAAGAATTAGGTATTTTTTTAATGTACATTAATGATAAAAAATGATATTTGTCTTAGCAGTTAGAATTTAAATGAAAATGATTTACTACTTTATTCACTAAAGTGAAGGATATAGCTATTATTTAAATATAATTTTGATTACTACTATGAGTAGTAAAAGCAACTATCTGTTTTATGTTAAAATGCTAATTATCTGAGCATATAACTTAGATATATTCATGAAGTAGTTCTGACGGTTGATAATAATTTTACTGTTATTTTGAAGATTAGAGTTATAATTCCGTTATGTATTTTGTAATCGATATCATCATTGTAATGATATTGATTAAGTTGTTCTTCTGTTCTATTCATCAAGTTGTCAACTAGATGACAAAATTACGTGTCTCTTGTTATCATTAATTTCTATATGCTTTTTTAAACTTAACTATAATTATAGATTTTAAATTATAAAAATAATAATTGAAGAATTCAGACTTTAAGATAATGAAAAAATTAATTTGGCTATTTATGACATCAATATTATTAATCCTTATTTGTACTTGTGGTTTAAAAGGACCACTTTATTTTTTAGTAAAAGCAACAGTGGAGCAAAAAGCTAGAAGTTCGATCTTCTCTAAAGAGATAGAATATCAATTAATACAGACAGAGACACTTCAAAATCGAGTAATAAAAATAGTTAATTGATTGTTATGGAATAAAAAATGCAATTTTCTAAAATGCATGGTTTAGGTAATAATTTTATGATGGTAGATGCCATTACTCAAAATGTTTATTTTTCTTCTGAGCTTATTTGTCGTTTATCAGATAAAAATAAAGGGATTGGATTTGATCAGCTTTTAGTTGTTGAAGCGCCTTATGATCCTGATTTTGATTTTCATTATCGTATTTTTAATGCTGATGGTAGTGAAGTAGCTCAATGTGGTAATGGTGCCCGTTGTTTTGCTCGTTTTGTTCGTCTTAAAAAATTAACCAATAAACGTGATATCAAGGTAAGTACTCAATCTGGCAAATTGATGTTATCAGTAGCAGAAAATGAAGATGTTTGTGTTAATATGGGAATTCCAGAGTTTAACCCAAATAAAATAATATTTAAAGCGCAAAAATCTGAAAGAACTTATTTAATTAGAACTAAACAAGAAGCAATATTATGTGGTGTAGTTTCTATTGGCAATCCTCATTGTGTATTACAGGTTGAAGATATTGACACTGCTAAAGTTGCTTTATTAGGGCCTATACTTGAAAACCATGAATGTTTTCCTGAGCGAGCTAATATAGGATTTATGCAGATTATTGATCATGAGCATATTCGATTACGTGTCCATGAACGAGGTGTAGGAGAAACACAGGCTTGTGGAAGTGGTGCCTGTGCTGCTGTTGCTATTGGTATCCAGCAAGGTTTATTAAGAAAAAATGTCTCTGTTGATTTACCTGGTGGCATGCTAAAAATTCGTTGGAATGGATTTGGTCATCCTCTATTTATGATAGGCTCTGCAACACACGTTTATGATGGTGTTATTCATTTCTAAGTTTTGTTTGTTTAAGAGGTCTTTTTTATGGATAAAAAAAAAGCAACATTTGATCCTAAACCTCTGTTAGATGATCAGACAGTCGTGGAATATCTAAAAAGTAATCCTCATTTTTTTATTCGCAATGCACCTGATGTTGAACAGATACGGGTTCCTCATTCAGTTCATCACGCAGTTTCATTAGTTGAATGGTCCATGAAACGTCAACGAGTTTATATCAAAAATCTAGAACAGAGTATGCAATTATTGATTGAACAAGCTCGCAATAATGAAATACTATTTCATCAAATATTAAAGTTAGTTATTCAACTAACAACAGCTGATAGTTTTGTCGATTTTCAGGAACGTTTACATACCTGGTCAAGAAACTTTGGTTTAAGTGGTGCTTATGTTCGCTTATTTAGCGAATGTTGGCAACTAGGTGTGCCGATAATGAATACGCAAAAAGTTATGATTTCTCGTCAGGCATTTGAGCCTGTTCGTATTCAGAGATTTGGTGAAAAAAATCATTATCTTGGTACGTTAAATAATCCAGAAATATTATTATTAATACCAGACGCAAATCATGTCGGTTCTGTAGCTATCTCTTTATTAGGGATATATGGTAATTTAGGGATGCTGATCTTTAACAGTTTGGATATTCAACATTATCAAAAGGGAATGGGAACAACGATGCTTGACCATTTAGCTAAATTATTACCTGATCTGCTTTTGCGCTGGATAACTCCGTGCATAAATTCAACACAACAAAGCTTTCCGGCAGCCAATTAACGATTTTTGCGTTACTTATCTGCAGTGAGTGGCAGCTATAAAATCACTGACGATTATTATCGTCAATATAAATTGTAGTATTAATAAATATGGCTATAAAGATAAATATCAATGATTGAAAGCAATTAAAAATATTACATATTCATATGATGAATGAAAAGTGTCATCGACAAGGATTTCAGGCATCAAGTCTTGCTTTATATTTTTAGTATTAAGACGGTTTTAATTGATTAGTTGAGAAGAGTAATATTAACAGTTAATTCAGCTAAAACCGTTAGAACACCGAAAATAAACGTCATTTACTAAAAAATCGATATAGATAAAATTAATAAATTGCTAAATATTGATTTAGCAGATCCGTTATTTATACGTGATAGGAACTATATTAAAGGTGATGTATGGCGCGGGTTATGTGTTTAACTAAACTGGTTAATTTAAATTTCTAACATTTGAATTTATCCAGTAATGATTTTTTTATAGAAAAAGACAGCAAAGAATGAAAACTACCATTAGGATGTATAGCTATATAATGATCAAATTATTGGCTTGAAATACGCTACAGAAATATGTTAAGCAGAATGAAACTGTTTTTATTTTAATTTAAAAAGAAAATGTATTTCTTGTTTGTAATGTACGAGACATTTTGCATTATGGGGAATTATTAGAATGGTAGAAGCCATATGAATTTATACAAACTTTGTTACTCTTTTTACTACTCATATCATTCTGCAATCAGGTAGCAATTTGAGGGCAGTTCAAGAATTAGTAGAACATTTAATTTTCTAGCACCTAACTTTATACTCATCTAGAATTTTAGAATTTAGCCAAGATAATTTATGATGTAACTCATTTAATAGAAAAAATGGAGAAATCTTAAATACGCTTTTATCGGAAATTAACTTCTATTGCGCAGGTGATTATCTTTGATTTGCATGATATATTTATAATAATCGCTACGTTAATTGCTAAACTGAATAGCAATTATTAACCTTTATTTGTTATTATGGCGAGATTGCTTTAAAAACTTCAATTTATCAATTTAAAAATTATCTAACGTTAGATATTAACTACTATCCTGAAATCTGTCACATGCTAAATACTGGCATGTTAGTTGTTAACAGTGAAAGTATTACTTTATTATGATTATAATGAAGAAGAACTCTGCTCCTGACAATATAATGGTACACTTTCTTATTGACGTAGTTAAATTATAATTTAAAAATTAATCTATAAAACCTTATCTATCTTAGCTAAGTAGATTCTACTAGCGGTTATTATTAATGCCAATACAGATCTTTATCCTTCTGAATAAAACAATTATTTTAATTTTCTTTAAAGCTGGTTAAAGAAAACGATATAACTCGTATAGTGATACGTATCATTTTATCCTGCAGAATTTAATATTGAATTAAATAAAATTTGCATGTCAGTCATGATTTAACAAATTATTAATTAATCTGTGTATGATAGTTAAATTTTGCTCTTATATTTCATAAATCTATTATCCATCCTTAAATTAATGTTATTTACAAACAGTAGGTCAACAGCTTTAATCCTCTGATTCAATTCCAGATTTTCTGAGCAGATTGCACCAGTATTAAATACTATTTAATGGTTATTTCTTAACTATAGTTTCTTTCGCGCTTCGATTTCATAGTCTTACCTCTCAGAAAAGCGATTCAATCGAATTGTCGTTCTTGTTAACGTTTTATATGCAGTGTACTAATGGGAAGTCATAGAAATACTAGCAATTCTTCTAGATTTTTCTTCAGCTTTTTTATCGTTGCAGAATATGCTAAAAACCCTCCCAACAAATATCAAGGGTTTTATTACGGTATTGCAACTCTTTGGTAGATAGATTTTTTGAAGTTCACCTTAACTTTCAGTGCTTCATGTCTTTTGAAAATGAAGTTAGAACATTAGCTATTTTGCATAGCTAACAGCGTTAATGTTGCGCGCACCTAGGAATATCTTTGCCATTGCATTCCAAAAATTAATAGCATCATCTCTCTCTCGTAGTAACTCTGGATTGTACGCTTAAGTCACGCGCTCGTAGCTGATTGAGGAGTTCAGACAATTTTTACTTCTGCTCTTAATAACTATCTTTGATGATAATTACTTTTTAAATCTATGTGCAGTTACGTAATAATGAGGAGCAAGGAAAGGCGAACACCTTCCCTAACAAAATGACATTATGGTTTTCAGTTAAAAAATAAACGTAACGCATATCTATCACAAATAATGCATCGCCATTGCCTATGTTTTTCAAGCTATTGCTGTTTTAGTTTGCTGATTATACTGGGACAGAAATCATGTACTTTTCATCAAAAAAACCTAAAACTTTATGAAAATCCTCGGCGGAGGTATGCGCCCCCTTATCGGATATCCCATAGTAACAACTCTTTACGGTTTTTACACGCTTATATAAGGAGGTAAAAGCGAGCTATTGAAATATATTTTTTGCTGCTGTTATCTTCTGGTTTAGGAACTTTAATCTCAACATCACCAATACCTGTTTGTATTATTGGCTGTAGTAAATAACCGTTACAAATGGCGATTATCATGATTGTCGATAAGTCAGTATTCAATACGTCTTTGAGCTCCCCCCTCAACAACAGTGCTATCACCTCCCTGAGATTATTACGAATAAGTTCATGTAAGGGATCGCAGGTAATCTCTGATTCCATGAATATCTGTAGGCTAAACTTTTATGGCATATAATCTCTACATTGTTGAAATTGTTCATGAAATAAATTATTAAAATATTCCACTATCTCTGAAATCTAATTCACTAGAAATAAATATAATTCTGATTTGATAATAGATATTTAAAGTGTTTTAGGTAGTGATATAAAAGCTTGCTGCTTAATACTAAAATAGCAACTTAATAATCATTAATCAAAATAACATATTACCTCATATTGAGATTACTGGTTTAGTTTTTCACTCATTACGCTGATATAATCTTCTGATCTGGCTAAAAATTTAGTAGTGATTTATTAATTATTCTCTTAATTTAATAATAACTATAAATGCCTCATATTTACTTGAAAATTTAAATAATAAGTAACGTGATGCTGTTGCTACATCTCGAATAAATATGTTAATATTTACCGGCGCGGGTACTAGCAAAATATGAGCACTAGTTCATCAAATAGCCTGGTTACTAATGGCTAATAAGGTTTTTCCTTTCTCGATTATAGAGGTGATGTTTACCAATAAAGTGACGGCTAAGATGTGTCATCGTATTGATGGGATATTATGTAATGATTAAAACGATATTATGTGGGTAGGAACTTTTCATGGCCTAACACATCGTCTATTGCGAGCACACTATTTAGATGCAATCTACTCTACAAGATTTTCAAATTTTAGGTAGTGTTGATTAATATCGTTTATTACGTAGAAATATCAAGCTCATCAATCTAAATAAAAATAAATGCTCACCACATCAGGCTATCTGGTGCATCAATGCAAAAAAAAGATAAAGGGCTTGCAGCCACAACATATTAAAAGTTATGACAATCTAAGAGAGATGATTTGGCTATGAGTTTATAAGGCTTATCAAGAAGCGTATGATCGAGCTGGATTAGTTGATTTTACTGAACTTGTATTGAGTTTCTATGAATTGTGGCTGAATAAACCTTATATACTACAATATTATCGTAAACGTTTTACTAATTTTTAGTTGATGAATTATAAGATACTAATTGTATCCAGTATTCCTGGATACGTGTTTTAGCTGGTGATACAGGTAAAGTGATAATTGTTAGCGATGATGATCAGTCAATTTATGGTTGTCGTGGTGCACAGGTAAAATATTTAATGTTTTTGTAACATTTCCTGCAACAGAAATTATCCGGCTTGAACAAAATCATTATTCGACTAACAATATCTTGAAGTCAGCTAATGCACTGATTGCCAATAATAATAACCGATTAAAAAATCCCTGGACAGGAAGAGAGAAGATGGTGAACTTATTTCTCTTTATTGTACTTTTAATGAATTAGATAAAGCGTCTTATGTTGTTAGTCGTATTAAGCAATGGCATGAGAAAGGTGGCTCTTTAAAAGAGTGTGCAATTCTTTATCGCAGCAATAGACAATCACGATTACTTGAAGAGGTCTCGTTGCAGTCTTTAATTCCTTATCGTATTTATGGCGGCAGTACTTTTTGAGAAGCAGGAAATTAAAGACGCGCCTTCTTACTTTACGTTTGGTTTCTAACTATAATGATTATGTATCATTTGAACGAGTGGTTAATATACCAATGTGCGGCATAAGGTAAATGAACATTAGATGTTGTATTCATAAAACACATGAAAACAAATCATTCTTTGAATGAGTTGTAAGTATTTATTAGCTGAAAAGTCCTTGTTGATCAAGGCTGCAGTAGCTATTGAACGGGTTTCTTAAGTTAATTGAGTCTTTGACTAAAGAAATGATGTTATATGCTGTTATATCTACAATTGATCACGTGATTCGCGACTTAGATTTGCAAACAATGTACCAGTATGGAAAATGCGAAAAGCACGAGCGCGAATTCAAAACTTTCAGGAGTTAGTGATCGTGCTTTTCGTTATTTTAGTTATCAAGAAGAAGATTAAAATCTAATGCTACTACAAGCATTTTTATCTTATACTGCGTTGAAATTCGGTGAAGGTAAGGTAGAACTACATCAAGATGCAGTTCAGTTAATTATTCTATATTCGGCAAAAGGTCTAGAGTTTCCATTAGTTTTTATTGTTGGTATGGAAGAAGGTATGATCCCAAGTCAGATGAGTGTGGAAGAGAGCGAATAACTGACAGAAGAACGACGGTTAGTTTATATTGGATTGACACGAGCGATGGAGAAATTGACGCTCAATTATGCAGAAAGTTGTTAATTATATGGCAAGGAAGTTTACCATCGCCCTTCGCATTTTATTACTGAATTACCGGCAGAATGTATTGATGAAATTTGTTTACGCAAAAGAGTTTCACGCACTATTACCTATGAGCAACTTGTTACTTTAATTAATCAAGGTAATAATAGTTATCCATTAAGCATCATAAGTTTATCATCCTAAGTTTGGTGAAGGAACTATTATTAATTTGGAAAGGAATACTGACCGTTGTCGCTTACAAGTAGATTTTTAGGACTAAGGGATTAAAAGGCTGGTTGCAGCTTATTCAAAATTAGAATTTCAATAAAGAATACTTGAAGTATAAGGATTTTGTTATTAATTAACTGTCTATTTTTACTAATTAAAGTTCAATGAGGTAGAATAATATTCTACTAGCATTTAAATTAAACAAACACTGCTTGTTTCGTCTTGAGCTCAATAAAAGTGAAAAACTGATAGATATGCGGTATGGGTTGATTTAATAGATCCTAATAAAAAATAACGACAAGCAGTGAAAACTGAATTGAGACAATTATTAGTAACTGTATCTGAATTAATCGATATTGAAGCATCAGCTCGATTTTTTGAAGATGAAGATGATTTTTACATATTGATTCATTTTTTATTATCAAGATAACGATGAACATGCTAGTAATTCGACGGTTGCTTTTATATTTTATGCTGGCCGTTTATGTACATTACAGGAGCGTGATTTGCGGGCTTTTCGTTTATATCTCGTATACCTTAAAGAAATCAAAAGCTAATCGATAATAATGCTTATAAGTTATTTTTAGATTTATTTGAAACTAAAGTTGAATGACTTGTTGATGTAATAGAAAATATTCTAGCGTATTGGAATCGTTAAGTCGAATTATTCTGGAAGGTCAACAAGATAATGAGTTTAATAACGCACTCACTAATTTAGCAGAACAAGAAGATATTGGCTGGAAAGTGCGATTGTGTTTAATGGATAAACAGCGAGCATTAAATTTCTTGATCCGCTGGGCAAGATTGCTAGTAGGTCAATTAAAGAAAGAAAGAAATATTTTAGGTGATATTGAATTATTGTTACTTCATAATGAAGTACTTTTTCAAAAATAAACTTTCTTATAGAAGTGCCGATTGGTTTTATTAATATTGAACAGAGTCAGATTATTAAAATTTTCTCCGTTGTTTCTGTAGTTTTTTATCGCCAACACTAGTGGCGTCCAGTTATATGGTATGAATTTTTAATTTATATCTGAATTAGGCTGGCGTTTTGGCTATTCAGCGGTAATTATATTAATGATTATTGTTTGGTTGGTACCTTTCTTTATTTTAAACGTAAAATTGGTTCTGAATTTATCAGATAAATAGAGATAATTTTGAGCAAAGTAAAAGCTCAGCTTGATAACATAAGCTTTATATGACATTTATTTAAAATAAATTTTTATTATAGATTTGTGGTTTGGTTATTATTATTTTAACCCACTAAATAAATGACTATGTTTGTTGCTATATATTTATTTTTCATTATATATTTTTCATTATACAATTTGGCTAGGCAATGGAGATTTTATTACCTGTGCAAATAATTTTCATTTGCAATAAAATTTTTATACTCCAATCTGGATGCAGTTAATTAATATAAAATTAATAGTATTAATGCTTGATGAGTTCTTATAAGCGCTTCTTTAGAAAATAAAGTTATTTAATTAATCTATTACTAATATAAACTAATCCGATAGTAATATCTAACATCGAAGCAATTACATTATTATGTAAGGTTTTCTCTTTAAAGTTTCTTATTAATTACGGTTTTTATTAAAAATTAACTTAATTTCAGTTTTATTAAAGGATAAAACCTTAAGATGTAATGATTGGTTAAATAACATCTTTAATATATTTCTTAATTATAAGTTCTATGCAGTTATTCTGACTTCTTATGTTATAGAGTTTCTGGAGATGCTGGGCATATCGTCCTATTGATTAATTTCATGGATAATTTCAACAACAGAGAGATGATATGTCATGAAAGTCTACCCTACAGGTATCTAGGGAAACTAGATATATTACCTTGATAATTAGATAAACTTATTTATCTGGTGTCAGAGGCACCTGATAGGCGCTGTTGTTAAGGATGAAATCGAAGCCATCCTGCAATAATATACTGAATACTGTTTTGTTGACGGGTATTCATGCTGTCAACCGTAACGGTTATTTGGCGCAAGGAACTCAATACAGAATAGAATTGGCATGTTGAGACTAAAGTACCTAAGATTATGGCATTTTATCAGAAGCGGAATATGTTTTAACGCTTGTTTCCACCTCTTTATTTAAAGTGTACAAAAAGCGTTAAAAAGTTTATACCATGGCTTACTCTGATAAAACATCTTCACCGCTGATTTTCATGAATTACTGGGCGCTCTTCTCAATAAGAAGAGCGTGGTCTTCTACTAGAATAGTACTATCAAGTAGGCTGAAATAGTAATGATTTAAATAGTATTGCAATGCTGGCTGCATTATTTAAGCGATATGTGTTATGTTTATTTCTAGATCGAGGGCATAGCCTTCCTATCAAGGAAGGCGGCCGCCTGTGTGTTTGATTATTCATTAAGACATGCAAACAAAAGTTAAGGATGAGCTGCGGAGGAGAAGATTTGACTACCAGAGAGTTCTAATGCCGTAAATAAAGCTTTTGTTGTTTTGTTAATAAGATTTTCAGCGTATCCTGCAGCAATAAAAAAGCCAAAGAAAGATTAAGAAAAATTACTGTATCCTACAACTTCTCATGAAAGAAGAGAAGTTAAGCCATTAGCAAAAAGGACAATTCAATTAAATCAGCTTTTTATAACAGTGAGACCATGAAATTAATGTATGAAGAAGTATAGTTCAAGAAAACAACCCCCCCTTTAATAGCATTTAAAAGACTGAAACAGTCCACTCAGAATAGCTGGAATCCTATCCAGGGAATTTGAGCTACTAACCCCCCTGTGGAATAAACAATATATAATTTAAGAATGAAGAACAGGCTTCTGAAGTGTTAGAGTGGAACATTATATTCTAACTGTCATACATTAGATTTGTTAATAACCCAGTTAAACCTGAATTATTTAAAAAATATTCCACTTCCGGAAATGGGGAAGTGACTACTTTGTATAAAGAATGTTTAACTACTTAGCATCAGATTCTTTTGAAGTGCGATATTTATCAGCAATTGTGGTGATTAATTTTTGTAATTCCCCTTGCTGATACATATCAAGAATGATATCGCAACCTCCAATTAATTCACCATGAACCCATAGCTGAGGAAATGTTGGCCAATTTGCATACTTAGGTAATTCACTACGAATATCAGGATTTTGCAAAATATCTATATAAGCAAAATGTTCACCACAAGCGGAAATAGCTTGAACGGCCTGAGCAGAGAAACCACAACTTGGAAATTTAGGTGAGCCTTTCATATATAAAAGAATTAAATTTTCTTTTATCTGTCGTTCAATTTTTTCTATTGTCGTCATTGTTTTTCCTTTAAAAGCTAAACTTATTAATTTGGTTCACCTTGTGAACATAATATTGATATAGAATATCATTTTCTATTAATATATGATAATCTTTTATTAATATCTTTATTATATTCCAATTGTACTTAATAAAACTGATTAACTTACTTATTAAATTATCTATATAAAATGATAATTTTAATATGGTTATATTTTTAGTTATAAACTGATTGTGAATATAAATAAAAAACGAGTCTGCAATGATGTTCTTAGTTATGTTTATTTCTGATATATAGAGTTTCAGAGATGAATGGCGTATCCTGCTGATTGATTTAATAAATGATTTCAATAACAGAGAAAAGATATATCATAATAATGTATCCTACAGATAGATGTAAAATCAGATATTACCTACAATTTTTTTATGAATTTATCTGTAATTGTAACAATGGAGCTGCTAACAGTACTATTAAGGTGGAGCTCAAAATCATAGTTGTAACAAGATTCTGAACTCTGCCTTATCTACGGATTTAATACGTCAACCATAACCCTTATTTTCTTCAGCGAATCATGAAAACACTGATATGAACGATGTTGAGATTAAAGTGCCTAAGGTCAGGAGATTACAGTGGCAACAAGTAATATCACAACAGCTAGTGACTATATCGCCTTAGCTTAAGCGTATAAAAACATTCAAGAGTGGTGACATATAGCTATATATGTCTGTGAGGAGATAATCACTGGTGGTTTTTATGAAGCCATGATGCCGTTTTTCGATAAAAACAAATGGTCTCTTACTAAATTCTATAAAAACTTAAATAGTAATGCTTTTAGAACATTGGCAATGCTATTGCTGCATGATTAAATGATATGCGTTATGTTTATTTCTTAGCTGAAGGCATATCCTTAGTTCTGCTAAGCATGCTAAATCGCCTTTGCCTGCTGCTAATTATCGGCATCATTACATGGACATAATAAGCTGCTATAGCTGCGCGTAAAAAGGGTTATTAAGAGTTAAAACTAACTGAGTCGAATTTCTTAAATTGCCTGCAAATACGGAACTTAACTGCATCTCTCAGGTTTATTATAGTGGAATTGAAGGTCCACATTGTTTTAATAGAATGACAAAGATATTCCTGAGTGCACACAGCACTAACGTCATTAGCTACATAAAATAGCTAATGCATTGGTTTTATTTAACAAAGGCATATAATTGAAGTAATCAGGTAACCTGCCTAGAGCTTTCCTATTAGGAAGTCATAAATGGCTACTAACAAAATATTAAAGGTTTTGTTAGCAACGTTTTAAGCGAATCCTGAAGCGATAAAGAAGCTGAAGAAAGATTAAGAAGAGTTGTTGAAATTCTATCGCTTCCCATCATCGCACTGACATTAATAAAAACGACGAATCTAATTTAGATATTGGATTTTACGTGATAGTATTAAGCTATGAAGCTAATACACAAAGTTGTGGATCAAAAAGCAATATTTTCAATGGTATTTAAGTTGTTATCATCTGTTTAGAAAAGCTAAAATTGACTAAGAGGAGTTCAATTTTCTGTGACTCTGTTGGTAAACAATATCTAATTTAAGATGTAGAACAGAATTCATGAAGCATGAGAGTGGAACGTAGTTTGATCCGTCCGTCCATACAGTAGATTTACTAATAACTCCTTCAACAATATTACTTAGTGCATTTAAGTTGTCTGTCACTGCTGATCTAAGGGGAGGAAGAAATGCCATCTAAGCGCTGTTTTTAAATAAATGCCTGTTTATTTAGTTAACTCCTGTAATGTTAAACTATTTAATATGAATCGTAGATAACTAAATTATTTATCTTTGTAATCTGATTTTACTAGAGAGCTTCTAATCAGATTATTAAATATTTTTCTGAAATCGTGGATTTTTCAAAAATATCGCTAACTACAATGAATATGTTCTCAACGAATAACATATTCATTGTAACAATATGGACAGGATAAAAGTAAAATCAGTTGTTTCACAATGCATAAATCGATATAACCTAACAGGTTATTACCCAAACTATCTAATAAGATGCAGATTTATGTTGGCATGGAATTAAGGAAAGAGTCTCTTTCATTTGCATGACTGTTTACTTTTTATGACATCCTTTCTAGGAAAAATTTTTTTTTATACCATAAGTGCTTTCTATTAACAACCTTTGATAGCATAGGTTACTAAATACAGCAAAAATTATCAATGCAAGTAAATTTGCTGAAAACTTATAAAAATGCTTATTTTTAACTAGAAATTCATATATATTCAATAAGTTTATGTTAGCTAAGTCTGAAAACGATTGGATAGCTATAATGAATACTTAAATCGAGAATAAGTTCGAAACAATTGAAATTATTAGCTTTAATAATCATGCTAAAAATATGATGCCCGGAGGTGGAATCGAACCACCGACACGAGGATTTTCAGTCCTCTGCTCTACCGACTGAGCTATCCAGGCAACAGGGTGTATTAAACCTGATTATAATATTTTGTCAATTAAAATTATTCTAATAAGCCTTCTTATGCTTGTTTCAATAATTTAACAGTAGTTTATAAAAATTGTCAGAAGCCTTTTTGAAATTAGAAGACTCCATTTTATTATCAGGTTATCAGGGTAGCAATAAAACTTAGTAAAAGGTTATTAATAATCTTTTTCTTCTCATTATTTACTTATAATTATATAAGTATGTAATTGAGTATTTCAATTTCTTAGTTATTAATGTTTCCTAAACATACCTGGTAGTATTTGATTAATAATTTATACTGCCAGCTCTTTCTATTGTTAGATAATACTCTTAATATACTACCTGTTACACCATTATAGGTAGAAATTATTGCATAGCGACATAAGGTAGCATTCATAATTTTACCTAAATAGTCTTTTATACAATCATAAATAGACGGTTTTCCAGATCACATTATTGTCAGTATCAAACAAATAATTGCGATGTGGTTATTGTGCGATTTTCATTAGCATTAAACGTCTCTATCTGCGCGGTCTTTTGTTTAATTTATATAAAACTAAAGTATTCAAGAAACTTGACCACATAATGATTAAAATTAGATTCTATTTGTATGATAGCTAGAATTAACGCCATATTTTGCCGTTGCCTAACGGATATGTAATAAATACTTTTTTTTATGAGCACGCTTATCCAAGTGATTCCTCCTAATTGGGCGGTAATTGAGCAGATAATGTGTAATTCTAACTAACATTGCTGTAATCTATTCTCTAATAGGTAGTCAAAAAATTTTGTTGTTGCTTATTCCCAAGCCTAGTGAATCGCATAATTTATATGATTAAATGCTTTGATGGTTAAGAGATTGAATCGCTTTTTAATTGAAGATAAATAGCTATCTATTTTACTAAAAGTAGATAGAATTAGTTTATTTGAGGCCGTTCTAAGTAAAAATTTATTTATATAATATGTTATTTAATTTAACATCTAATTTAAAGATATTAATCTTAAGTTTTGCAAATTATACTTATTCCTGCTGCATAGAAATTAGGGGAAATGTTCTCATCGTATCTCGATAATTAATTTTATGAATAATTTTAAGAATAGGAGATGATATGTCATGAAAAAGTTTAGATTACAAGACATCTGCAAAACCAGATATAATCCCTAATTTCATTAGACTAACTCATTCATAATAGTGCAGGTAGTTGATAGGCACCGTTGTTTAAGCTGAACTTGAAGATATGCTGTATTTAAGATCCTTAATGTCGCTTTTGTAGACGGATATTGACTTCCATGCTCTCGTCTGTAACGATTGTATCTCACAGCAAATCATACAGATTGGTATTAGCGATCTTAAAATTAAAGTGTCTAAGGTTTTAATGGGATAGAAGTGGTAATGGAATATGCTTCAACAATTCATTACTGTCGCCTTACCTGAAGTTTGCCAAAAGAATTGAAAGATTGTGCTAATATGGCTACCATAAAGGTAGCCCTATCTGTGATTTTTACAAAATTTTCGAGCTTTTCACTAAAAAGAAGATCTTTTTCATATCATCAGTAAATTAAAGTAGCAATGACTTAAGGAATGTAGGCAAGATGATAATTGCGTGATTTAAACGAACAGCTATGTTTATTCTTGGCTTAATGGCATAACTGTTCTGTCAAGCAGGTGATCCGCCTTTACCTACTGCACATTATCGGCGTCATTACGCATGGACATAAGGAGCTCGTTGCAGTTAAAGATCTTTACTGAGAGTGAAAGTGAATTGATTCGAACTTATCAATACCTTAAATCGCGCACGGCTTAAATGTATCTCCATCTTTTCTACAGTAAACAGTGCTTAATTTTCTTGGAATGTAATGGAAAAGATATTCCCAGACATGCACCACCAATATTGTTTACTGATGCATAAAACAGCTAATATGCTAGATTGATTTCCCTCAAAGGCATTCAACCGAAAGTTAAGGTTAAGCTCTTATCTGGAAGTTCAAGTTATCAAAGAGAACAATGATGCTGCTAACAAAACCTTTAATTCTTTGTTGGAAAGGTTTTAGCGTATCATTCAGGGATCAGGATATTGGAGCAAAATAAAGAAAAACGACTGGAATTCTATATCTTCTCATCAGCGTACTGTGGCGTCATGAGAACGAGGAATTTAATTAATCAGCTTTTCGACAGCATGAGTCTACGAGTTCGTCACCCCAAAGCACTGTAGTTCAAAAACAATCCTTTTATGCTATTTAAAGCTTTCCCCCCTGCTTAAAAAGCTAGAATCGTCTAAGAGTATTTTTAATTTGTTTAACCTTTTTATTTGGGATAAGCAATATCTAATTTAAGGATGGAGAATAGATTTATAAAGCATCAGAGTGGAACCTAGTTTGACCCGTCCGTTATACCAGTAGATTTACTAATAACTATAAAATTAATATAATTATAGGTTTAGTGTTGATCAGTATATTTAACATAATTTTTTAGCTAATTACAATTAGAACGTACTGATTTTTAAATATTCTTAATTTTGTAAGTAAATTGCTAAGCTAAATATTAAATCCCATTGCTATCTTTAATGTTTTTATAAAAACATATGATTTATTTATTACTGAAGTAATAATCAAGTATAAATTGAACTATGACGATAGAAATCGGCAGCTTTTTCATATCATTCGCAGTTTGTTAGATAACATCATCAGAATGAAAAAGATTTTGATGGGGGTAAGAATTATTTTTCAGATAGACTATAGCTATCAATATGAATTTCTTTTTCTTCAAAAAGAAATTTTATCATCTCTGTTTCTAACAGTTTTCGATCTTCAGAATTCATTGTGTTAAGCTTTTTTTCATTGATCAGCATAGTTTGCTTCATTATCCATTGTTCCCAAGCTTTTTTAGATATTTGATTAAAAATTTTTTTACCTATTTTACCAGGATAAAACTGAAAATCTAAACCTTCAGCTTCACATTTTAAAAAAGTACAAAAAATAGTTCTACTCATTAAGTAAGTGGATTCTCAAAACAGGAAAGTTAATATCTAAATTGTTTAAGTAAGTTTTTAACTGGTGCAGCTAAGCCAATTTTTATATCTTTCTGTAAATTATACCAAAGCCCTGTCGTTTCATTTACGTAAATAGAAAACTGATTAATAGTAACATAAATAGGTATAATATCTAAATAAAAATGGCTAAAAGTATGACGAAATGTAATTAATTGCTCAATTTTATTATATATAATACCGGAATTATTAAGCCATTCATTTAATGAATCTACCGTATCAAATTGTGGAAAAACATATAATCCCCCCCAAATTCCAGAAGGAGGGCACTTTTTTAGCCAAATTAAATTTTTATATTGTAAAATCAAAAACCAGCCACATTTAGTTGGAATTAGTTGTTTAGGTTTTTTAGCTGGAAAATTTTGCCAGCTATGACTTATAAAAGCATGGCAACCTTTTTGTAAGGGGCAGAATTTACATTTAGGTTTACTACGACTACAGATCATAGCACCGAGATCCATCATCCCCTGGTTAAAATATCGAGCATCATTTGCAGGGGTTAATAGAGTACTAATATCCCATAGTTTATTTTCAACTTTTTTTTTACCTGGCCAATCTTCAATTCCATAGTAACGAGTAAGTACGCGTTTTACGTTACCATCTAGGATCGGAAAATGTTGATTTTTTGATAGCGATAAAATAGCGCCAGCAGTAGATCGTCCAATGCCTGGAAATGAAATAATTTGGTCAAATTTATTGGGGAAATAGCCATTATATTTTGCAACGATTTGTTGTGCTGCTTTATGTAAATTACGGGCTCTGGCATAGTAACCAAGGCCAGTCCATAGGTGCAAGATTTCATCTTGCTTGGCATTGGCTAAAGAAGTAATGTCAGGGAAATGGCTAATAAATTTTTCAAAATAGGGGATTACGGTAATAACCTGTGTTTGCTGCAACATAACTTCAGATAACCAGACGTGATAGGGAGATTTTTCTCGTTGCCATGGGAGCGTTTTTCGCCCATAACGATGATACCAATTAAGTACAGCGTGAGAAAATTGTAGTGTATCCATATACAAGTCTTGAACCCTAACAGTTTTATAAAAATACCTTTTGGTATTAGCAATAGTATCATATATTAGTTATTTCTTCTCAAGAAAATATATTTAATCTTTAGTTAAATGTTAGTTTTAATGAACTCTTTATTTCGTTAATAAAGTAATGTTTTTACTTACTATTTTATATTCAATTAACTGAAATATAATATTCTATATTATGAATAGTATTAACTGATAAAAATAATTTCAATACTTATGATGAAAAATGTTATTACTCCAGAAATTAATGAAGAAGGAAAAGTAATACGTCGTGTTCGTAGCTTTGTTCGCCGTCAGAGGAGATTAACTCCTCATCAGCAAAACGCGTTAAAAATATTATGGCCTAAGATGGGGATAGATTTTACAAGTCAGCCTCTATCATTTAATATATTATTTGGTAATAATGCGCCGGTAATCCTGGAAATTGGTTTTGGTATGGGGAAATCGTTAGTTAGTATGGCTAAACAAAATCCATCTAAAAATTTTTTTGGTATTGAAGTCAATGTATCAGGAATTGGTGCTTGTTTAACAGCAGCGAAAGAAGTTAAGCTTAGTAATTTACGGGTTATGTGTCATGATGCAATTGAAGTATTAGAAAAAATATTGTCAGATAGTTCGTTAAATATGGTACAACTTTTTTTTCCTGATCCCTGGCATAAAGTAAGACATAGTAAGCGTCGAATTGTGCAGGATTCCTTTGGTAAGCTTGTTTTACAAAAATTAGAATTAGGTGGTATATTGCATATAGCAACCGACTGGCAGCCTTATGCTGAGCATATATTAAATATAATGCACGCAATTAATGATTATAGAAATTTATCAGTATCAGGTGATTATGTTCAGCGACTCGTTACGCGACCAGTAACTAAATTTGAAAAGCGCGGCCAACAGTTAGGCCACGAGGTATTTGATCTTATGTTTCAGAAGATAAGATAATAGCTAAACAGCATGTAGTTGTCATTTATGTAAAAACTGGTTTTATGTGTTGACATAAAGTTATTACTCTGATTACAGAGTAATATGTAGGCATGTCTGTATTTTAATGGTTGTAGTTTCAGATAAAATTTTTCAGACCATATAATTCAGTAAATAAAATAACCTATTCTCATGGAGAATACATGCATATACTTTTAATAGTATGATATAACTTCTTCCATTTTGAATACGGAATTCCTTAATAAAAACTTTTTGGTTACCTAACCTTATTAGGTAATGATGATTAATTTTATGCATTCTGCCAAAGATTTTGTACCATTTAGCTCCATCCGAGCAAAACATGGACTCTGATCGATGATCAGCTCAAGAAAATCACTAATACACTCTGCATTAAACTCTTCTTAATATTAGAAGAAAGGATTTCTATCAACAACCTATACTAGGATAGTCAAAACTACATATAGATGAATTTTAAGAAGTTAATTTCTTAGTAAATTAGTATTTTTCCCATTAAAACACTAGTTGATAAGATCAATAGTATGATTGATACTTTTTATTATAGAGCTTATTCAGCCTAGATTTATACTTATTTCTGGTGTACGTAATTTCGGAAATGCTGTCGTATCCTCTTCTGATTAATTTCATGAATGATTTCAAAATCAAAGAGATGATATGCCATAAAAGCTTATCCTATAAGTATCCTCAAAATTAGATATTACTCTGATCCCTTGCATGAACTCATTTGTAATGATGACAAATAGCTGATAGGTATCGTTGTTGAGACGCATCTCTAAGCTATGTTTTGCAATATGCTGAACACCGGCTTTATCAATAGGCGCATCCATTCCATCGACCGTAATAGTTATTTTATAGCGAACTATATAGAGTGATAGTTGGAAATATTAAAATTAAAATGACTAAGATTAGTGGATCTTAGTGCAACTGAATATGCTCAACAGTTCACATTATTACCTCTTTATCTGAAGCATGCAAAAGTAGCAAAGAGTTGCTCTCATAGCTGCACATACGACGAGGTACAGTTATTGGTGATTTTTATGAAGCTCTGGGTTTTCTCGGTGAAAAGCACATAATCTTTCTGACAGGTACTCCATCAGCAAACTGAAACAGAAATGATTTGAAGACTACAAGAAATAGTATCTATGTGATTTTAAGCAATACGTATTATGTTTATTTTTTAGCTGATGACATATACCGCCTCTTATGGACGGTAATTGGCTTTACCTTATTCTTATTATCGCCGTTACTGAATGGATTATAAGAACCTTGTTGCACTCAAAGATACTTATCGAGAGTTAGAAATAAACTGAGCTAAACTTCTTAATAACTAGTGATCGCGTGGCTTAATTTTATCTTCTAGAGTTGCTAGAAGAGCCGATGCCATTAGTTTGGAATGGAACAGTCAAGATATTTACGGATATGTAGCACTAATGTTATTACCTGAATAAATAGCTAATGTGCTGGGTTGACTACAAAAAGGTATCTAATGAAAAGTTAAAACTTAACTAGAAGCTCTGGCTAGCGAAGAGAATCATGATGCCGAGATAATAAATCTCTTAATGTTTTGTTGGCAAGTTTTCCATCGAAGTATCTTGCAGCGATGAAGGAAACTATGAAAAGATCCAGAAGAATAGTTGAATCCTATGCCTTTCCGTCAGCGCACCTAGTTACTAATAAGAATAAGCGATCTAGTTAATCAACTTTTTTTTAATAGATTGAGGCTACAAAGCAGCTGATTCCCGAAGTAGCTATGGTCGCGAAAATAATCCTTTCAATGGCATTTAATCTTCTTCCATCTAATCAAAAAAACTAGAATCGGTTAGGGGAAATTTTAGTCTTGACTTGATGATAAACAATACTAAATTTAAAGATAAAGAACAGATTTACAAAGCATCAAAGTAGAATATAGCCTGATTAGTATACACTAAGATTTACTAATAACTCATATAGTTAACTATGATAAATAACCGTTATAGACGACACTATAAGAACATCCGTCAAGAAAACAGCGTTTAGTATGTTATCGTAGCATGATTTTAAACTTAGTTTTAATAGCGCTGTTATCAGCTATCTTACACACCATTGCGGATGAATTAATGGAAGGGGGGAATATATCACAAGTAATATCTGGTTTTGCAGATACCAGTAGGATAGAACTTTCATGATATTTCCTCTCTCTGATGTTGAAATCATAAACGAAATCAATTAGATGTAATATGCCAGCATTTCAGAAACTCATACGCCAGAAATGAGTATAACTCTTTATTTTTTGCTAATCATTAAAACTAAGATATTTTTGTTACTAACTATTGAATAACATTTATAAAATCATGGCTATCTTAGCAAAAGATTGTTGCTTTGCTCGTAGAGGAATTTATAGCCACATCTGCATTTCAATTATTATTGTTTCAAACAATCTTCTCGAGGCAGATAATTCGATAAATAAAATAATATTGAATCATAGAATTTACTTAGGTATCTTTTTAATCAATTGATATAACTTATATTTTTAATGTAGAATTCTTTACCAATAACTCTATGGTTACCAACCATTATTAGACAATGGTGACTAATTTCATGCTCACTATCAAATATTTCATATCATTTAGCTCTTTTATTTAAAAAAGATGGACTCTTATCGATGATCAGTTCAAAAAACGGCTAACACACTCTGCATTAAACTCTTTAAAAATCTCATCGCTCACATGATCTTCTTAATCTTAGGTGATTAAGACCAAAATTTGTTTTTTCTTTTATCTCTTTCTCTCCAGTATTTTTCACCTTTTGATCTGGAATATAACTCTTTTTTTTTAAAGAATTTAAAGAAAAAGATTTTGTCGACTTTAATAATACTACTTAGTGGTTTGCGTTAATTCTCGTCACTAAATGAATGTACTATGCTATGATCTGACAGCGTAGTTATTACTCTGTCTCTTTGCATATTTATGATTTAAGTACTGTTTTATACTCTGTGATATGTTAAGTTTTTAGGAATCCATTCAGACGGCTTGTATGAATTCCTAAAAACCTAATTTAGATAAATAAAGGAAGACAATACGCGACTTTACGTATTAGATCGCTTATCTATGCAAAGCACTTTTACGATCTCTCCATTTCGAAACTAATAATGACAGATAGACTAATTTATGACTTTTTAAAAGAAGGCCATGCAGCAATGTATCCCGACTCAAGTCCTCAATCTTTCTTAACACGAAAGTATTATCCCTTCTCTGATCATAATTATCTTAGATTTTTGAGAACAAGCTCAGGCTAAGCCGATAATGCTGAATATAACTGCATTGAGGAGCAATGAATGAAAGTATGCATCTCGATGAATTCATTACCTATAGGAAACAGGGATAATTTCAGTCTCATTTTCCTATTGGAAAACATAAAGATAACTGAACCGATAGATCTGACAAATATAGATAAGATGATGATTCCTGTTTTCTCTGGAAACATATCTAGAGAGTAATTTATCCAAATACATATCTCCTTTGCTCAACTAAATTGGTTTTTACTATTGATGACGAGTATAGAATAACTTTCTTAAAAACATAATAAAAGTATCAACTCATTGTGGGATCTGTATATCTGTAGGATTAATGCTTGCCTGCAGCACTTGTCCCATTGGTGTCCTGCACTAATACTATGGGGCTCCCTGAATATTTCACAACTATTTTCTGCCAAATCTATAAGTCAAAACCTACAGTTCATACGTGTCAAACTTACCTAGCAGCGGTTAGCATAACAGGTTCATATTTTATCCAACTGATACTCTTTGGTAACACATTATTTTACTACTTCCATCTTCTTTGGTCTTTTTAACAATAACTGTCGCTACTTAAACCTCTATTTTGCGTACTCCCCACCACTCTGTATTATGCTGCAGTGGCACGTAAACAGGGTATTCAAATTGGTATATTCTGGTTTGTATATTTATACTTAATAACTCAATCAGCGTAGGCACCTTTATATCTCCGTCACTCCTGGCAGTCTGGATATTAAAGATGCTGTATGGTCTTGAGTCGCTCTTCAAAAAAAAGAGTAGTCGAAAAGAAATCCTAGCGAGGCGCTCTCATCCATCTTGTGCTACGTTATAATTATAATTTGATAAAATCCCCCTAATCTCTTCCTGATCTGGAGTATATCTGCGCCAGGAAGCACTGGTAGGGTGTACTATGAAGGAAGAGAGTACGGACGCGCATTACTCTGTAAAGTTTACTGTAAAGTATACTTCACTAAGAAAACGAAAGATGAGTATGACATAGCGAAAATACCTTTAGCGGCTTATATCTTAAACGTCTCATCGGTATTCGCGTTAAAACTGCGACATTACTTTGCGGAAAAGAGGCTGTGACATCATCACTATTAGCACCGTATATAACAATATCGACAGAAGCCACTAATTAAAAAAAAGATAATCGAGTCCTATATTAATCATATTCCGATATGAGAATTTAAGTTGATGTGTTACTTAGTTTTTGTTGAATCGTAAATGAGCTACACTCTATTACCGAAGTTGTATAAGGCTCTGAAGATGAGACAGTTTAGAAAAACTTGGATTTTCTGTTCTGATTAAAGAAATTCCTGTCGAACAGATCTATAGAAGTGTATGCTGTTATAGCACAACATGCTACTTTTCGACGCTAAGCTTGATGAGCTAGTAACGAAATTATTATCAAAAAATGCATAAAATAAAAAAAACGAGAGTTATTAATTAAAATCTAGAATTAATTTTGCTAAAATTAGTGCATTAAATCAAAGAAGAGATACTCTAATAAAATTAGAATTTAGAGTCTACCGTAGTAGATCGATTATTTTTATTAAAAAGTAAAAATAGATAACTTTTAGTTTTTCTATTTAAGAGAGATTTTTTTAATATGAACATTGACTTATCTCGAAATAAATTTTCTCTCTTAAATAAATGAGATAGTTGAGTGATTTAATAGGCGTATAGAAGATGGGTTTCAAAATTATCATCTTAATTCTAATTAAGATACTATTTTTAGTAGTAGTAATAAATAAAATTTATGCATAAATATTAACGCGATCACGTAATTCTTTACCAGGCTTGAAGTGAGGAACATATTTTCCTTTTAAATTAACTTTATCGCCTGTTTTTGGATTACGCCCCATACGCGGCGAATGGTAATGAAGAGAAAAACTGCCGAATCCACGAATCTCAATACGTTCTCCATTAGAAAGGGTTATTGCCATATGATCAAGAATTTCTTTTACAGCTTCTTCAATAAGTTTTGCTGGTATATGAGCTAATTGGTTAATAAGTCTTTCAATTAATTCAGACCTGGTCATAGGACACCTCCCTAAACTAGCATTACGGGGATCAAAATGTTGCTTCTATGGGGATACTTAATTATTCGCCCTTCGCTGCTTTAAATGCTTCGGCCATAGCATTATTCGTACAATTGGTATCTTCCTGCTTGCTTACAGCAGCAAGGCTATCTTTTTCATCTTCTTCATCTTCTTCTTTTGAATGAACAGACAACGTAATTATACGGTTTTTTCGATCAATACCAGTATATTTAGTTTCAACTATATCGCCAACATTTACTATTTTAGTATTATCTTCCATACGATCACGTAAAGCTTCCGATGTACGTAAGTGACCTTCAACACCGGCAGCTAACTGAATCGTTGCTCCTTTCGCATCAACAGATATTACTTTACCGGTAAGGATAACCCCTTTCTTATTAGAAGAAAGAAAGTTATTAAATGGATCTTCTGCTAATTGCTTAATACCCAAAGAAATACGTTCACGTTCAGCATCAACTTGCAATACAACAGCAGCAATTTCATCGCCTTTTTTGTATTCACGAACAGCTTCTTCACCAGAAAGATTCCAAGAAATATCAGATAAATGAACTAAACCATCAATACTACCATCTAAACCGATGAAGATGCCAAAATCAGTAATAGATTTTATTTTACCTTCTACTCGATCATTCTTATTATGTGTTTCTGCAAATTGCTGCCATGGATTTGCTTTACAGTGTTTCAAACCTAATGAAATACGACGACGCTCTTCGTCAATATCTAAAACCATAACTTCAACAACATCACCTACATTAACAACTTTAGATGGATGGATATTTTTATTAGTCCAATCCATTTCAGAAACGTGCACTAAGCCTTCAACACCTTCCTCAATTTCAACAAAGCAACCATAATCAGTAAGATTAGTAACTCGTCCTATCAGCTTAGTGCCTTCTGGATAACGTTTAGCAATAGCTACCCATGGATCTTCTCCAAGCTGTTTCAGTCCTAAAGAAACGCGTGTGCGATCACGATCAAACTTCAATATTTTAACATTGATTTCATCACCAACATTAACAATTTCACTTGGATGTTTAACCCGTTTCCAAGCCATGTCAGTAATGTGTAATAAACCATCAATACCGCCCAGATCAATGAATGCGCCATAGTCAGTTAAATTTTTAACAATACCTTTAATTTGCATCCCTTCCTGCAAATTTTCCAATAACTGATTACGTTCTGCACTGCTTTCAAACTCAATAACAGCACGACGAGAAATAACAACATTATTACGCTTCTGATCCAGTTTGATAACTTTAAACTCAAGCTCTTTACCTTCCAGGTGAGTTGTATCACGAACTGGGCGAACATCAACTAATGAACCGGGTAAAAATGCACGAATGCCTTTTAATTCTACAGTAAAACCACCTTTCACTTTGCCATTAATAATACCAATAACTGTTTCGGTACCTTCGTAGGCTTTCTCTAGCATCAACCAAGCTTCATGACGTTTTGCTTTGTCGCGAGACAGGATAGTTTCACCGAAACCATCCTCTAATGCGTCTAAAACAACATCGATTTCATCACCAACCTGAATTTCTAGCTCATCATCTTGTATATTTTTAAATTGTTCTATTGGGATCGCTGATTCTGATTTTAGACCGGCATCAACTAATACGACATCTTTTTCGATAGCAATAACAATGCCACGAACAATAGCCCCTGGACGGGTTTCGATACTCTGTAAAGATTCTTCAAAGAGTTGAGCAAAAGATTCTGTCATAGTAATATCTTCAAAATTTTAACTAGCATTCAACATCCTGCCAAATGGGGGGTTATTTTACATAAATCGCAACACTCCTTGTTACAAAGCTTTAATTAACTTATTATATGTCTATTATTGACATAGAATATAGATAATATTTATTTTTTTTTACATAAGCAAATGCTTGATCAATAACTCCTTGAATAGATAACTTTGTAGAATCCAGGATAAACGCATCTTTTGCAGGTACTAAAGGTGCAATTAACCTATTACGATCACGATAATCACGCTCTTTAATATCAATTAAAAGAGCCTTTATTTTAACATTAAATCCCCTTTCCTGCAACTGTTGCATTCGTCTACGAGCGCGTTCTTCAGGTGTGGCATCAAGAAAAATCTTTACTGGTGCATCTGGAAAAACTACCGTTCCCATGTCACGCCCATCAGCAATCAAACCCGGTTTAATGAGAAATGCTCTTTGTCTACGTAATAATGCTTCTCTAACGCGAGGAAAAGTTGCGCTAAGAGATGCTGTGTTACCAACAACTTCGCTACGAATTTCATTACTAACATCCTCCCCCTCAAGAATAACAGCTAATTCTTTTTCTCTTGGTTCAAAACGAACATCAAGATTAGCTGCTAATGGAACTAATTCTTCTTCAGACTTGATATCAACGTGATGATGTAATGCTACTAAAGCCAAAATACGGTAAATGGCACCAGAATCAAGTAACTGCCAACCCAGTTTATTTGCCAATGCTTGACATAATGTACCTTTACCTACGCCACTTGGACCATCAACCGTAATAACGGGGGGTAATAGCACCATTACGCTCCTCCTTTTTAATAGAATTATATTTTTAGCAAATATTTTCTATTATTCTAATTAAGTACTTTATTTATACTCAATTCATTCTACTTAAGAAAAACAAAAGGTTCCCCTTATCTAAAACAAGAAAGATTTTTAGATGAAATTTAGCGCTAGCTATAAGAATAATAGTTATCGTTTAATATTATGCTAAGTGCTTGATCCAAAATTATTATATAGATTTTGTGCACCTATATTCATGAAAAAAAAAGCTATTAAGGGATATAGTTAAGAGCAAAACATCTTAATGATTAGGATCAAATCGTCAAACAACTACAATACATAAAATTAAAGCTACTATCAGGCAATCAAACAAACTGCGTATCCTTTTGGTAAATGTTATAGCATATCTGAATTTATCGTTGCTAAAAGGCAAAAACGAGATGATATTGATATCATAGTCATATTTTCATTTTTTCCGATAATGCTATTGCTGCTCAAGAGCAGAAGAGCCGTAACCCACTTCCTATAAAAACGTTTTTCTCTCCTTCTTACCTGGATAGTTATTTATGCAGGTACAAAGAGGAAATTTACTGAAATGAAGCAGGAAGTGGCAAAGTTAAAATATAAAGCATTTAAGGCTATAAGCCTGCTTATCTGTAGATAGATATAAAATATCTTCTAAAAATGTTAAATAAAATTGAATTATACTAATTCTAATGTATGGTGTTTCGGAGATGCTAGCATATGCTAGCTTATTGCTTTCGTGGTTGATTTCAACATATAGAGATTATATGCATGAAAAGCTTATCTTACAGATATTCGCAAAACTAGAGATTATCTGTAATCTATTACACGAACTTATTAGTAATAATGCCAGGCAGGGATAACACTACTGTTGACCGGAATTCAAAGCCATACTGCAATAAGATCCTAAAAAATGCGCTTTGTCGACAGATTAGGCCGTCATTCGTAATAGTTATTTTCTTTAACGAAGCAAATAAACTGCTATTGGCGATCTTGAGATTACAGTGCCTAAGGTTATAAAGGAGGATTGCAGCGTCAACAGAATATGTTTCAACAGTTCATTATTACCGCTTTATTTAAAGTGTGTAAAAATGTTGAAGAGTTACTCTTATAATCTGTATATAGAAGGTTATTATACACCAGTAATTTTCACGAATCTCTGGAGCGTTTCTCGGTAAAGAGCACATGATCTTCCTGCAGAAAATACCATCAGCAGACTAAAACAGTGATATTTTGAAGAGTATAGGCAAGTGTAGTACCTGCGTAATTTACGCAATATGCGCTACGTTTATTTCTGATTTAATTGCATCTACCGGCCTGTTAGGTAAACTGATCGCCTTTGCCTTTTTATCAAATCGGCGTCACTGCATGGATGATAATGAGGAGCTAGCTGCTGTCAAAATGCTTATTAAAAGTCAGAAGCAAACTGAGCCAAATTTCTTGATAGCCTGGAAATGCAGAGAATTAACCGTATCTGTTAGCTTCCTATGAAAGCGGTACTCTTAGTTTTGAAATGCAATAGCAAAGATATTTCCGAACATATAGCACTAAACTCTCTTGGGTACATAAAACAGCATTGGTACTAAATTATTTCTAAAGGTATATAACTAAAAGTTAAGGATGATCTACTGGGAAACTTTGTTTACCAAAGAGCTCTGATGCCTCTAATAAAGCCTTTAATGCTTTATTAATAAGCTTTTCAAGGAAGTATCCTGTGCAACGATGAAGAATATGAAAAAAGATTGAGAAAAGTTTCTAGTATTCTACGACTTCCTGTTAGCGTACTGGGCGTTCAGCAATAAGAATAACTAATTTGATTAAAATCGGATTTTGCGAAAATGAGGCTATGAAGGGGACGCACGAAGCACTGTTCTTCTAGAAAAGCAACCTATTCAAAATAGTACTGAACCCGCTATTGTTTACTTAGAAAAGCTAGATAGAGGCTAGGAGGAGTTTGAGCTGCTTGACTTCACTGATAAACAATATTAAATTTAAAGGTGGAGAGCAGATTTAGATAGCATCAGGGTGGAGCAGTAGGTAGTCTGACCATTCTAACACTAGATTTACTAATAATTTTTCTTAGTGAAAAGTTCTTTAAAAAAACTATATTATAAGTATAATGACTTCAATTATCTTTGATATATCTTAAATATATTGTAGAAGAGTTAGTGAAACAAATAGATATTAATTCTAAATTAGTATTTAGATAGCATCTTTGCCTTCCTTGTTTCAAGGAGCGAATAGCAATATATAAATACACTAAGTGCTATTCTTAAAATCAACGAAATATTTTCTCTGAATCCTTTAAAGAGAAGGATAATATTCTATATAGGAAAGCTAGAAAATGCAGGGAGGAGGGGGAAGATAAAAAATGAATTGCGGTCCTAATTGTCCAAGGTTAGATAGGGGGTTATGTGAGTGATAAGATCCTTGAAGAATGTAATGCAAAATATCTTAGCCATTTTTTCTTTAACTGATCATCGATAAAGAGTTCATACTTAGCTCAGATGAAGCTAAGTAGTATAAAATTTTTTTAAAGAGCATAAATTAGCTACCATCGCCTAATAATGTTAAATAATCATAAAGTTATCACTAAGGAATTCTATATTAAAATGTGAACAGTTATATTAACTGATTAAAAGAATAACTGAGTAGCCTCTCCATGATATGGAATTGTTTTATTTACCAAATTATCTAGCCTGAAGAAGTTTATTAAAACTACAACAATTGAAATACAGACGTGACTACAAATTGCTCTGCGAGCAAAGCAATAACCTTTTCAATATAGGATATTTATTTCCACATATCTACTTTAATAAATAAAGTCTAATAGAAGTGACATTAAATATATAATTAATAGCAATATTTTGCTTAGATAGATATTTAGTTAGGGATCATTATATAAAATCTCGTTCCAGAATCATATTCATAGCAATATAGCAACTACTAAGGGATATAATTGAGAAAAATATCACAATCATAAAGTTCTATCGTCAAAAAATTACAACATTTAAATTAGTCCTGCTTTCAAGCCGGCAAATAGCCTAGGTCTACTTTAGCTAAGCGTTATGGGATGTTCTAACATACTGTTATTAAAAGGTGAAGATGAGATGATATTGATAATCACAGCTATATTTCCCATTGGTTGTGAATGGAAGCCTCTCTATCGCCCGATTAGGATGCCGTAGTCGTTTCCCTGTAAAAACTTTTCCTTTCCGACGATCTTCTACTAGCCCATCTATCCGTACCGTACGCAAATTTCTGAATATTAATAAGTATCTTGATCTGCCTGAATCTCTATTTACGTAGGCGGAGTGAAGAATTTGCATGAAATAAGGCAGAAAAAGTACCAAGCTAAAGTGTATAAAGCCTTTAAAAGCTTACAAATTTCTTTATCTTCACGTAGTGTGAAATATCCTTTTGCAAATACTAAATAAACCCTTGACGACCTTATCTTTTTGTAGATATAAATCTCTCACTCTTTGAGAGGTTTTTATCCGTCTTTACAAGGAAAAGACTACGTTCAATGCTCAATGGCTTTTTGCTTAATCTTAATTAAGCATGTGTCCCATGGACATTCATCGGTACTTACTCAATGTTAAAGAATTTACAGGCTGTTTTTAGTTTGCAAAATGTTCAGCTACTGGAAAATATTAATTTGAATATTTCGTTTGTTTACAGAAAGTTTGCTATAAAAAACCGACTTACCCGACGATGCATCCTTAAATAAAGGGGGTATACCTAGCGATTTAATGGTTATGATAGAAGATAGTCTACAAATCTATCATTTTAATTCTGGTAAAGAGTTTGAAATTACTCTGCATCAATATGTTTGGCTGTGCAATTAAAATTACCACAATAAGTATTGGATAGTAAAATTTCATTGGAGTTTATGAAAGACTAGTTAAAGTTAAACTTGAATTATTCAAAAGATATACTGTATTCTGAAATATGATATACAGTAGAGTTACTAGCAAATCTGCTGACTTATCATGGTAAACTCCACTCTGATGCTTCGTTAATCTGCTCTCCATCTTTAAATTAGATGTTGTTTACACTATTGCTCAGAAGATCAAATCTAATTAGGCGGTTTAGAGTTTTATAAGCAGACAGAAATCCTTGAAATGCTTATTAAAAAGATTGTTTTCTTGAGCAATAGTGGCTTCGTACCTTACCTTCGTATCCTCACGCTATCACAAAACCTGATTCAATTGGATTTGTTATTCTTATTGACGCCACAGTGCCTTGATAGGAAGATATAGAATGCCAGCCATTCTTCTCAATCTTTCTGCAGCCTCTTTATCGCTGCAGAATATACTTCGTTAAAAATATTTTAAATAAAATATCAAGGGATTTATAAGCGGGATCATAGCTATCTGCTAGCTAAATATCTCGCAGCTCAAGTTTTAACTTTTGGTTGTATGTCTTTGAAAAGTGAAACCAGTGCAATAAATATTTTGTATGCCAAACAGTATTAATCCTACATGTCTGGGAATATCTTTACTATTGCATTCAAAAAAACCAAGTACCACATCTTCCGTAACAAGTCTAGGAGATACGCTTAATCTCCGCTGATTACAAGCTATTGAGAAGTTTAACCAGTTCACTTTTGACTCTCGATAATTATCTTTTATCAGAAGTATCTCTTTACATCCATGCGCAGTATCGCTAATACTAATTAGTAGGAAAAGGTTATTATGTTTCCTATACAGGATAAGATATACTTTAAGGCAAGAAATAAATATAATGCGTATCGCTTAAGTCAGCCATCTACTATTTTCTTATGCTATTCAATCTATTGCTGTTTCAGTTTACTGATGGGGTGCTGGCAGAAAAGACTATGTGCTTTCACTGAGAAGCCTTATTATGGTTTTGTAAAAACCACTAGTGGAATATGCCTTTGTAGGTACGCAATTATTAGCACTCTTCATCATTTTTTACGTTTCAGATAAGGTGATAGCAACCAGCTGTTCAAGTGTATTCCGTTATTATCACTGCGATTCATTAATCTTAGGCACTGTAATCTCAATATCGCTAATACTCATCTGTATAGTTTTCTGTAGCAAATAATTATATACGGGCAATAGCTTACGCACGTCGACAAGGTAGTATTTTCATGTTTATCGTAATATAACCTTTGAGGTCAGTTTTAATGCGGTGCTATCAGAGATCCCTCTCATCATTGAGAATCAGTTCATCTAATAAATCAGAATAATATCTAGTTTTATAAGATATCTGTAGGGTAGACTTTTTATGGTCTATCATTTATCTATTGTTGACATCATTAACTAAATCAATCAGTAGGGGTAAGACGACATCATCTTTAAAATTCCATACACCAGAAATAAGCATAACTCCATATACTAACTGCTTAGATTTAGATTTTTTTTAACACTTAACTTTTTTGCACTACCTTATTTTTGTAGATAACGCCATTTTTAGTTTAATATCAGACTCTATTTTAGGTACGATTTCCGTTCTGGTTCATTAACGTTCATTGGTTTACTTAATACTACTAGGTGTCAATGGACTCTATGGATACTGATATAGATTCAGCTAAAAAATAGATAGTATAGGCTTTTGTAATAAAAACTAAGAGATACTGCTAATAAACATGAAGAAATAAGAATAAAAATAAATGATCCTAAAACGGATCTCATAGGTATGTATGAGAAATTCTTTTTTTAAAATAAGCAATAAACAAATGAGTAAAGTTATAATTTTAAATAAAAATAGAAATTATCTTCAATAAGAATAGTCTTTTAAGACTAAAAAAGTATTTTACTGTTAATAAATTATATTGTAATAAAATTTTTAATTAAAAATATCAACATTGTAAGTCATAAAGTTAACTAATCATTAATATTTTTATTCATTTAAAGTAATCAGGCTTAATATTTATGGTATAAAATACTAACAGATTATTTAATCTAACAAATTACTGTTCATGTATACAGCAAAAAATATAAAAATAATTTAATATTCATTAAACATATAAAATTACTTTTATTTAAGCTAAAAATCATACTTTTCATATTTATAACAAATTTTATTTTGCTATAGTGAATATCCAGATAATCGATAATATCAAATTGACTCTAAGATAGGAACATCTTAGCCTATGGCAACCGTCTATATTTTATTAAACTGGGCTGTGTTTTTTTTTTACTGGCTAATGATTGCCACGGTTACTGTACGAATTTTATTAAAAAGACGTCCGGTAACTTCTACCCTAACCTGGTTATTAATTATTTATATTATTCCACTGGTTGGGGTTATTGCTTATTTGGCTTTTGGTGAATTATACCTTGGTAAGCGACGAGTAATTAAAGCAAAGAATATGTGGCCTTCAGTTGAAATCTGGCTTAAAAAACTTAAGCAATCTAAACATATTTTTTGCAAAAAAAATAGTCGTGTAGCAGAGCCTTTATTTAAACTCTGCAAAAAAAGACAAGGAATTGGTGGTGTTAAAGGTAATAAAATTCAACTTTTAATTAATTATAAAGATGCTTTAAATACCATTATAGATGATATTAATTTAGCTTTTTATAATATCGAAATGGTATTTTATCTTTGGCAAGATGGAGGGTTAGTTGATGAAGTTACGGAAGCTCTAATTAATGCAGCAAAACGTGGTATAAAGTGCCGAATAATGATTGATTCAGCAGGTAGTTGGTCTTTTTTTCATAGTCATCAACCAAAAAAAATGCGTGAAGCTGGAATAGAATTAATAGAATCACTAAAAGTAAATTTGTTCCGCTTTTTTCTGCGACGAATGGATCTCCGCCAACATCGAAAAATGATTATTATTGATAATAATATTTCATATGTTGGTAGTATGAATATGGTTGATCCTCGCTTTTTTAAACAAAAATCTGATATGGGGCAATGGATAGATATTGTTGTTCGGATGAAAGGACCAGTCTCAACAACACTTGGTATTGTCTACGCCTTTGATTGGGAAATGGAAACAGGTCAACGTATTCTTCCTCCTCCTCCAGATATTAAGATTATGTCATTTGAACAATCTAGCGGACATACAACTCAACTCATTGCTTCAGGTCCTGGTTTTCCAGAAGAATTAATCCAGCAATCTTTAATGACTGCGATTTTTTCTGCTCGTAAGCAGCTAATTCTTACCACGCCTTATTTTGTTCCAAGCGATGATCTAATTCATGCTATTTGCACTGTAGCGATGCGAGGCGTTGAAGTGTTAATGGTCATTCCTAATCGGAATAATTCTTTTTTAGTTCGTTGGGCAAGCCGAGCATTTTACTCTGAATTATTAGAAGCTGGTGTTAAGATCTATCAGTTCAATGATGGACTTCTACACACTAAAAGCCTATCTGTTGATGGTGAATTAAGCTTAATTGGTTCTGTTAATCTAGATATGAGAAGCCTTTGGCTTAATTTTGAAATTACTGTTGTTATTGATGATAAAAATTTTGGTAATGATTTAATGTTAGTTCAATATGATTATATTGCTCGCTCTACGCCTCTGATGCAGAGAAATTGGAATAAACGCCCATTATGGAACCGTGTTATTGAACGTATTTGCTATTTTTTTAGTCCATTTTTGTAAAATATTTAATAATATTAAAATATTACAAAAATTATTTTTTAAATTAAGGCAATGACATATAGTATAAATTATTAGTAAATCTGACTTATGGCGGTCAGAGCTACGTTTTATTCTGATACTTAATGAATCTCTTCTCCATCCTTAAATTGCATGTTATTTATCACCAGAATCAATAGGCTAAATTTTATTAGCCGGTTTAGATGTTCTGAACAGACTCAAACTGTAGCAGCTTCAATATCATTTGAAGGATTATTTTCGAACTACAGTGCTTCTTGCGTAGGTTTTATAGCTTTACTATTATAAAATCTGATTCAATTCGAATTCGTTGTTTTTAATTGAGGCTTAATGATCTGCCTGAATGTCATGGCATACCAACTGTTTTTCATTTCTTCTCTAGTTTCTTCATCACCATAGAGATACTTATGCTGAAAATCTTGCAATAAAATATTAAGAGGTTTATTAGCGACATCACAGCTCTCTTGTAGTTAAATCTCCCGTAGCTCACCTTCAATTTTCGATGCTGCATGCTTTTTAAGAGTGAAGCTAGCGCATTAGTTATTTATGTACCCAACAGTGTTAGTGCTGCATATCCAGGAACATATTTGCCATTTTCATTTCAAAAATGAATATAGCGACTATGGTGTAAAAAGAGAAACTACTTTCTTTTGAGAATATTCATGATCTAAGTACTCTGTTTATACTCTGTGGTATGTTAATTTTTAGGAATTTCAGGCAGGTGCTCTAAATAAATCTTCTAAAAAGCGCAAACCAGGTAACTAGGCAAATGAGGAAGACAATATACGACTAGCGTATTAATTATAGGAAACTATGGATGATAATCTTTTTTTTCTTCGCTCACTGAAGAAACATAAAAATAACTGGGCCGATAGAATAATGATTCTTATTTTTTCTGGTATAAAATTCAATTTTATATGCATATAATCCCTCTCCAAACTAAATTGTTTTTACCATTAATAAGGCTAAAATAACTTTCTTAAAACATCGTGAAAGTATTAACTTATAGATAAGTTTATACTGTCGAGCGAATGCTTGCTTGTAGAGTATTTGTGCCATTAGTCTGTCTGACCGTTTATACCTTTCCTGAAGTTTTTCAACCGTCGTTTTTTGATAAAGTTATAGAGTTTATAAAACTCTACAGTTCATATTGCGTAAAAGATATCAAGGACTAGTTAGTGCATCAGGTTCATATTTTATCCGATTGCAACTATTAACACATTACTTTTACTATTTCTTATCTTATTTGATCTGCTTTTAACAATAATTATACACTACTAAAATCTCTGTTTCGAGCTACGGTACTACAATCACCTCACTATGTTGCAATGAACATACAAAACAGGATATTGAAATTGATATCTTCTGTGTCTTGTACACTTATAGTCGAAAACTCAATCAATACCAGCATCTTTATCTTTCAGTTACTAAGAGTAGCTGGATATTAAATATCTTGTATAGCATTGAACTGTTCTTTAAAAAATAATTGAATGAATCTGACGAACCCCCTATCATTTAATTACTGCATCACAACCATAACCTGATAATCCCAGTAATCTTTTCCTAGTTTGTAGGGTATATATCTACCAAGAAGCAATGACAGTATTACTTGAAGCCACAGTATAGACGTTAATGGAAGAAAATCACTTCTATAAAAATATAAAGGTAGCGTGACATAGCGTGAAATATCTCGAACTTTAACCTTAAAGAGTCCAAGGTATTCGCATCAAAACTACAACATTATCCTGAATGGAAATGATTGTATATAATTATAGATACTTGACTTTAACAGTATTGCAGAAGCAGATCACTTCCCATGATGCAGGAAAGGATGATTGAGTGCTATACAGTTATATTCCGGCTAGAGATTTTAAGATGGTGCATTACTTGATTTCTTGTCGAATCCTCAACAAGAAAGACTATTACAAAGATGTATGAGGCGCTGTAGAGATAACGGCTAGCAAAAAATCAAAAACCAGGATTGGCTGTTCTGATGGAAGAATTCCTACATACAGATCTGTACAAATGCATTCTGCGTGACGATAGGTTACTTTTACTGACGCTCAGCTTAGAAAGTGGGAACGAAATTATTGGCAAAAGGAATGCATAAAATGAAAAAACAATGATTATTAATCGCCAAATCTAGAGTTAATATCTAGAGCATTAATTTAAAGAATATATACTTCGATAAAATCTTAACTCATAATAGATCCACAATAAACCGATTCTATCTCCTTTTAGCGAAAGGAGATGGCTTTTGGTTTTTAAAGAGAGATTTAATTTCTTAATTATGCACCAAGTATCCTATACTATTAAGCTATTTTTGCTTCAGTTTACTGATGGCACTTCAGAAAGACCATATTCTTTTTTATCAAAAATTGCTTAGAGCTTAGTGAAAATCACGGGTAAATTCCATAGAATAGCCATAGTAGAATTCTTCGCTGCTTTTATGCGTTTCAGATAAGGCGGTAGGAATGAGTTCTTGAAGTATATTGCATTGCGTTGTGATTCCTGACCTTAGTCATCTTAATCTCAATATCCCAAGTGTTTATTTTATACGGTTTGCTGTAGAGAAATCATTAGGAGCGATAGCTGCCTCCTATCAATAAGGCAGTGTTTGCATGTTTGTCACAACATGGGTTTGAGCTTATCTTCAATAGGGCCTTTATCAGCTCCATTTGTAGTATTACGAATCAGTTCATGCAAGAGATACAGGTAATATCTAGTTTTGTAGATACCTATAGCCTGAACTTTTCATGGCATACTTCTCTCTCTTGTTAAGATCGTCCATGAAATCAATCAGACAGGATACCTTACCTATCTCAGAAACTTCATATACCATAACAAGGGTAACTCATCGTTCATCTTATGCTAAATATTACTACTATCTTTGCTATAACTACGAATACGATCTAACAGTAGATCATTCTTTTCTTATTCACATATCTTGACTAAGTCATAGTAAAATTATAAGCAAGTTGACGTGCTTTAAGATCAGAAAATACTAATAACTAACTGGGTATATAATCTTTAAAACTATTTAGAATTAAACCATAATAGAATTAGCAAAAATAAATGCTAGTTCACAAAAATATTATATTTAACTGCATTAAATGCTTCATAGCGATCTTTTATATTTGCTTTTATTGATATTATTTTAATGAATCAGTTTATTTTTACGAAAGTAGTTCAAATAAAATAGCTTAAATATTGGTTTTGACAGATAATAAATCTTCAATCAGTTTTTGATATGCATCGCTGCAATCTAACAGAAGCAGCGTTTATAAAATGTTAAGTCTTTAAAGTTTCCAATAAAATGTTTACTTAGTCGGTTTTCATGTTGATTAGTTAGCTAATTCTCTCTAGCAAGGCGCTGTGAAACTTCTCGTAATGTTGTTCTAGTTACCACAATTAATTTAGACAGATCAAGTTCTGCGGGTAAAATTGAACCTTAGAAAAAATGATTATTCCAATTATTTTTAATAATATATTTTTTTGAAAATTAATAAAACTTTATGAGTCTATAGTTATTTTTCTCTACCTAAAAGAGATTTTTACCACCTTAAAATTAGATAATTTTAGAATGAAAAATTTTTGAGATATCCAAGTTATTAGGAATATTAATTTAACCATAAAGACTTAATATAATTATTGTTAATTAAGAAATTCTTTCTTTAATTTCTAATATAAAAATGTAGTATCCTATACCGTTAGTCAATTTTACTTATATATTAGTTAATTTGATCTTAGATTATTAGATGGATCTTCGTCATACAACCCTATTCATGGCCAGATGAATAGGATTTTGATAGTAAATATCATAATAATAATGGATCAATGGTTAAGTAAATATAACACTTTAAATCACTGTTGTTCTTCAGGTCAGGAAGAGAGCCTGCGTCTATTTTGCTTAAGCATTATGACATTTTCGAATTTACCGGAGATTTTGCCGAATTTGGTGTATGACGATCATCAGGCTACCTTCCATTTTGATATTTTGCAAATCTGTTCTTCATTCTTAAATGAATGTTGCTTACCATCAAGAGTTAGCAGATGAAATTCCTTGATCCGGTTTCAGATTTTCTGAGTAGACTGTGGCAGCTTCAATACCCTTAAAAAAGTTATCATTTTATTGATACCAAATGCACTGACGGGAAATTGTAGAATGCCAGCAGCTTTTCTTCGATCTTTTTTTACTTTCTTCCATCTTTACAGGATAAACTGAAAATCTTGCCAATAAAACATCAAGGGATTTATTAGCAGCATCGCGACTCTTTTGTACCTAAAGCTCTCGTAGCTCAGCCTTAACTTTCCCTTACATTAGATTTGGAAATGAAGCTAGCACATCAGCTATTTTATGGACTAAACAACATTAGTGATGGCGCGCCAAGAAATATCTTTACCATTGCATTTTAAAAACCAATATCACTCTCTCTTCCATAGTAAGCCTAGGAGATGTAGTTAAACAACGCGCTCAGCAACCATTAAAAATTTATGTCCAGTTTATTTCTGACTTTCAATAATCCCTTTTTGAGCGCAACAAGTTCCTAATATTCATACAGCGTCGCCAATAATGAAGCAGCAGATAAAGTCGATCAGCTTGCCTGACAGGATATGGCATAATCCCTTCAGCTAAGAAATAAACATAGTAGTATCGCTTACATCATGCAAGCATAATTGCTTGTGCTCTTCAAAGAATTAATATTTTAGTCTGCTAATAAAATAACCAGAGACCTTTACTTTCATCAAGAAGCAATCCCAGAGCTTTATAAAATTACCAGTGGAGATCTTTAACAGCTACTTAATCATGATACAAACTCTTCGACATTTTTGTACACTTCAGATAAGACGGGAGTAACGAGCTGTTGAGGTATATTCTGTTTCCACTACGGGGAAGGGATCCCCTTGACCTTCAGAATTTTAACTTTAACATCGCCAATACCCGTCTGTATGATTCGCTATTCCGAATAACCATTATGAATGATGACATGATATTTGCAGATAAGGAAGCGTTCAGAATTTTATTGCAACTATAGCTTCAAGCTCACCACTCAACAGCAGTGCTATCAGCTATTTATCACTATTACGGATGAGTTCATGCAAAGGATCAAAATAATATCTAATTTAACAGATTCCTGTAGGGTAAAACTTTTTCATGACATATCATTTTTCTGTTATTCAAATGATTTATCAAATCAATCTGTAGTATGCCATCATCTCTAAAACTTCATACACCAGAATAAGCATAACTTTGGTATAAAATAATATCTCTATTTGAGTTGATTTTACAAAATATCTTATGCAGACCCTATTTTATTAATGAGCATATAGGTGAATTATAGATAAATGAATTAAACGAAATTCTCTATTAGAGTAATTTTAATAATCGTAAATCTTGGCTTATTCAACATAGGAAAAGCCTTGTAGTAGAGTTCTTAGTATTAGAGTTATAAACTGAAAAACTGAGACATAAATTTAGATTACTTCAATATAATTTCATCAAAGTGTTTATGATGGGGAAACAAAAATGACGTTATAGATTTTTTTGCTATTTTAGTGGTGATTCAACAATAAATAAACCAAATTTCTATAAAAGCGAAGACTAAAATATCCTATCTATATATAAGACATACCGACAGCTGGCAAAATTTCAACAGTCAGATAAACGGACTACATGGTTATTATTAGAGTTTGAAAACGGTATATAAGGATCGGTGTCATTAAATAAGAGGATGTCAGAAGTGCTTGGATTGCTTAAAGGAAAACCTGTCGTCATTTCTTATTTTAGTAGATTGAAGAGCAGTATCGACGACTCGATAACCTTGATACTTAAATAGTTGATACAAAAAGAGTAACTATCTACCTGGATAAAATAGAATTTAAGTATGTCAGCGAGTTATGCAAATCTTCAGTATTAAGATGCTTATTATTACTGCTGAAATTACAACAATGGGGGAATACTAATACAGTTTTGATCATGGTGAAAGTTATCTTCTCATATCGAGCTATAGTGCTAAAACAAACTGTTACTTACAAAAAGGTAAGGCTGCTACTAAGTATTAGTAAACGTGGTGATACCACCTATCTGTGAAATTATTTATCCATGTCAAGGTTCTTCCGGCTACACTGCTAATTAAAAACCCGTTCCTTTAGTTACATCCTATAAAAGAAAGCTAGCCATAAGCATAGCGGTGGATAAAATAGCTAACAAAATAGCACATACAGTTTGGACTTTTTGTTTTCCATGATTTGGAGCTACTATAAAACATATTAACGTCAGATTGTTTTAAGTAATATTTTTAATAAACATTAACTCTTTTAAATATTAAAAGTGGATGCTAATAAGGTTATGTAGGGAATCGTAGTGATAATAAGGGTTTGGTAGAGGTATAAACTTCCTAAATCTGAATTATTTCTTGAACTTAAAGCTCGTTATAAGAATAATGTGTAAATCAGCGGATTACACAGTAGGAGGGGGAATGGAGGCCTGATATAATATCTGCAAGAAAGCCGGATATAAAACTGCAACTTGCCGTTAATATCTGAACTTTAGATATCTTGGGAGCAGTGATGCGTTCATATAAAAATAATAAAATTGCTGATGAATAACTTCTTTATCAAACAATTATTAATCAGAATAGACATTAAATACTGATAAAAATAAGTTAGCCTATATTTATTGAGATTAAGTAATCTATAATTTTAAAATTTACGAATCAATAAGATATAGAAGAACTGAGCTATATGAATAGAAATAATTAATGGAAATAAGAAAGAGGTTGGTTGGATTGTTAGTTCTGGTAGTTGAATTAGTTCTAAATGGTGATTTTCCTAAAAGCTCTGCTAAATTTGGTCATTAATAGGAAAAAGCAATCCTAATTGGTGAATAGTAGGCGGAAATGATTTGAAATTATAGTAAAATTACAAATTGATATATGTTTACTGCGATGAATTGCCAGCCAAGATTAGGAGCATCTAAACTAATTGAATTTGGTATTCAATTAATAGAATTTTATCATTCTCACCATTATTGTGGTTATTGCGGTAATAAAATGATAGCTAACTTACCCAAATGGATAAGTTAGTAGGTCATTGTTACGAACGATATTATCCAAAATTGCATTCTGAATTATAATTGGTATTTGGCATGCTGATCATATATTATTGCCATAATATTGGGCGTTATAGAAAGTTGATATTTATCGTATTAGCAGATTTTATTGAATTAGATGAAACTATTAAAGAAAAATGTAAAGAAGGAAGTAAAAAAGAAAATAATGTTGTAGGTTAACAAAATTTATTATATTACTTCATAGCCATGCCTTTCCTAATTCATTAATGATAGGGTTTTAGCTGATTATATTAGTGGCAAAATTAGACTTATCCTGATAAATTAATTAGTGCAGACTAGTATTATAATGATAAGTTACTATGCAGATTGCATTTTGATATCACCGTTCTCTATTATTTAATTAAAAATGAACTGGCTTTTATCCCAACAGAAAAGAATAACTTGTATGAATGATAATATTAATCATGCTATATCTAAGTTATTTCTAGTTATAAGTAATAATAAAAAGATAATCATTCAATAATGATTAACAATTTTTTATTCCCATTTAATGCGATAATGATCTCTGCATTAATAAATGATCGCTACTTACGTGTACCATATTACGCAGCCTGTTGACATAACCCTAGTATAAATAATGCGCCAAGGCAGAGGTCGTTATTTACCTGAATATCGAAAATTCGTCAGCAAGCTAGTGAATTTCTCTCATTGTACAAAAATACTAAATTAGCCTGTGAAGTGACATTACAACCCTTACATTGTTTTTCATTAGATGCAGCGATTCTTTTTTCAGATATTCTTACTATTCCTGATGCAATGAGGCTAGGTCTTTATTTTTTAACCAGCGAAGGACCTGTGTTTCAACGTACTATTGGTTGTTTAGCTGATATAAAGAAACTACCAATTTCTAATCCTGAACAAGAAATGGTTTACGTAATGAATGCTTTACGTGCTATCCGTAAGGCATTACAAGGAAAAGTACCATTAATTGCTTTTCTGGTAATCCAATAAACATTGACAACTTATATGGTTGAAGGACGAAGTAGCAAGACTTTTATTCATATTAAAAAGATGATGTATACCGAGGTAAAATCGTTACATTTATTGTTAGATAAATTAACTAAAAGTATTATTTTTTTATTTAAATGCTCAAATACGAGTTGGTACTTAATCAGTAATGATTTTTGATACTTAGGGGTGGTGTATTAATAGGGCCTGATTACCATCAATTTTCTTTACATTACATGCATCAGATTATTGATGGTCTACTACCAGAATATGAGGATCATAAAGTTCCGGTGACTTTATTTACTAAAGATTCTGCCAATGCTTAGAAGCAATCGTTGCTACCGGTTGTGACGCGCTAGCTATCAACTGGATGACAGATATTGAAAAGGCTCATTCGCGTGTAGGAGATAAGATTAGATTACAGGGAAATATGGATCCTTTTATATTACATGCTTCAAAAGAATGTATTGAGCTTGGAGTTAAAAAAAATTTAAAACAATTTGGCCAAGGTAGTAGTGGCTATGTTTTTAATTTAAGGTCATGGGATTCATCAGGATATTCCACCTGAGCATATTAAAAATTTTATTAATTTGGTACATAAGTTATCAGAGCAATATCATTAATAAGTAATATTTATCTAAGTAAAGAAATGCTGATAAATATATTATATTTTTTATTTATTATTTAATGTAAATTAATATTCTTAATTATTTAAAAGTTATTAGTAAAACTGGTGTAAGTCGGTTAGACTACATTAAACTTTGATCTTTCATAAATCTATTCTCCATCCTTAAATTGAATGTTATTTATTATCAGGATCAGCAAGGAAATCTTCCTTAACCGTTTTCTGATTTCTAATCAAAACAAGAATAGTTTAAATATCATTAAAAGGTTATTTTCGAACTATAATGCTTCGCGTATCAGTTTCATAGCTTTAGTATCATAAAAGCGATTTAATTGAATTCGTCACTCTTATTGTGATACCCACAGTGTGCTACTAGAAGCATAAAATGTCAGACAGCTCTTCTTGCTTTTCCTTCAGCTTCTTCATCGCTGCAGAATACTTATATAGAAAACCTTACTAACAAAATATTAAGGATTTATTAGCATCATCATAATTTTCTGCTAGCTAGAGACTTCCACAGCTCACCTTAATTTTTGGTTCTGCATACATTCGAGGGAGTAAGATATGCGCATGAGTTATTTTATATAAATAACAGTGTTTATTCTGAATATCCGGGGGGATCATCTTTATTATTGCATTCCAAAACCAAGAGTATTATTTTCTATATCAATAAACATCAGGGATATGGTTAAGCTCCGCGCTCGCAGGCCATTAAGAGGTTAGGCTAAGTTTGTTTCTAACTTTTGATAATCATAGTCGATGACAATTACTTTCTTACATTCATGCGCAGTGCTGCCAATAGTAAGTAAAGGCAAAGCCGATTAATTTTCCTGACAGGACGCATATGCCATCATCGGGCAAGAAATAAAATATAGCGTATATTGCTTAAATTATATAGGCAGCAGCACCATTTCCTGAGCTCTTTAAGCCATTGCTATTTTAGTCTGCTTATGCCTTTGACAGAGAAAACTATATGTTTCTCGGTGAGAAATCACCCCCAAATCTTAGTAAAAATTACCGGTGGAAGCTATATCTTGTAAGTATGCTATTATTGGTATTCTTCAGTGATTTTTATACGCCTTAGCTAAAGCAGTAATAATGAATTATTGAAGCATATTTTATTATCTCTGTGATTTATTTTCTGATATTCGACACTTTAATTTCAACATCGCCAATAGCAGTCTGTATATAGGTTGCTATGATAAATAACCATACGGATAACGAATAGAGATCCATAGACAAAGCAACGTCAGGATGCATCATCCGCAGCATACTTTTCGAGATCCATCTCAAGAACGATGGCTATCAGCTGTCTAGAAATCATTAGGGATGAGTTCATGAAAGGGATTACAGTGATATCTGGTTTTATGAATATCTCTAGGGTAGATTTTTTGATAGCATATCATCTCTCTATTGTTGACATTTTTCACGAAATCAATTAGCAGAATACGACCAGCATCCACAAAAAGCCAGTACACTAGAAATAAGGATAATTCCTGTTAAAAATATTTTATGGTATAAAATAAATAATAAAATATTTTATATAAAGTTTTTATTAAAAATAAAGTATGGTTGATATTAAATTAGTATATCAGGGGAATAGAGGATAAAAAGCTAAATAAATTATTCTTGTGGATAATTTACTATCTCTAATCTTATTTTTGCTACTAATATTAGATTTGAAGAAAAGGTATTGTAATTAGATCTGTAATGCTTACTAGTCATTGACCTTTCTTGCTTCCTATTCTTGCATAACATATTGCTAATTTATTGATTAAATTTTTTATATTCTAGATTTTACTCTCTTTTTAGAATATCCAGTTCTATTGGAGTTATAATTTATTTATATTGTATGAAGTTTTAAAAATAGCAGCGTATATCCCTTTTCACTCTTCCATTATTGCTTTTGTGAATAATGTCAACAATAGAGAGATGATATGCTATGAAAAAATTTACTCTAGAGATATTCATAAAACCAGATATCACTGCAATCCCTTTCATGAACTCATCCCTAATGATTTCTAGACAGCTGATAGCCATCGTTCTTGAGATGGATCTCGAAAGGCATGCTGCAGTAACATACTCAACGTGACCTTCTTGGATGGAGGTACCATGCTATTATTTATAATGGTTATTTTCTACCGCGAACTATATAGATTAGTATGGTGATATTGAAATTAAAGTGACTAAGGTTAGAAAGATTCTCCAAGCAGCAACGAAATATGCTTCAACAACTCATTGCTGCCGCTTTATCTGAAGTATGAAAAAAATAGCGAAGAGTTACTACCATGACTATATACCTATGAATCATTTCCACTAGTAATTTTACAAAACTATTGTATCATTTTTTGCGAAAAAGCACATGGTCTCCTGTCTGTAGACCATCAGCAAATTAAAACAGCAAGGCTTCAAGAGAATACATAAAATAATAATTACATTATTTAAGTGATACACACTACGTTTATTTCTTGCCCGATGATGGCATGTGCGTCCTGTCAGGAAAATTAATCGGCTTTGCCTTTACTTACTATTGGCAGCACTGCGCATGAATGTAAGAAAGTAATTGTCATCGACTATGATTATCAAAAGTCAGAAACAAACTTAGCCTAACTTCTTAATGGCCTGCGAGCGCGGAGCTTAACCATATCCCTGATGTTTATTGATATAGAAAATAATACTCTTGGTTTTGGAATGCAATAATAAAGATGATCCCGGACATACAGCACTATCGATGGTTGAGTACATAAGACAGCTAATGTGTTAGGTTCACTCTATAAAGGTATGCGGCATCGAAAGTTAAGGATGAACTACGGAACTTATATTACCAGAGAGCTTAATGCTGTTAATAAAGCCTTGATGTTTTATTAGGAAGGTTTTCTATATAAGAATTCTGTAGTGATGAAGAAGCTGAAGGAAAAGCAAGAAGAATAGGTGGCATTCTATAGATGTCCCATCAGCACACTGTAGTGGTATGTAATAAGAATGAAGAATCTGATTGAATTAGCTTTTGAGACAGTGAAGTTATTGGAATCGACACAAAAGCACTGTAATTCAAGAAAAAAACCATTTCAATGAAATTTAAGCCGCTTCCGTTTGCTAAGAAAATCTGCGTTGCTTCAGTGTGGATTTGATCTGCTCTGACTCTGCTAGTAAACAACATCCTATTTAAGGATAGGAAACAGGTTCATGAAGTATCAGAGTGGAGAAGGTAGCTTAATCAGATACACTAGATTTGCCAATAACCTTGCTTTATTGACTGTTCGTAAAAAACCAAAACATAAACCAGATCTTATCATGGTTCATTCCTATTATATTCTCAATCATCATCGTTTTATGGGGTAATTAGCTATCTGGGTCTTTTATTAGATGTTTTAATGATTAGTATAGTAAAACCGTCTATATGCTACCATGATCTTTTAGATAAAATGGTCGAAAACTATTAACCATTAAATGGTATTAATAAATAAAATTGCTTAGTATTACTAGTAGTAAAAACATATAAATCACTTTATATATCATCTTAGCATAAAATTAGTTTAGATACTTCACTATCATCAGTTAAGTATTATATTAAAATTTTCATTTACCTGAACCAATTTTATTTGGGTTGATGGATTTCTTTTAATATAGAGCGATTTAAATCAAATTAAGCAAAATTTAGCATAATTAAAGTTAAAATATATGGAACTTATTGATTTTTAGGTAAACTTCGATATAAAACATAAGTGAGATAAATTTGATGTTAAGAAGCCACCACTTTTATTTGTTTGAGGTTAGTAAAATTAGATAGTTACGGCATATTACTTTATATAGCTTATTTATGCGAGTAGTAGATGCATGTTAATTATCAATTGTTTCGTAAACAAACGAGCTTTTTAAATCTAATGCGTTATCGTATTATTTTAGATTTAATATGGGAATCGCTGATTACTCAAAGATAGTAAAATTAATTTTGATAATTAGTTAGAAATTTAGAGGAAATTATTCTCGCCGCAAATGATTTTGATATATATTAAGTTCATCTTATTATTAATTGATATATTGCTTTAAGTTAAATAACTTATTCTTACTTAAGTGGGTAAGAATTAGAAGATTTTATTGAAGTAAGTAAAATTTCGATTTGAACTATATAGCAGTATAACTGAGATAGGTAAGAGATCTTTGATTAAGAGCTAAAAAATTGTTTATTATTAAAGCAGAATGGCATCTTTAATGGAAGATTTAGCGTTTTACTTTATCGCTTGTGATAAACGTAAAATGTAGCGTTGATTAAAAAATTAAAATCCGACCACTGTGAAGTTAGGGTGGGTAATATTGGCATTTAAGGTTACCTAATTTCGTTCATAGTGTTCAAAAATGTGATTTAGTACTATAAATTCTGAATTTAATGCATCAGATTCGCCTAAACTATGTTTTTCAGTAAAGATGAAAGGAATTATTTTCGAGGCGTATATTAAGAATTAATAGTTCTACATATCCAACGTACTTGATGATATGAAAATGATAACACACTGTATAAGGATAACTTATGAATAAGACTGTAAATAAAAACATGAATAAGACTCATGTAATTGAATCTGTCGCGCAAAAGGCAAAATTAACTAAGACTCAAGCTAAAAGTGCGTTAGAAGCAGTCATTGAATGCATTACAGATGCATTAAAGGAAGGTGAACAAGTTCAATTCGTTGGGTTTGGTACTTTTAAGACTAATCATCGTGCAGCACGCACTGGTCGTAATCCTAAAACAGGTGCAGAACTAAAAATTGAAGCTACTAATGTACCAGTATTTATTGCCGGAAAATCTCTGAAAGAAGCAGTTAAATAATTCAGTTACAAAAAGTATTCAAAAGGGGTATTAAACCCCCCCTTTTATTGATTGAGTATATCTTCGTTTTACTTGCTATGTTATACGTTACTTGGTATCTGCATCAATCAAACTAAAATTCTCAAATTTAGCAAAACTGGATTTATTATTGACATTGGTGTTCTTTAATTATCCTCTTTAAAAGGATTAAAAAGGGGGAACCCCCTTAAGTAATCATTACAGTATATAGTCCTTATCAAGCAAAAATACTATCATTACTTTTTAAAAGTCTTCAGGATAAATTTTAACGAATTTATTAGCAATCTTTAGATTTTAAAAATAAAGAACAATAATCAAGATTTAATAAAATTACTATATTATTTATGCAGTGATATTATAATTAATAATAAAAATCTTTTTAATTGAGATTATATTATTCATTGGTGATTTGAATTAAAGCGCTTATTAAGTTAATTATCATACTTATTCAGATAATCTCTATCTCTACAAAGTAGAATTGGTATTAAGAGCAGATTATAAACTGTAACAGTAAAATATAATCTATCTATATTACTGCTCCAATCTAAAATTGATTGCTATGTGGGGGAGAAAAAATAACTACAGGTGACTTCGTTATTTTCCTGATTAGAAGTACTAAAAGTCAATGAGTTATTACTCGTTGCCAATGAAAATTTCTGTCTATGGGCGAGCCAACAAAGATAAACTTTAAACTGTTCATTTTAAATAAGAGAGTCCTTGATAACTGATATCCTCTCGATAAAAACAGCTTACCTAAGATACTTTGCTTGCTGATAAGCTATTTTTATGCATCAAAATCGCTTTTCAAGCGTAATAGTATACAAAGTACACAGGACTGACGAGATAATAACTTAATTTTTTTAGCTCTATTCTGACATGAAAATTTTGTCTATGTTGGTAAAAAGTTATTGGTAGAAATCTCTTTTACTGTAAAGAAAAATTTTCACTCCATAGGTTGCTATGAAAACAAAGAGTCATACAGATCAAAAAGACTTTTCTTCATTACTGACAACATAGAACTGAATCTCATTAGTTAGTTCGGCGATAATCTGTCGGATAATATTGATTTATGCATTGAAATAATTTATATTATTTTATCCTGCTCATATTGTTACAGTAAGCATGTTAATCGTTGTGAACAATCATTAAGATTATAGCTATATTTTATTATAAAATCTTCTATTTCAGAAGAATATTAAGAATATTATTAGAAGATTTCTGATAAAGCTACATAATAAAGATAAATAGTTTAGTTATCTGCGATGTATGCTGAATAGCTTGACTTTATGGAAGTCAGTAAAACAAAAAAGCATTAATTTTAAAACAGCGTTTAAATGTCCTCACTGTTTCCTTCCTCAGTGATAATATCTAACTTAAATGCACTAAATGGTATTATTGAGATTAATAATACATTTTTCTTGAATCCTTTAAAAGGATTGTTATATTTTACATAGGAAAAGGTAGAAAATGCGGGAGAGCAGAAGATAAAGGGAAAGAACAAATTGCGATCTTAATCCCCCAGAAATCAACAGAAGTAATATGAGTGATCAGATTCTTGAAGAGTTTAATGTAGAGTGTGTTAGCTGTTTTCTTCACCTATCATCAATAAGAGTCTATAAGGAGGTTAAATGGTACGAAACCTTTGCCAGTGATTATGAAATCAGTACCATAACCCAATAAGATTGGGTTATCAAGTAGTTATTAGTAAGGAATTTTAAATTTAAAATATTAACAACTATATTAGCCGACTATAAAGCTGTATGAGTAGATTCTATTCTATTATTCTTTCTATAGAATAGGGTTTTTATTTAGTAGAAATTTTTAGCCTGGAAAAATTATTTAAAGTCAACAATAATTGAAATACAGAGCTAATTAAAAATTACTCTGGAGCAAAGTACAACCTTTGCTGACATAGTTAAAAATACATCAAGTGTTATATCAGTTCATGGTTAAGAACTTGGATAACTTTTAAGTGAAGACTGAAAGTCTCTATTTTTTTAAAAAAATAAAATAAGTTTATTGGATCTATTACAAGTTAAAATTTCATTAGAGTGTATATTCTTTGATCTAATGCATTAATTCTAAAGACATAACTCTAAATTTAAGATTAATAAGGCTCTTTTTTCTATTTTTATGCATTGTTCTGATATAGCAATTTCATTGCTTACTGTATATCAAGCTAAGTATCAATAAAAAGTATCCTGTCTTCAGACAGGGAGACAGGGTACGGATTTATACGCAGGAATCTTTTTATCAGAAAGAGCCCTGGTTTTCTGGTTTTTGTAAGTCATTATTTCAGCGCCTTATAAATATTTTCGGTAATAATGTAAATCTGCCCCTATTTACGTTTTAACAAGAAACCATATAATGCAACATTTTAAAATATTTATCTGGAATATAACTCTCTAATATGCTGTCCGATCATCTTTTCCTATCTCGTGTTCTGCTATCAGTGTTGTTGAGTGCAGTGCATATAATAATAATGCACAACTGTTTTGGGCCCGCTTTCTATAATGCTACAGTTTTGATATAGATGCAGGTGGGCGTTTAAAGTAACCTCGAAGGTATTCACGCTCTCAATTCTTTTTGTCTTTTTAGCGAAGTCTATTTTTCCAATACGTTCCCATATTATGCCTTCAGATAACGCGCTTCTATTGCTTTTTGTTGCAAAAATATGTCTCAGGTGGCCCTCTCTCCCCCCAACAGGAAGGGCATTATAATTTATGATCAGATTATCCCTGTGATGCAAGTCGCCATATGATATTATTTTACTAGATCCCTTCGCCACTCCTTTTAAAACAGATCAAGGCTATACAGGATGTTTAATATCTGGATCTCCACAGATGACGGAGATATAAACACGTAGATATTGATTAAGTTGTTGACCATAAGTATGAAAGGCATAAAAGATACCAATTTCGATAACCTGGTTGCGTGCTTACTGCAGTTATAGCATTGGTCTCAGCTTCAAAAATAGAGGATTGAGTACAACTAATTATTGTTGAAAGCTTAAATAAGCTGTCGCATAATGAAAGTAATGTATTGCTAGTCACAGTCGGATAAAATATGAATCTGCTGTTCTATAATTGCTCCTTAGCAGGTTTAAAGCCTCATGAATTCCGAGCTTTTGACTTATAGCTTAGTAGAAAATAACTGTGTGGAACCATTCAGAAGAGGCATAACAGTAAGCGTCTTAGAGAGACCACCAAGACATAAATGATGCAGATAAATATTCGCTCTATAAATAAATAGACGAGTCTAAAAAACGAAGATTATAACTAGTCACTATAGGTGATAAATTCATTACCAAGCATATTCAGTCATTACTTTTCTTAATGCAATAATTATATCTAGCGTCATCAGCATCGACTAGGAAGTTATTTAAAATCCAAATAATTTTGATTAGAGAGACGGGATAATTACTACGGTCTATAAAAAATTAGTGACCAAAAGTTAGGCAGTATTGCTGTACAGACTCTTCTTTGAAGAGTCATAAAAAATTTAGTTAATCTGTTATTATTAATTTTAAGAGGAAGATGATAAAGTTCTTCAGATAATCAGGTAGTGTACCATATAAAGCCGCATGTTATCTTTATGATTTTTTACTCGTTTTACTTTCTAAAAAGTTTATTTCGAGTCATCTGGCTGAATTTCTAAAATTCATATATCGCAGAATATAAAATAGCGTTTAGATCATAGATATCCTTGAAATACTGCAGCTTCGTTGTTCAGATCATATTGCGCTATGTTTTGATGTAGCTTTGTCAGAGTAAACTTTTCAGTAAGATCATTAAATATTTTTCTGAAATTGAAAAGTTTATAACAATATTGCTAATTATAATGAATATCCTCTAAGTGTATAACCATGTTTATAGTAATAATATGGGTAGGATAAAAGTAGAATGAGTTGCTCAATGCATGAATTTGTATCATCTATTAGATGATCACCTAGTCCAACTAATGAAGTGCAATTTCATATTATTATAAAAGAGAGTAAAGAATCTCTTTTATTCGTATGACTGTTTGTTTTTAGTGTTAATCAATGTAGCAAAAATTTTTTATATAGTATAAGGGATTTCTAATAATGATCTTTGCCAACATAGGTATAATATTATTTTAGTAACGCTGATAAGTCAATGTATCTTTAAATTTTACCAGTACCTTACTTGTCTTTTTTCTGAGTTTCGTTGCTGCCTGACCCGTATTGTAGACGCACAACTAGGCTTATGGAAATAGTATTATTTAGGAATTTCGTATGTGGGAAGCTTTAGGTAATTTACCTTACGGCAGATATATTAGAAATATACTTAAAAATCCAGCGATTATCATTATTTTTAGTTATTTTCTATTTTGATAGAAAATATACTGCCTCACATTATTGTATAAAAGGGATTGTAAGAGGCGCTTTGCCACTACTGCTCCCGTTTATCGGTTATATTTCAAACTATTTCTAGATTATGAGAAAGTATACCATATAGTACGTAATTTATTAGAAAGCTTATTTACTGCGGGCGTTTTCTACTTATTCGAAAAGCTAAATTAGCGGACTATAGATATTTTTTATTGAAGTTCTTATTGCAATTATTTTGATCTATATAATTTTAAGGTTATATCCAGAAAGATAATATGATTTTTTTTAAATAATTTAAGTTTAACTTTGAACAAAGCTTTCATAAACTGCAATGAAGTTTTACAACCCAATATTGATTGGAATAATTTCTGATTATGCAGAGCTAATAATATTGATGCAGAGTAATCTCAAGCTATTGAGCAGAATTAAATGATGGTTTTGTAGTTTACCTTGCATAAGCTTATTAAATCATTCGATCATGCCATTTTATTTTAGTATGCATCATTGGGATAAGTTAGTGTTCTATAGCAAACTCTATATAAACAATAATTGAATTCCTATTTTTCGATAGTTGAATATTTTACAGCTTAAAAGGCAGTCTGTAAATTATTTCCTAATTATCTATAAGTACGATGAATAACCCTGAAAATGCTTGGTCAAGATTACATAAAAACGTCGAAAATTAACCGCGGTTTTTACCTTATAAAGACAAATAAACCCATCAAGTGGTGCGATCCTATACTATACCTATGAAAAGATAGTAGAGTGAAGTTTTATTTAGAATTTTCGAAAAATATTTCATATCTACGTGCAAATATACTCTCATAGCTTTTAAATGTTTTATGCTTCATCTTCAGTACTTTTCTCTTATTTCACGCAAATTTCTACTTGTGCCTGCATAAACAGCGATCAAGGGCTAGATTCAGATACTATGGGGTTCAGGAGTTCGTGTACGATTGGCAGCAGATCGTTAATAGGAAGAGATGTTTTATAAGAACAGGACTATGCTTGCTGAGTACACAGCATCATCAGTAGATGCTGTGAAATAATAGCTGTGATTATTGGGCCATATTGGCAAAGTTCTTTGCTTTGCTCATAAAGTAATTTGTAGCCACATCTATATTTAATTTTTATGAGTTCAAGCAATCTTCTCCAAGTTAGACAATTCAGTAAATAAAGCGACCTTACATTATTATAACTCAGCTATCCTTTTAAATCTGCTAATATAATTTCATATTTTAATAAAATTTTTACCAATAATTCTTTGGTTACTTAGGCTTATTAGGCGATGGTGATTAATTTCATGCTTGTTGGTAAAGATTTCGTATGATTTTTGCTACATCTAAGTAAAAGATTAATTCTTTATCAACGATTAGATCAAGAAAACAGCTAATATACTCTGCATTAAACTTTTCAAAAATATTATTCATCAGATTATCTCTTTCGATCTCGGACGATTAATTAAAAGCACGATTCTTTTTTTCTTTTATCTCTTCTTCATCCCGCGTTTCCTAGCTTTCCTATGTGAAATAACGCTTCTTATTTAAAAAGTTCATTGAAAAATATTTCATCAATTTTAAAATATACTTAGTACATTTAAGTTAGATATCGCTGATGAAGTTAAAGAAATAGTAATACAATCTAAATGCTGTTTTCAAATGAATCCCTGTTTGTTTTGCTAACTTTCATAAAATCAAGATATTCAACATACATCGTAGATAAGTAAACTATTTATTCTTGTGATCTAGTTTCGTCAGAGGACTTCCCCCGTAAGTATATTTGTTAAACAATTTTCTGGAATTCGGAGATTTTACAAAAATATCGCTATAACTATAATAAATCTCTCCAGCAGTTACATTATTACTGTAATAATATGAGCAGAATAAAGCAGAATCAGTTACTTCAACATATGAATCAATATCATTAGATTGTCGCCGAATCAACTAATAAGATGCAGAGCTTTATGTTAGCAGAAAGTGAGAAAGAATTTTTTTTAATCTATATAACTTGTTTGCTTTTCATGACTACCTTTGTAGTAAAAATCTTTCATGCAGTATAAAGGAATTTCTATCAACAACTTTTGCCCCAACATAGGATATTATCAGTATCATCTCGTTTTTTTGTTAGTGAGAGTAACTCTATACTATAAATCTTAGTAAAAGTAAATGTAGGCTCTTTAATGGCCTAAAAGAGTGCTCTAATTTTAAACGTTTTAGTTACTTGATGATGATTAAAACTCTTTTATCATCATGATATTTTGTTCCCCCTCAACTATATAATCTTAGTAGTAATTTGTCATGAATATAGTTGCGCAATGAAAGTCTATATAATGATCCTGGGTCAAACATTTATCCATTGAAATGACTTATACAACAGAGTAAGAGTTATTAACCGAATTACTACAAATATCACAACAACCTCAGTACAATTACTAAACTTGCATATTAGCAATAAAGCTGAATTACTGTATTTATAGACCCTTCTAACTCTTTTAGACCAATTAAGTGATCGTTCTATTTATCGTTATACTGACCATGATACGTTTTCTAACACACTTTTTAACCATTATAGTGAATTTAGAATTTTACACTTATTTTATAAAGTTATCAGAAAATTTCATGTATACTGTCAGTGGCTACGTTTTATTCTAATGCTTAATAAATCTATTCTCTATCTTTAAATTAAACGTTTTTTATCATTATAATCAGCAGCTCAAATCCTATTAGCCCTAATTCCAGTTTTTCTGAGTAAGCGAATAGTAGAAGGAGTTTAGTTTAAATATTATTAAAAGGGTTGTTTTGAGCTAAAGTTCTTTTCGCTTCAACTTCATAATCTCACTGTCATAAAAGGCGATTTAATCAGATTTATCGTTTTATAATACCAAATGGACTAAGGAGAAGGGCATGGAGAATGCCAGCAGCTCTTCTCGCTCTTTTTCCAACTTATTTATAGCTCCAGAATACACTAAAAACCTTATAAAAAATATCAAGGGATTTATTAGCAGAATTCTGGCTGTCTTGCTAGACAGAACTCTCTCAGTTTATTCTTAACTTTCAGTTTCAGTGCATTTCTTTAGAAGAATAAAGCTAAACATCAGCTATTTTGTATATCCAAAAGCATTTGTGCTACATGCCCGGGAATATCTTTTCCATTGTATTCAAAACCAATGGAACTATTGTCTCCAATAGTTAATCTTAGAGATGAAGCTAAACCGTCCTTACGCGGTCATCCAGAAGTTCGGCCCAGTTTTTAATAACCGTTATCGACCGCAATGATCTTCTTATGTTCATGCGCAGTGATTTTAATAGTAATTTATACTAGGCAAAGGGAATCATCATGCCTAATAGAGCGAGGCATATACCTTCAGGCAAGAAATAAACATTAGCAGTATCGCTTAAAATCACGTAAGTGCACTATTGTGCTTATGCTCTTTAAGCCATTCCTGTTTCAATCTGTTGATGATGGTACTTGACAGATAGATCATATTCACTTCCTATCTGAAGCCCAAAGAATTTCCTGAAAATCATTAGTGAAGATGCTTTTCTAATAGACCATGATAGCACAACCTTTCGATGCTTTTATACGATTTAGTTCTCACTGTAATCCTACTGACCTTAGACATTTTAATCTTAACATTAGCATACCAGTCTCTACTGTATGGTCGATGTAGTACATAACCATTACCGGGCTATAGAAAGGTAGCGTTGAAGATGTTGTCGCAGTATGAGTTTTTAACCTTATATTCAATAACGGTACTATCAGATACCTAGCAAGCCATTTATGAATGAGTTTATGCAAGAGATCACAGATAATATCTAGTTTTGCGGATATCTATAGGATAAATTGATGGCATATAACTTTTCTGTTATTGATATCATTTACAAAATCAATCAGAAAATATATGCCATCGAGAAATTCCATATATCATAATATCATAGAGGATAAATTTTAAATTAAGGATAGTGATACTTATATGAGAACTTTTTTATTAATGAGCAAGGGTAAGCACTATCAATGGTTATGAGAAAGCTAAAAAATAGATTATCGAGCTGAAGCTCCGATGGCTAATTCAAATCGCAATATAATTGTGATATATAATAAAACTAGCTCAGACAATATGAGCAGATAGATACACATGATTAAATTTTCAATAAAATTATCTTAGTATTTAAATCTTACTAGAATCTGTTGCTGATAAATATGAACTTTAAAAAAAAGATTAATACTGAAAGGTTCCATGAGCGGCTGTAATGATAGTAATGACGGATAAGACAGTAATTCGCTAAACCTGAATAATTTTATAAACTAGAGTTTACGGATGAAATAAGGTGTAAGTCAGCAAATCTCATCGAGATTGCACCTGGATTGCCTGCAATAAGGCCGAATATAAAGCTTGGAACCTATCCGTTAAAATCACGGAAATTTTACAAACAGAATATATTCGTATAGAAACCATAATCAGTTGGCCATTTCTTGCTATGTTATTTTTTGATAGGGGTCCATATTGATGTTGTCTATCGCGATTTAGAATGACAATGCGCTAGTTTTTGAGCAATTACGCTATAAATTCTTATTATTTTAACTTGAGTGCTGATATTATTGATGTTGTCGAATATCTTGATCATAGCGGATCTATTTGGTTATGTTAATTGCTGGTATTTATAATTACTATTCAATTAACGGTTATTACTCGTTATTTTATTCGCTTTTAATTTACTACTTTATACCATTTGTTTTGAAATGTAGATAAATTTTATTTTCTACTTTTCATTACTGATAATCTTATTGATCCTCAGTGTCATTATATTAATAATCTAGTCTCCTCTTAAATTAGTACGCGTACTTGCTATTTTTCTATTAATAATGCTATCTATTATGCATAGATAGCAGATGAGAAATATTCAGTCTAGCAAGAGAACAGGAACATAATTTTCTATTATGAAAGGCTCATTTTTATTTTATTACTACCAATAGTATTTCGTTTATTGCTAACTTTTGTTTATTTATTTAAAGCTGCTAAAGTGACAGTTAGCAGTTGCTATTTTATTAGTCAATTTTTGATTGTACGCTCAGTTTTTTATAAGTTAAGTTGATAACTATTTTTAGCTAAATAATATTTTTATCAAACCCCCCCACCCTCTCCTCTTTATGATTGACTTTAGAATTACTCTAAAGTATAAAGCACATCACAGAAATAAAATTTTAAGTAAGTAAATTAAAAATGGAATGCAATGTGGTGGTCCATATTGCACTTTTGATCAACAATATAAACATACTGAACAATCTTGTTCTATAAATAATGTCGCTGCAGAGATAAAAAGAAAGTTAGTGGTCAGAAAATAGCAAAAAAATCGTATTATTATCGGTAAAATAGCGCTGATGAAAAGTATTCTTCTACAAAGAAGAATACTGGGTTTTCTGATAAGCAAGTATGCGATACTATCGATAAATATGCTTATGTAAGTGAATATTTACTTATATTCGAAGAAATTAATGCTTTGATCTTAAAAAGGTGCGCTTCAATTGAATTACTAGAGGTATGGGCTGCGTTAGGCACTGCATAAAATTGAAATAACTGCTAGTAAGATTAATCATGTCAAACAATTAAAAAATATGATTATAATCAAAATAATTAATTATCGATGCTTCTGTTCCTGATAATGCTACTAAAAAGCTATGCGAAAGAAATTATTTTTAAAATAGATAACCTAAAAATAATTCAATTACCCGTAAATAAGAGGGAAATAATCAATTTACTTAATATAAATATATAGTTATTATAATATTTTATGTTAACCAGTTTTGAAATCTCCTTCATTGATCTAAAATAGAAAAATTACTTTTATTTTGATAAAACTGCATAAGCTCTATCTGATTGTTATCAGATAGATGTAGTTAATATGCTCAGGCACTTTTTTCAATAAAAAATTAATGAGTTTTGCTGCAAAAAATGCATTTTTTATTAATGCCAGCGAAAAAGTGGCGTTGTTATGTTGTTTTGTTAGGAGAAAATTATAGGTATATGCCATTGCATGCATATACTAAGTCATTAGTAGTTTGATGGTGCTTATTCCTGAACAGCAGAGATAATTAAAAATGATGCAAGACTAATTGTTCTTATCTCGATATTATCACAACCAATCAATATGGTTAAAATCATTCCTGATAGCCTCTTTTACCTACCGATACTGAATTACTGAATAAATTTGTTAGTTTTAGTTATCGCACTAACCGCTAAATTAATTCCTATTGAAAGAAAATAGGTGAAAAATATTAGTCAGCGTATTTTTAATCGATCACTTATACAAATAAAACTGACATTTGAACAAGATCAAAATGCGATATATTGATTATCATATTAATTGAGGAACCTGAAGCGTTCGCCTTCGCCCCTATTTGAATGTTTTATTATTTGCTTTATGCAAAACAAAACGCCACTTATCATATAAGATGATATATTGATCATTATTACACCATTATTTTCTGCAAATTTGAGACATATGGATCTATCGTGGCTAACCTTATTTTGTTAATCGATTACTTTTGTACTTTAGTGATTGCTATTTCAGCGACAATTACTTCCGCTATAGCAGAAAAATCTCCTTAAGAGTAACGCCTTATTTAAGATAGCGCAGCTTTGAAACAATTAAGTTCAAATTACTCAAGAAATGCTATTGCAATTTATTGCTTCAGTCGAAATCAAATTATGCCATCCCTATAGGAAAATTGTTTTTGCAAAAAAGTAAGCATTAAAAATTAACATTTAACCAATTTAAAATTATAAAGCATTGGTCGGTATTAAGGGTGAAAGGTTATTTGACAGGTAAATATATTCTAATATCAGCAACAAATAAATTCTCTAAGGATATGTTAACCATACAATGAGAAGAAACAGTAAAAGTACTTAAAAATTAAGATAAAGCCATTGTTGTATTACTTGATAGTAAGCTACTTTGCATTTCTTTGCTATACAAGATAATATTACGCTCAGATGCTAATGGTATTGTAAATTAATTCAATACCACTTGCATTAGTTTACCGTAATTCACTTCGTTTATTGAACGACTTAGCTAGCACAGAATAAATATTTATTAAATATTATTTATATTCTTCATAAAAAGGTATAGTTCTATAATTTTTTTCTAAAATACTTATTGTGTTTAACACTGGTTAGTTTTAGTGTTAATTATTTTTTTTATAGATTAAATAACGATAGGGACGTTTTTGGATCTCTTTAGCTAGCAATTTATATTCCATAAAACGGCAAAAGGCAGGAATATCACGGATTGTAGCCGGATCATCCGCAATAATTAATAACGTTTCACCCTTAATCATCTTACGAGCCATTTTTCTTATCATCATAATTGGTTCAGGACAACGTAATCCTTTAATATCAAGGGTTTGATTAGGGCTAGTAAAAATATTTGACATAGATGTTTTATTTTAAAGCCTATCTAATAATAGGTTGGGAATTATATTCTAAATATAATAAAGTTGTGGATTATTTTTAAATAAATTAAAGAATAGAAATTTTTTATTAATTTTTTTTATTTTATCTCAAGTGTAAGAATGTGTGGTATAAATTTAATTATTATGGGTTTTCCTGACTCCATTTAGCAAAAAAGGTATAATATGTTCGAATTGATGCCACAACAGCGTATCAAAGCACTCATCTGGCTTTCTTTTTTTCATGTTTTGATTATTACTTCTAGTAATTATTTGGTACAACTGCCAATTACCATTTTTGGATTTCAAACTACATGGGGAGCATTTACTTTCCCTTTTATTTTTTTAGCAACAGATTTAAGTGTACGTATTTATGGTGCTTCTCTAGCTCGATGGATTATTGCTACTACTATGCTCCCGGCTTTTTCTATCTCCTACATTCTTTCAGCATTTTTTTACCAAGAACAATGGCAAGGGTTTATTATCCTAAACAAATTTAATTTATTTTTTGTTCGGATTGCGCTGGCAAGCTTTATAGCTTACGGTTTAGGTCAAATTATGGATATTTTTGTATTAAATAAATTACGTAATCATCGTCGTTGGTGAATTGCACCAACTGCCGCAATGTTTTTCGGTAATTTATTGGATACGGTTACTTTCTTTTTTATTGCATTTTATCACAGCACTGATCTTTTTATGGCGACAAATTGGATAGAAATTGCTTTAGTTGATTATAGCTTTAAATTATTTATTTGTTTGTTATTTTTTCTCCCTGCTTATGGATTGATGTTGAAGTTGATTCTAAATTATTTTTTCAATTCTAACGTGAAAAGAATTATTAGTTAATAAGAAGATAATAATTAAGTTAAATTAAAATAAAACTAGCCTAATTAAATATCTATTTAACTGTTTAGTTCTGGATCATTATTAGATCTTCGTTGTACACAGCCATATTGATGCAATATCATTACTTAAAGATATAGTTTAGGGAAATATCATCATTAGACTTCTTCATTGCCAAGTAACTAGAATACCTAAAATCAGGGCTGATCTTTAAACTAGTAAAGAGCTTACGTCTACTTTTTATAAGCGTTATGAGTTCTCCGAACTTACTATTGATAAAGGATAAAATGAGATCATATTAATGATCGGCTATGGATATCTACCTCTCCTTTAAAAAGGTATCTCGTGATTCATTCAGTTAGTAGATAAAATAACTTTTTTACATTAGAAGGATAAATGGTTTAATTATCTATGATGTGTCTTGAATAGTCTAACTTTACTGGGAGTCAATAAAAAACAGATATTGATTTAAAACAATGTTTATATAGGCATCGTTGTTTATTTCCTTTAGTGCAACAGCTAACATAAGTGTTTAAGTAATATTATTAAAGCTAACGAAACATTTTTCTAATCTATAGAATGGAAGTGTTACTTTCTATTATAGAAAAGCCAAAAAATGCGGGAGATGAGGAGATAAAAAGAAAAACAAATCGCGCGGCCTTTAATCAGCAGAGATCGAACAGAGGTGTCATTATGACTGATGAGATCTTGAAGAATTTAATGCAGAGTGTGTTAATTGTTTTCTTGAGTCAATCATCTATTTTTATAAAAAGTCTATTCTTATGTTAAGATGGAGCTAAATAGTGCAAAACTTTTCTCAGTAAGCATGAAATTAATCACAATTATCTAATTGATTGTATGTTTAGAAAACTACTGGTAAGAAAATTCTATGTTTAAAATAGAAATAGTTATATTAACCAATTAAAAAGATGTCTGAGTAGATCCATGGCATAGAGTCTTTTATTTATTAAATTATCTGCCATAAAGAAAATTATTTGAAATTACAATAATTTAAATATAAAGTCGGCACGTATCGGTCTGCAAGCAAAGCAACAACTTTTGCTAATTATAGCTGATAATATACATAATAGCAAAATTAACTGGAAATATGTAAAGGATTACAAGATTGTATTCAACATAATTTCTATTTTTCGTAAAGGCTGCATTGATGCTAAAGCCTTTAAAAGAATTAAAGTAATTCCTGACGTTTGAAAATTCCTTTTTAGATTATGCTTCATGCGAATTTAACACCAAACGCATTAAATGTATAGAGCTAGATAATTTAATAGAAGCAGCTTTTGCAACAGTAGAAATTACAAACTTCGTACTGAAAGTCGAAGCACATAGTTGCTTTTAACCATCTTGATCGTAATCATATAAATTGGCTATATGTCACACGTTATATTTTCCATAGTATGTAACTATGACTATGACAGTCAAGCGGTTAATATGCAAGCTGCAGTTACGTGATCCTTTCCTTACCTCTAAATATGTACTTATTAATTCGTTGTGTTAATAGTGTTGCGGAGAAATTAGATTATGAAAATAAAATTTTTTATTTATTATTATAATTTAGATCTAGATAATATGCCTTGTATACAAGACTACAAGTTTAGATATAGTGAAAGGATACATGATATGTTGCTGGATATTTTGAATGCAACTAAAAGAAAAGATCTTACTTTATAATTTTGTTGTTTTTGTAGTAAAAACATTTATGATCCTGATAGATTAAATATGAATAGTAAAAATAGCTTGGTCTGTATTACACTATTATAAATTTATATTATGATAAAAAAGTTTGTTGTTCGGGTCCCCTTGCTAGACTTACCAGTTATTCAAGATTTAGTTGTTCATATTATTACCCAATTTACACTCAGTAAAAAATTCTCTTTATTATTAATTATGACAATAATTCATTTAATTATGAGTATTTATAGAACTCCTGCATAACTAGAAAAATTGGATTGTTTATTTGAGTGTATTCTTTGTGCTTGATGTCAACCTCATATCCAAAATTTTGCTGAAATCCGAATAAATTTATTGATGATGGAGGTTTATTAACTGCTTATTGTTTTTAATTGATAGATCGGAATACTAAAATCGATGTTATTAAAATATAGTTGCTAGATTTAGTAAAATTCCTGTAATTAAATATTACAAAAAATAAAAAATAGAAAACTTTTATTTTAAATTAATATTTATTTTATGTAGTTAAAATTACAGTAAGAGCTTTTAAGAATTGGCTGGAGGTTTTTTGAAGGCTCTTATAATAAGGAAAACTTAATAAAGCTCTGCTTTATTGATAATCATGAATAAAATACATTCAAAAAATCTTCATTGGAAAGCATCTATATATAAAAAGTGATACTGTTAACTACGACGAAAACTAAAGCCTAAAGGGATCACAATGCACAATGCCGTAATGAAGGACTGGTTAGATTCAAGTTTTTTAACTGATGCAAATCAGTCTTATATCGAACAGATTTATGAAGACTACTTAATTGACCCTAATTCCGTTAATGTAGTCTGGCGAAACTTTTTTAATAAACTAGCAGATACAAACTGCAACGGAGAATATACTCACTCTCAAATACGTAAATATTTTTGTTCCTTAGCGAAGGATTTTACATGTTATCAAACTTCAGTTACTGATTTGTCTTTAGATATGAAGCAAGTTAAAGTTCTTCAATTGATAAATGCATTTCGTTTTAGAGGATATCAAAATGCTAATCTTGATCCATTAGAGTTATTGAAACAAGAAATGCTCCCAGATTTAGATCCTGCATCTTATGATTTAACTGCTGCTGATTTTGAAAAAAACTTTAATGTTGGTTCTTTTAGAATTGACCAGGAAAAAATGAAATTAAGTGAGTTATATGCTGCATTAAAACATATTTATTGTGCTTCAATTGGTGCAGAATATATGCATATTACTAATTCTAAAGAGAAATACTGGATCCAACAGCGCCTAGAACTGGCGACGCCGGTTAGTGAGCAATTTAGCAAACAAGAAAAGATCCGGTTCTTATTAGAATTAACCGCTGCTGAAGGATTAGAGTGCTATCTTGGAACAAAATTTCCTGGCACAAAACGTTTTTCTCTAGAAGGGGGCGATTCGCTCATTCCGATGTTAAATGATTTAATCCGTTATGCAGGCAAACAGAATACGCATGAAGTTGTATTGGGAATGGCTCATCGTGGGCGATTAAATGTTCTAATTAACATTTTAGGTAAGAGACCAAAAGAGCTGTTTAATGAGTTTTCTGATAAACATAAAGATCATTTAGGTACTGGTGATGTTAAATATCATCAGGGTTTTTCTTCTAATTTTAAAACAGAAGGTGCTTTAGTTCATTTAGCTTTAGCTTTTAATCCATCACATTTAGAAATAGTTAATCCAGTAGTAATTGGTTCTGTTCGTGCTCGTCGTGATCGTTTAAATGAAGGTCATATTAATATGGTATTACCCATTACTATCCATGGTGATGCAGCAGTAACAGGACAGGGAGTTGTTCAGGAAATGTTGAATATGTCTCAAGCACGTGGTTATGAGGTTGGTGCTACAATGCGGATCGTGGTTAATAATCAGATAGGTTTTACCACATCCAATCCTAAAGATATACGTTCAACACAATATTGCACTGATATTATGAAAATGGTGCAAGCACCTATTTTTCATGTTAATGGGGATGATCCAGAAGCGGTTGCTTTTGTTACTCGACTGGCATTAGATTTTCGTAATAAATTTAAACGTGATGTAGTTATTGATTTAGTTTGTTATCGTCGCCATGGTCATAATGAAGTGGATGACCCGAGTGCTACGCAGCCAATTATGTATCAAAAAATAAAAAAACATGCTACACCGCGTAAAATTTACGCGGATAAATTGATAGCGGAAAAAATAGTTACTACCAATGAAGTAACAGAAATGATTAATCTTTATCGTGATAAATTAGATCACGGTGATTGTGTCGTTAATGAATGGCGACCAATGGAAACTAACTATTCAGTTTGGAAACCTTATTTAAATCATGAGTGGAATGATGCTTACCCTGCTAAAGTTAAAAAAAAACAACTACAAAATTTAGCTAAACGGTTAAGTACTATTCCTGCAGAGATTGTTATGCATCCTCTGGTTAAAAAAATTTATAGTGATCGCCTGGCAATGGCAAATGGTAAAAAATTGTTTGATTGGGGAGGAGCAGAAACTTTAGCTTATGCAACATTAGTTGATGAAGGGATACAGGTCCGTTTATCAGGTGAAGATGCAGGCCGAGGTACTTTTTTCCATCGTCATGCGGTTATTCATAATCAAACTAATGGTTCAGTTTATATCCCTCTGGCTAATATACGTAAAAATCAAGGAATCTTTAATGTTTGGGATTCCGTTTTATCTGAAGAAGCAGTACTTGCCTTTGAATATGGTTATGCATCAGCAGAGCCACGGGTTTTGACTATTTGGGAAGCTCAATTTGGTGATTTTGCTAATGTGGCGCAAGTGGTTATTGATCAGTTTATTAGCTCTGGGGAACAGAAATGGGGACGTATGTGTGGATTAGTCATGTTGTTACCCCATGGTTATGAGGGACAAGGTCCAGAGCACTCCTCTGCCCGTTTAGAGCGTTATTTACAATTGTGTGCGGAACAAAATATGCAAATCTGTATTCCGTCTACTCCAGCTCAAATTTATCATATGCTCCGTCGCCAGATACTGCGTAAGATGCGACGTCCATTGATTGTTATGTCACCAAAATCATTATTGCGTCATCCTCTTGTAGTTTCTAGTTTGGATGAGTTAGCTAATAGTGAATTCCAGCTTGTAATTAGTGAAGTTGATCCAATAGATCCTAAAAAAGTTAAACGTCTCATTTTATGTTCAGGTAAAGTTTATTATGATTTACTAGAGCAACGTCGTGCAAACAAACAAAAAAATCTTGCTATTGTTCGTATTGAACAATTATATCCATTTCCCCATAAAGTTTTAGAAACTACGCTGAAGCCTTATGCGCATGTTCGCGACTTTATTTGGTGTCAAGAGGAACCTCTTAATCAGGGTGCATGGTACTCCAGTCAGCATAATATTCGAAATGCAATTCCGAAAGGTTCATTATTAAGCTATGCGGGGCGCCCTGCATCTGCTTCACCTGCCGTAGGCTACGCGTCTGTTCATCGAGAACAGCAAAAAGAATTGGTTGATAATGCACTAAAAATAAATAAATTAAAGGATAGAAAATGAGTAGAATAGAAATTTTTGTTCCTGATCTTCCTGAATCTGTTGCAGATGCTGAAGTTGTAACTTGGCACAAGAAACCAGGTGATCAAGTAGAGCGTGATGAAGTATTAGTAGAGATTGAAACGGATAAGGTTGTACTCGAAGTATCAGCAACAGATTCAGGTGTTTTAGAATCAATTTTGGAAGAAGAGGGTTCTACTGTTCTATCTAAACAATTATTAGGTCGCCTATCTCTTAGTGAGAGTACCGGAATTTCGACTGAGGTAAAAGAGACTACTGAGTCATTAGCAGCTAAACGTCAGACTGCTAGTCTTAATAAAAAGAATAATAATGTACTAACATCTGATGTTCGTCGTTTAATTGAAGAACATGACCTAAATCCAGCGAATATTAAAGGTAGCGGTATAGGAGGGTGTATAATGCATGATGATATTGAAAAATATATTAAAAATCAATCAATAGCAAGCGAAAATATATCAATTAAGCAACAGAGTGATATGTATACAACGACATCATCAACATCTTCTCATCGAAGAGAAAAACGTATACCGATGACGCGTTTACGTAAACGTATTACGGAACGTTTACTGGAAGTAAAAAACAGTGCGACCATGTTGACTACCTTTAATGAAGTTAATATGAAGCCTGTTTTTGATTTGCGAAAATATTATGGTAAAAGTTTTGAAAATCGACATGGTGTTCACTTGGGTTTTATGTCTTTCTATGTAAAAGCAGTTGTTGAAGCTTTAAAACGTTATCCTGAACTAAATGCATCGATTGATGGTTCAGATGTGATTTATTATAGTTATTTTGATATTAGTATCGCTGTTTCCATACCTAGAGGTTTAGTCACCCCAGTATTACGTGATGTAGATGCACTTAGCATGGCTGAAATTGAAAAGCGTATTAAAAAGTTAGCAGTTAAAGGACGTGATGGCAAATTAACGATTAAAGAATTGACAGGCGGAAGCTTCACTATTACTAATGGTGGGATTTTTGGCTCTTTAATGTCAACTCCAATTATTAATCCTCCGCAAAGTGCAATTTTAGGTATGCATGCTATCAAAGATAGGCCGATGGCGGTTGATGGTAAAATTAAAATTTTACCAATGATGTATTTAGCGCTGTCTTATGATCACCGTTTAATTGATGGACGTGAATCAGTTAGATTTTTGGTGACAATAAAGGATATGTTGGAAGATCCAGCTCGTTTATTGTTAGATATCTAGATAATCAATCTGTAGTGAAGTTACTTATTTAGTTTAGAATAAAAGTTGATTAATTTTTATTAACCAATTTTTAAATAAAAATATATAGAGACTTGTTTTATCCCCTGTTAGGTTAATTATGGATAGAATATTATGAACTTACATGAATATCAAGTAAAACAGCTATTTACTCGTTATGGTTTGCCAGTGCCGACAGGTTATGTTTGTAAAACAGTTAAAAAGGCAGAAGATGCTACTGTAAAATTGGGCCCCAGCCCTTGGGTTGCAAAGTGTCAGGTGCATGCTGGTGGAAGAGGTAAATCAGGTGGTGTAAAAGTTCTTAGTAATCGAGATGAAGTCCGGGTATTTGCTGAAAATTGGTTAGGAAAACGCTTAGTAACTTACCAAACTGATGCTTATGGACAGCCTGTTAATCAAATTTTAGTGGAATCAGCAACGGATATTGATAAAGAACTTTATTTAGGTGTGGTAATAGATTGTGCTATTCGACGAATTGTCTTTATTGCTTCAACTGAAGGTGGGGTTGAAATTGAAAAAGTTGCAGAACAAACACCTGAATTTATTCATAAAACTATCATTGATCCTTTAACGGGTCCTATGCCTTATCAAGGACGTGAGCTTGCTTTTAAATTATGTTTGAGTGGTAAACAAGTTGAGCAGTTTACTAAAATATTTATTGGATTAGCGACAATTTTTCTCGAGTGTGATTTGGTTTTAATTGAGATTAATCCCCTCGTCATCACTAAGGAAGGGAATTTAATCTGTCTGGATGGAAAGCTTAGTATTGATAGTAATGCACTATACCGCCAAGTAAAATTACAAAAGATGCGTGATATTTTTCAGGAAGATCCTCGTGAAGTTTATGCATTAGAATGGAAATTAAACTATATTCCTTTAGATGGGAATATTGGTTGTATGGTTAATGGTGCTGGTTTAGCCATGGGAACCATGGATATGGTGAAGTTATACGGCGGAGCTCCAGCTAATTTTCTTGATGTCGGTGGTTGTACGACTAAAGAACGTATAACAGAAGCATTTAAAATTATTTTTTTTGATAAAAATATTAGAGCTGTTTTGGTTAATATTTTTGGTGGTATTGTTCGCTGCGATTTAATCGCTGATGGTATCATTGGAGCAGTTAAAGGAATTGGGGAAAAAGTTCCAGTTATTATTCGTTTTGAAGGAAATAATGCTGAGCTAGGTGCGCAAAAGCTAGCAACTAGTGGCTTAAAGATCACTGTTGCAACCAGTTTGACTAATGCGGTAGAAAAAGCGGTAGCAGCTGCGAAGGTGAAATAAATAATGTCAATTTTAATTGATAAAAATACTAAAGTTATTTGCCAAGGATTTACAGGTAGTCAAGGGACTTTTCATTCAAAGCAGGCAATTGCTTATGGAACAAAAATGGTCGGTGGTATAACACCAGGTAAAGGTGGAAGAATACATTTAGGATTACCTGTTTTTAACACAGTACGCGAAGCAGTAAAAGCAACAGGTGCAACCACATCTGTAATTTATGTTCCTGCTCGTTTCTGTAAAGATTCGATCCTTGAAGCGATTAATAGTGATATTGAACTGATTATTACCATTACAGAAGGGATTCCTACCTTAGATATGCTAACAGTAAAAGCAAAGTTAGATGAAACTTGGGTAAGAATGATAGGACCAAACTGTCCTGGTATTATTACACCAGGTGAATGTAAGATTGGTATCCAACCTGGACATATTCATAAATCGGGTAAAGTCGGTATTGTATCACGCTCTGGTACATTAACTTATGAAGTCGTTAAGCAGATAACTGATACAGGATTAGGGCAATCTACTTGTGTAGGTATTGGTGGTGATCCTATTCCAGGATCAAATTTTATTGATATATTAAAACTATTTCAGACAGATCCTCAAACTGAAGTTATAGTCATGATTGGTGAAATTGGTGGGACAGCGGAGGAAGAAGCAGCTGCTTATATTAAAGAACATATAACAAAACCGGTTATTGCTTATATTGCCGGTATGACAGCACCAAAATATAAGCGTATGGGGCATGCTGGTGCGATTATTTCTGGTAAAAAAGGTACCGCAAATGAAAAGCTTTCTACTTTAGAAACGGCAGGTGTAAATACTGTTCGCAGCTTAGCTTCGATTGGTAAAGCTGTTAAAAACTTAGTAGTTAATAAATAACTTGTTTTATAGTATGATTAGTATAACTCATTTATAGATACTGGCTTTTTATGTATAGGTCATGACTAATATTAGTTATACTTAGTTTTCAAAATTAAAAATAACATTATTTTAATTAAAAATACTATTAATAGTTATACTCATTTTTAGTGTATTGGTTCTTCGAAAATGCTGCGTATGTTGCCTGATTGATTTTCTGCATGATTTCTAAAAATAGAGAAATGATTACCATGAGAAAGTCTATCTTAAAAGTATTTAAAAAACTATATATATTACCTATAATTCCTTGTATGAACTCATCTGTAATTATGTGTCAGGGAGCTGATAGTACCGCTGTTGAAGTTGATCTTAAAGTGATGTTGCGATAACACGTGCTAAACGTTGTTTTTTTTGATAAAAATTTCTGTTGTTATTTGTAACGATTATTCTTTACAGAGAACTATACACGAGACGGGTATGGGGGATGCTAAGATTGAAGTACCTAAGGTACACAGAGATCGTAGTGGCAACAGAATATCCTTTACCATATCCTACTTGCTGTCGCCTTATCTAAAATATACAAAAACCTCAAAAAGATTTTAGTATACCTATATATCTGTAAGATACCTGTAAGCCATATCCAACTGTGATTTTTAAAAAGCTCTAGGTGTTTTTTGATGAGAAAGTATAAAATCTCTCTGTCAGTTCTACGCATCAGTAGAAGAATTATTAGAAAATCTGGTGTATAGTGGTTAGGTTATGGTCCCACACTGATCCTTCATAAAAATCTATTCTCGATCCTTAATTGGATGTTGTTTACTATTAGAGAGTCTCAGCAGCCTAAATTCCTTTAGCAGCTTAAATACCATTGAAAGATTGTTTTTCTAAAGCACAGTCTTTCTGATATCAGTTTTATAGCCTCAAACTGTCACAAAACTAACTTCATCGGATTCGCTGTTCTTAATTGACGCCAAGTGGGCTGCTGGGAAGGCATGGAATGCCAACCATTATTCTCCCCCCTTCTCCAGTTTCTTCATTGCTCAAGGATAGTATAACTTCGCTAAAAATTTTTCAACAGAGCATAAAAAGTTTTGTTGTGGGCATCGCAGTTCTCTGCTAGCTAAATCTTTCACAATTCACTCTTAATTCAGTTGCATACTTTTTTATAATGAAGCTAATGTATCAGTTATTTTATGTACCTAACAGCGTTAGTGCATTTGCGCCCAGAAATATTTTTTCATTCCATTCAAAAGCTATGGGTACTTCCTCCCATAGTAAGCATAGCTTGGGATATACGGTTAAGCTCCGCGCTACCAGGCCATTGAAAAGCTTGACTTCAGTGTGCTTCTGATCTTGAAAAGCATTTTCGACCGTAACCAGTTTCTTACATTCATGCACTACCGCCGATATGAGCAGCAGATAAAACGATTATTTGCTTGATAGGCCGGTATGTGTCTCATCGCCAAAGAAATAAAACATAACGCATATCGCTTGAATCAAGTTGTAGGTATCATTCTTTTTTCTATGTACTCTTCAGTCCATTGCTATTTCAGTCTGCTAATGGTAGTCTTAGAGGAGAAGAGCATACGCCTTCTTACCATGAAGGGCTCCTAGAGCTTTTTAAAATCATCACTGGATATGCCTCGCAGGTACACAGGGATGACAATAATTCTTAGATGTTTTGTACTATTCGGATAAGGCGTTAGTAATAATTTGTTGAAGTATATTCCGTTGTCGATACAATCCTGATCTTAAGCACTTTAGTCTCAACATTCACAATAACAGTGAATATAGTTTGCTGTGATAAATAACTTGTTATGATCGACAACATTGCGCCATCCGACAGGACGGGTTTAAGAATGTTATCGCAGAAATAGCTTCAAGCTCTGCCTCAACAATAGTGTCTTATCAGCTACTTAGCACTATTATAAATAAGTTTTATGTGATAATATCTAGTTTTGCAGATATCTATAGAGGGCAGAACTTTCATGACATATCATCTCTTTTGTTATTGAAGTAATTGATTAAATCAATTAAGTAGGATATGCTAATTTTTGCGAAACTCCAAACAGCAGAAATAAGCATAACTCTATCAGCACAAATGAGAATAACTCTATCAATTAAAATTAATTTTTATTAAAACAGAAATAAAAACAAAAAACTTAATAAGTCTAAAAGTTTTTAAGAGTATAATTAATCGATAAATAATTATTATTGAATTTAGCATATTAAAATATGTTAATTATCTATTAAAATTCATATATTAATTATTTCTATGCTTTTTTAGATAGCAGTGAATAAGTCCTGAAATGGATTTATCTAACCCCTAGTCCACTCATTATTTTATAAGAAAAGTTAAAATCTTATTAGTTAAGTAATTTTTTATTTTGAACTAAGTAGTTTCATTGCAGCATAAAGTTAGATTATTACTAAATAATTATAAAAAAGAGGGCATGCAGTTATGTTGATTAAAAATCTAATTGTTACCCTTCTTACTACTGTTATATTTATTTATCTGATCATATAATTCAGTGAAGAGCAAGACAGGTAAGTCACTTATTCATAAGTGTACCTAGTATGATATAAAATAGCTATTATCAGTCACTAGCCATCTGGCTATGTCAGATAAGATTATATATTACAAGGTATTGCTATTTTTAATAAAAAGAATAGATTTAAGTTAAATACCAAACAGATTACCTTTTATTGGCGATGCCAATAAACACTTTCAGACTTATAGTTACATCGGTTTGGTTATTACTGAAGGCGAGTTAATCCTATCCTTTCTTATAAATTTTTTTAATAGCAAAATATTCCAACTAAAAAACATGAATATTAGTTATCGAATCAACAGTGTTTTGGGTTGTTAAAAAGCAAAACGACGGGTAGAATATTGCTATAAGAATAAAATGCTTATAACTTATTAGAAAAATAAGTTATAATTTACTACTGAACAGTTTAATATCAATAATATTCTACTAACGATGCTACTATTAAAAGAAAGATATAAAACTAATTCTCTTTTCATTGATGAACTTACCGTTATCCGAATAATAGGGTTATTAATGCCAACCCTGTTCAATCCATTTGTCAAGCCATTACTGTATCAAAATTGATATTAACCAAAATGCTGACTAGAAATTTTCTTCATCACTTTTTCAATTGATCAATAAACTACAAGATTGTAAAAATTGAGCATAAAAGAACTGAATTTAATTAATAACTTCTTCTAAGAATGAAGTTTGTGGGTGATTATGGGTTTATCTGATAAAGTGAATGATATCGCGCTATCTACTGGCAATTAAAACACTTTTAGTAATTAAATTCAGTCTAAATATATAATATATTAATATATAAGAATCAATAAATTATATAGTTAATAACTGATATGATCTTTATAAATAATATTCTGTATTTTAACCATAAAAATGGTTCTTATGAGAAAGATCTTTTACACATTGAATCAGAAACAAATTAAGTATGCTAAACAACAATCTATTAATGTTATTAATGCTCAATTAATAGATAATTGGTTTATTTTTTTAAATACATTACTAATTGCCTAAATTTATTGTATATTGCTAATTTTAAATTAATTAATTTCTTACTAAGGAATATTAACGTTAATTTTATTTTTATTTAATTAAATCCATAATTATTTAATGATTATGGATTTAATTAAATAAAAATCGGTTTATGATAAGAAAAAGAGATATTTACGCGATCAGTGGTATCTTAAATAAGATTATGTTATATATAACCTTATACACAATCATTTTTACGATCTTGCTCAATATTAATATCAAAAATAGCTTAGTAAAATTCACCACTAATATCAATAGTAGACAAAATGCTGCTGTTTTTCATTATCAGCTTATGGGATAAATATTGATTTATTAATCAATATTAAATCAATGTGCATGAAATTTACCATATAAACATTAGCAGATTCCAATTTTACTTTAAAAGGAAAATTGTAGTCAGCTAATTCCATTACGTAAACATTAATAAGGAGCTATTCTATTAAACCTTTAGTAAAGAAAAGAGTTTATTCTATAAATAAATGTAAAGTAACGGTATAAAGTAATAATTAAATACCATTTTTTACCGCTAACAAAGAAGAGAAGAAAAGGTTTAGTTGAATTGATTAGTTGTTAACTTGATCATTATGATCAGTAGACTAGAAAGATTATTTCTGTTTTTATTATTAGCTAATAATAATAAGTATTGATAAATAGTAAGGCATTAGCACTTTTATGACTACTAATATCGACATCTAACTCAATTCCGTTTGAAATCTCCTCTAATGAGTTGTTTGAGCACCGTATATCTTATAAAGATTAGAAACTACATTTACTAGCTAACAGTCGGTTTATGACAACGAATATGAGGATTAATCAAAATTATATTACTACTTCTAGTTGTCTTTTCTGGAGTAATAAAACCATATTAATCTCTAACCGATTAAAGTGGCTAGAGAAAACTGACTATCAAAAAAATACTATGGTTAGGATTTTTATTGCTATTTCATACATACTGGTGAAAAGAACTCTGGTGATATATTAAATTATTTTTTATTTCAATCTTTTTACTTAATCGAATTTTACATACTAAATTTTTATAATTAATTACAGCAATCAGGTCTACGCAAAGATTATCCATGGTTTACACCTTTTTGTTAGCAAAAAATGCTTTCTTGGTATAAGAAAGTTAACTTCAATAGAACTTCAATTTTAAAATCCTAAATAACAAAAAATAAGTGCTTCCTCACTAACGATAGAAATAATTCTTTCATACCTTACTGATATTCTAATGCCATGGTAATTAGGTTTTCTAATCCTTTATTTCACAAACTAAAATAAACAGATAAAAAACGGATAGCACCTTTATCATTTTTATTTATAGGGCTTATTATGAGGAAAGTTGTTATTTTTCTGCAAGAAAATAAGTGGCTACCTCTAGTATTTCAATTATTTTGGTTTCAAATAATCTTCTTCAATCAAATAATTCAGTAAACTAAAAACTCTATGTTATAGAATCTACTCAGTTATCCTTTTAATCGGCTGATATAACTGCTCATGTTTTAAATGAGAAATTTATTAGCAATAAATAGCTGATTAACTACCATTATTAGTTAATAAGGACTAATTTCATGCTAGATGTCGAAGGTTTCGTACTATTTATCTCCATCTAAGGAAAGGATGGATTCTTATCGATGACTAGTTTAAGAAAATAACTAATATAGTCTGAATAAAACTTTTTAAGAATTTCATCTCTCATATGATCGCCTCGATTTCTCAGGTAATTAAGACGGAAATTCATTCTTTTTTATTTTTCTCTTTTATGTCTTCTAGCTTTCTCCTATGTTAAATATAACATTTCTCTTTAAATAAATAAGGAAAAATATTTCATGAATTTCAATAATCCACTTAGATATATTTATTAGCTGTCGTCGCTAAAAAAGAAAGCAATGACATCTCTATCTAAACGTTGTTTTAAATCAATACTTGTTTGTTTCGCTGACTCCCGTAAAATCAAGGTATTCAACATACATAGCAGATAACTAAACCATTTAACCTTCTGATATAGTTTCGCTAGAGTGGGCTTCTAGTATGATTGTTAAATGTTTTCCTATAATCGAGATTTTGTAATGATATTGTTATAATTCGAATTATATTAATTTCTGGTGTATGGAGTTTTGAAGATGGCAGCGTATCCTGCTGATTAATTTTATAAATAATTTTAGCAACAGAGAGATGATATGTATGAAAATCTACTCTTACAGATTTCCGTAAAACCAGATGCTATCTGTGATTTCCTTTCATAAACGCATTTCTAATAAGTGGCAGGAGCTGATAGTAGTACCGCTGTTGAGACGAGGCTCGAAGACATTCTGCTCAACATATTCAACACCGCTTTTTATCGATGAGTGATAATTCGATCGTCCGTAACGATTATCTGTTATATCGAACCATATAAACTGCTATTGGTGATCTTGAGATTGAAAGTGCCTAAAATTAGAAAATTGCAGCGATAAGAGAATATGCTTCAAGAGCTTCTTGCTGCCGCCTTATCTGAAATATAAAAAATAGTAAAGAGTTGCTATCATAGCTGTAACCTATTTGAGGCACCGCTACCGGTGATTTTCACTAAGCTCTAGGTTTTCTCAATGAAAATCATATAGTTTTATTTTCCAGAGAACTAATAAGAAGACTGAAATAGCAATCCCTTAAAGAGCGCAGGCATTGGTGATGCCTACGTGACTTAATTAATATCACTACATTTATTTATATGCCAATAACATAACTGTGCTATTAGATAGGTTATCATCTTTGCCTGTCACTCATTATTGATATCATTGCGCCATGGACGTAAGGAGCTCTAGTTGCACTCAAGGGTGATTATGAAGATTCAGAAGCGAATTGTGGGCCGAAATTATCAATGACTTATTTAGATATAATGGTTTAACTATATCTCATAGGTTTATTAGATTAGAAGCGCTTAGGCTGTTTTTAGTTTTGGAATGCAATTATAAAGATATTCCAGATGTACAGCACAAATACTATTAAGTATACAAAATAGCTAATATGATGCATTTATTTCCTAAGGCATTAAACCGAAAGTTAAGAATAAGCTACAGGAGATTTGGCTAATAAGAGAGCTTGCGATGCCGATAATAATATCCTTAATATTTTTTGCAAGGGCTTTTAGTGTACTTTGCAGCGATAAAGAAGCTGGAGAATAATCGAGAAAAATTGCTAGAATTTTACGACTTCCCGTCAGCATACTGGCGTCAATAAGAAAAGGAATCTGATTGAATTCGCTTTTTCGATACTAAAGTTATGAAGCGATGCGCAAGCACTATTGTTTAATAACAATAAGCTTTTCAATGCTATTTAAGCTGCTTCTTATCTGCTCAGAAAAGCTGGAAACCGGATAAGGAGATTTGACCTGTTTATTCTGGTGGTAAACAGCGTCTCCTCTTTAAAAAGAGGGGGGGGAAGATTAACAAAGGATCAGAGTGGTAGGAACATAGCTTCATCGTTATACATTGGATTTATTAATACTTCAATGGTCTATATAATGATTCGAGATCAAACAGGTAACCGCTAAGGTTAAGGGGTATATTATTTTTACACTTCGATTTCAAATGTTGCCGTGAATCTATTGTTTTAATTGGAATTGATTCTTTAAATATTTTAAATTAAACGGATCATGTATAATGAGAAATAGAATAATTATTGCTTTTGATTTTGGTACACTAAGTATAGGTATCGCCATTGGGCAGAAAATTACAGCAACAGCAAGTCCTTTAACTGCAATAAAAGCAAAAGATGGTAAGCCTAATTGGTTAGGAATTGAAAAAATAATACAAGAGTGGCAACCTGAACTGGCTATCGTTGGACTTCCTCTCAATATGGACGGAACAGAGGAGCCAATAAGCAATCAAGTCCGTAAATTTGCTAATCGCCTCTATAGACGATTTAGTATCCAAGTTACATTGCATGATGAACGATTAACAACGATAGAAGCGCGAGCACAACTATTTAATCAGGGTGGTTATCGGGCATTAAATAAAAGTAAGATTGATTCCGTTTCTGCTGTTATTCTCTTAGAAAGTTGGTTTTCACAATACGTTTAATTAGTATAGTTATGATAAACCTATCATCATACGCATAGCAACGATAATGAAATTATACTTTTATCCTATTTTATTTTATTCAGTATCTCAATTTTTATAAATATAATCTCAAACAAAATTTAGTTAATGTCAGAAATTGTATTATACAAATGGTCAACAAATATTAGCGATAATCAAAGATATTACTTTACTTGCTATCAGTAAGTAAGTTACGCTTATTTCTGGTGTATGAAAATCAAGAAATGGTGCATATTCTGATGATTAATTTCGTGAATAATCTCAACAACAGAGAGATGATATGCCATGAAAACTTTACCATACAAATAACCCTAAAAATCAGATATTACCTGTAATTTCTTGTATAAACTTATGCGTAATGCTGTGCTAAATAGCTGATAGCACTGCTGCTGAAGTTGAGCTAGAATCATCCTGCAAGAACATGTAAACACTGACTTGTCGACGCAATTATTATCTATAAACTGCAATGGTTATTTCCGTAGTGAACTATATAAACTAATATTATCGATGTGAGATTAAAGTGCTTAAGATTGAGATTAAAGTGCTTAAGATAAGGGATCGCATCTTAATAAAATATCCATAAACAGCTCGTTTATCACTTTATCTAAGCATGAAAAACGTAAAGAATTGCTCTTAATAGGACAATTGTGAGGTATTATTCATTGGTAATTTCACAAATCTTTTAAGCAATTATCAATAAAAAGTACAGATCTTTCTGACAAATACCATTAGCAGGCTGAAACGGTGATGACTTGAAGAGCATAGTCATTGATGGCTGTATAATTTAAGCGATATGCGTTACGTTTATTTTTAGCGGAAGGCATATACCATTCTGTCAGGTAAGTTGATAGCTTTTACTCACTGCTCATTATCGACGAGACTCCGGATGGATGTGAAAATCTAATTACGGTTAAAGATACATATTGAAAGTCAAAAGCAAACTAGGGTGAAGTTATTAATGGCCTCTATTAGAAATGTGGCTTAACTGTATCTCCAAGGATTACTACAAGAGACGGGGGTACCCTTGGTTTAAAGTGGCAATAGAAAAGATATTTCCAGGATACGAAGAACTAACGCTGTTTGATGATACATAAAACAACTAATATGGAAACTTTCTCTTAAAGCATCCAACTGAAAGTTAATGGTGATCTGTGGGAGATTTAGCTAATAAGAGAGCTTACGATGCCAATAATAAAATTTTTTATATTTTCTTAGGAAGGTTTTCAGTGTATTCTGTGTAGTGATGAAGAAGTTGGAGAAAGATTGAGAAGAGTCTGCTGGTATTCTATGTCTTCCAATTAATCTTCCGGAACGTCAATAAGAACGAAGAATCTGATTCAGTTGCCTTTTGCACACGACAGTAAAGCTATGAAACTGATACGTGAAAACTGTGATTCAATAAAATAACCCTTTTAATGCTATTTAAGCTACTCCCGTCTGCTAAAAAAAGTTAGAACTTGTTAAGGGGGAGTTAATCTGCTGACACTCTAGTGATAAACAATATCTAATTTAAGGATGGATAATTAAGGATGGATAATAGATTTATAAAGCATCAGGGTGGAGTGTAGGATGATCGTTATATATTACAGATTCCCTAATAATTCTCAGTAAAATTAAATCTTAAAATAGAATTCAAGATTCTATCAATTACAGGTTAATACCAGTTTAGCAAAGCTATCTGAAAAAAAGATTTAAAATCGCTTATTTTAGGTAAGGATCACATATAGAGATAGTATAGTTTTTGAATAATTTAAGTTTAACTTTTAATTAATCTTCTATAGACTGCAATGGAGTTTTACTACTAAATACTGGTTTGGACAATTTCTGATTGTATACTAAAATATATCAATGCAAAGCTATAATTTCAATTTTTGTAAAAACTTGAAATTATAGCTTTGCAGTCCATTTTCCATGCGCACATCAAATCGATCAACTAGAACATTCATTTTAGTATGAATTAGCGGACTAAGTACGTGTTCTATATCAATAGTTTTGCACAGAAAAACAATTTAATTCATATTTTTGGTGGCTAAACCTTTTTACAGATAAAAGGTAGTTTATAAATTCTTTGTTATTATCTATAAGTGCTCAATGGGATACCCCCATTGGATATGCTCGGTTAAGATCACATAAGAAGGGTCAGAGATTAGCTGTGATCTTGACTTGTATAGATGAATGCAACTTCATCTAGTGAGGAGATCCATACTGTACCTACGAAAAGATAACGTCGTGAAGCTCCGTTTTAGCATTTGCAGAAGATATTTTACATCTATCTGCAGGTTAAACCAGGCTCATAGTTCTAAATGCTTTATATTTCGCCTTCGGTATTTTCAATCTTATTTCACGCAAACTTCTCCACTCCGTTCCTGAATAAACAGTGATCTAGGCAAATCAAGATATAAAAACAGAGTTCAAGAATTCGTGTAACTTCCAGTAGATCCGTCGAGAGAAAAAATGTTTTTCACAGGAAAATGAGACTAAGACTTCCTGATTGGGTGATAAGGATCCTCATGAAAATATAGGTGAATATGACTGTGATTATCAGCCTATCTTGAAAAAGATTTATGATAGGAAATCCCTTATACTGTATAAAGAATTTTCGCTATAGCGGTTAATATAAAAAAGAAAACAGCCATACAGTTGAAGGATTTTTTTTACTTTCTCTTAATATAATCTGCATTTAATTAGTTTAGCTCGGTGATAATCTGTCAGATTATCTCAATTTATGTATTAAAAACTTATTTTACTTTATCATGCTCATATTGTTACAGTGAACATATTATTTGCTGTAACATTCATTAATATTATATCGATAATGTTTTAAAGTTTGCGATTGCAGGAAAAGAGTTAATAATCTTATTGAAAAGGCCTCTGGTAAAACTATACCAGAAGGATAAATGATTTAGTTATATGCGATGTATGTTGAATAGCTTGACTTTACGGGGGTCAGTAAAACAAATAGGCATTGTTTTGAAAAGAGCATTTAGATAGCCTCACTGCCTCCTTGCTTTATCGATGACAACAATATAAGTGCCTAAAGTGGTATTATTAAAATCAATGAAATATTTTTATAAATCCTTTTAAGGGAGCTTTATCTTCTAGATAAGAAACCTAGAAAATATTAGAAAAAAGAGATAAAAAAGAAAGAAGAAATTGCGCTTTTACCCTCCATCAATGTCAACAAGGTTATGTGAGTGAGATTTTTAAAATATTTAATGTTAGAGTATTTTAGCCGTTTTCTTGAGTTGATTATCGATAAGAGTTCATCTTTTTTTCAGATGGAGCTAAATAGTACGAAACTTTTGCTAACAAAGATGAAATTAGTCATCATAATCTAATAAGATTAGAAAGTTATTGGTAAGGAATTCTATATTTAAAATGTGAACAATTATATCAACTGATTAAAAGGATGGCTTAGTAGATTTTAAGATATAGGTTTGTTTAAATATAGAATTATCTAGTCTGAAGAAAATTGTTTGAAGCTACAACAATAAAATACAGATGTGATTATAAATTGCTATCCAAGAAAAGCAACAGCTCTTGCCAAGGTAGTTAATCATCAACAATATCTCATGTTGCTATTTAGTAACGATAAGTTTAGATATGCTATTAATGCTTAGCCAAAGCAAACACAGGATCTTTGCTTTCCTGAACAGCGGTTCTGGTTTTAAGTGTTGCAGTTTCCTGATGATAGAGGCTCATCCCCATCATTATATTTTGCTTTCAATTATATTTTTAGATAATTATCTTGCCATGAATAGTGATATGAAACGAGAGTATATATATTGATCATGAATCAAAAAATAATAAACAGGATTTAATATGGTACTTTATTGCCTTATGCAATCTAATAAAAGTTGATTTAGATATCAAATAATTTTGCATACTGTCATAATATAGATAGATTAAAAATAGCATAACAATTAAATAATTAGTATCCGATAAACAAAATTCCATTAAATGTGATAATCAAAATTAATATCAGTGATATACAATAAGTTAATCAGGTATTATACCGGCAAAGTTAGATAAATTAGTAGCTAAAATTATATTAGTAGTAACGTAAAATTACGTCACTTAATAAAAAATAAGGCACCAAATAATAAGCTTAGTCAACAGATATTAATTTTCGTAGGATGGAAAATTTATTCAATTAATTAAAAATTAATATTTAAATATCGATCTACTTTCAATAGATATAAGCACTGATCTTGATATTAAAATTATTTATGATTTAAACATTAGTCAAAATTAGGATGATTATTTTTGGTTTCTGATAATGAATTAATTTAAAAATTAAGTCGATCAATAAAAGAAGAAATATAATACAACAGAAAAAATTTCCCTTATCAATCCTGAAAATATGACTCATATAACTATTGCAAGATTAATTTCAGCTGGGGCTAATCTGACAAAATCACATCATAGTCTAGTTTCACCCAGAGGACTGAAAAGTGTAATCAACTAATAAAAGATATGGTATACACAGAAAAGCAATAACAGTGATGCAAGCATATATGCAGATGTTATTATTGCTTATTATTAAGTCATAGACTATAGAAACTTTTTCTAAACCTCTAAAATAACAGATTGATATTGCCAATAAATTGATTTTAACAATTACCGCTGAAGTTCCAGTGAAACGCTATCAAGAATATCTCATGCCTAATATAGATCTGGTGCGTATTATAACTATAATACACAATATCTAGTTATATTAAAGTGTTACACTGGTCTGTATCTCATAGATTTAGTATCAGAAAATAAAAAAATTTTTCTGCAGAACTAATATAAGTGTTGGCAAGTTTTCTGTCTAGCTAAAAAGCTGAAATTAATAATATTAATGTCAATTTCGGTAGTGTGTGTCTGCTTATTTTTTCTATTTATGAAATTAATACAACAGGTAAGACAGAGCAACTTTGTTTTAATAGTAAAACATCAAGAGAGTTGATTTTTTATATGGCCAAAGTCTCTGCTGGCGTACCAGGAAGGAAATCAGATCTCTCTTTTAATTCTAAGAGAACAAGTGACTTCAAAAGGCAATACTACGCCTAAAGTCTTATAGCAGTTTATTAAGCTAATTTACCTTAAATTATTACGAACGTAATGTATGATGTAATCTGCTGTACTAAAAATGGAAGAACAATTTTGATTTATCAGGATAAATAAATGAAATTTTTAACTTTTATCGTACCAACTATTATTCAACTATACATTATTATTTTATTGTTACGAGTTTGGATGCAATGGATTAAAGCGGATTTCTACAATCCATTTTCCCAATTTGTGGTTAAAACAACTCAATCATTTATAGGACCATTACGGCGTTTTATTCCTGTCATTGGAGGGTCGATTGATACCGTAACTTTATTAATTGCCTATCTTTTTACAATAGCTAATATTTTTTTTGTCATGTGGGTAACAAACACACTTACTTTAATCAGTATAGCTCTATTACCTATTAGTTGCATTCAATTATTGACCTATTCCGGCAAGTTAGTTTTTTGGCTAATCTTAATTCGAACTCTTCTTAGTTGGATAAGCCAAGGACGTAATCCTATTGATTATATCCTTATACAATTAACTGAACCTTTGATATCACCTATTCGTCGTATAATCCCTATTATGGGTGGATTGGATTTCTCAGGAATGATAGTTATGCTGATTTTGATCGCTTTAAATTATCTGCGTCTAGATATTCTATTATTTATTGATCCGAGTATTACCAGTATACTCTATTCAGTTGGTTATTTGATGTAAAGCTGATAAACTTCATACGAAAAGTAATATTAGTAATATGTAATACCGGTAAAGATAAGTGATTTTTGAACTGTAAAAGAGTGTAACTTAAATATTTTACACTAACTGAGCTAGTTATTAGTACATTTAAAGAAATTGAGTTAACTTTTATTGAAATATCATATTAAAGCATGTCACGTGGTAAAACCTTTGATTTTGCTATTATTGCCGATAATTCAGGTATTTTGGCTAATGTATTAAAAGATGCTTATGGGATTTATTTAAACTGGTTTACGGATAAAAATGCATATAAGGAAGAAAATTTGTATAAATTATTATCCTTCATAAAAGATATTCTGAATAATCAATGCCAAGCTTAATTTAATTGAGTACTGGTTTATCTTCGCCATTTTGCGATCTAACACCGATTAAATGTTACAATGTCATGATAGATGCATAACCAATGCATATTAAGCTAATAATAGTTTTAATTATAATCCAATGTTTATGATACTAAACTAAAGCTTATCGCACTTCAAATTAACTAAAATGTAGTATTGCATGCTTTAAAAGCATTAATAATCTCATTAGGATCTTTAACTAATGCTTAAATTACCATCATTAAGTTTGTATGTTCAATATCCCCTTGATGTGCGAATAAATCTCTTTATTGTGATTTTAATTCACATGATTAAAAGGTAAGGTTGCCCAAGCAAGAATATATTATACATCTACTAACCGATCTCCAATCTGACCTTCACTAATAAATGCTTAGCATTATAAAATATTGATGCAAATTAATTAATTTGCGGCATGACCATTCTGGTCAAATAAATTAAAAACAATAATAACATTGAGATACATTTAAATAAAAAGTCTAGACACAAGTTAGTTTAATAAATACTCATTTAACACAAAAGAATAGATTCTTACTGTGCCATTTATTTATACATAGAGTATAATCTCTAATTATGATAAAGAAAAAAACACACAAACCTAGTTCGGTAATGATTACTCTAAATAAAAGAGCGCGCCATGAATACTTCATTAGTGATGAAGTTGAGGCGGGTTTAGCTTTGCTAGGATGGGAAGTTAAAGCACTACGTATGAGAAAAGCTAATATTAGCGATAGTTATGTTTTATTGAGAGATGGTGAAGCTTATCTTTTTGGTTCAACAATTACCCCGCTAAATGTAGCCTCCTCGCATATAGTTTGTGATCCTATGCGCACACGAAAATTATTGCTAAATCAGCGTGAACTTGATACATTATTTGGTAGAATTAATCGCGAAGGTCACACAGCTGTAGCATTATCTCTTTACTGGAAAAGAGTCTGGTGTAAAGTTAAAATTGGTGTTGCTAAGGGTAAAAAAGAGTATGACAAGCGTTCTGATATTAAAGATCGCGAATGGAAGTTAAATAAATCGAGAATTATGAAAACGCAAGTTTCGATAATGATCTAAACGCTATAACTATTAAGTTTTTGGTGTGATAGAAAACTGTACTTGGGGCTGATTATTGGATTCGACGAGATTTGCGAAACCCAAGGTGCATGCCGAGGGGCGGTTGGCCTCGTAAAAAGCCGCAAAATAATAGTCGCAAACGACGAAAATTACGCGCTAGCAGCTTAATAACTTGTATAGCGCCCTTTCTCCCTAGCCTTCGCTTTTAGGACGGGGATCAAAGAGAGGTCAACTTAAAAGAGATCGCGTGGATGCTTAGCCTGGAGCTGAAACGTTAAATTTAGTCAGGCTAGTCTGTTAGTAGTGTGTCTGTCTACTTCTAGCTGGCGAACATGATGACTAGACTAAGCATGTAGTACCGAGGATGTAGAAATTTCGGACGCGGGTTCAACTCCCGCCAGCTCCACCAATTTCATATGTTCAACAATAGTACAGTAACTTTTAAAACAATAAGTTATAAGAGTTAAGTGGACTTCAATATGTCAATAACAAGACTCAAAAGCGGATGTAAAAGTTAGTTAATAAAAGTTAAAGAATATAGCCAGATTCTACCTGGATAGATAAGCTTATAATAAGCGGGTGAAATCATTATTAATACAATGAATAACGTGATTAGATAATTTGATGGAATTCTTCTTAATTGAAATAAAAACAACAATCGAACAAATTTTATGTGAAAGATTAAGGAAAGTAGTCATTGAACTTATTGAAAAATAAGTAAATTTATCTCAATTTTATTGATAAAGGCTAAAACTGGTTTATTAAAATAATTTTAAATATGTTTATAAATATCAGGATATCATATTTAATAGCTAAATCAATTGCTTCATGTATTTTATGAGTAAGTAATCTATATAGTTTTGTCTGATTTTTTAGAAATCTTTATTTTTCTAATATTTTAACAAATTCTTGCATATCAGATAGAAATTTAATATCATAAATGATACTTTTTTGATAGAAGTAACATGATTACATTCGCTATACATTCACTATAAATGCAATGAAAAATTGTCTATGACTGAAAGAACTCCTATTGTAGTAGTTAGCTAATTCTAAGCTAACTAGAAGAAATAAGGCTAATAAAAAATCTAGCTTTCCTGTTCTTATTGTGAAGATTAATCATTAATCTAACATGGTAACTGTATATAATGGAAGTTGTCTTATTAAAATTATGGACCCTTTTTAATATTCAAATTATATAATTTCCTCTATGATTAACATGAGTTATCCCCATTTTGGTATATGGAATTTCAAGTATACTGATATGCATCCTGTTGATTCATTTTATAAATGACTTCAATAACAGAGAGAAGATATAAAAATCTACTCTAAAGATATCTATGAAACTAGGTATTACTTTATGATCCTTTGTATGAAGGCATCTGTAATAGTGGCAGGTAGCTGATAGGGATACCGCTATTGAGGTGACGCTCGAAGCCATAGTTATAAACAAGATTCTGAATCTTATCTTGTCTACGAATCTTACCTGTTCTTTATAACGATTATGTCAATAGCAAATTCTACAGATTAGGATTATCGATCTTAAGATTAAAATACCTAAGGTTAGGGATATCAGCGGAAACGGAATATTTTTTAGTATCTCTTTGCTATTGCCTTATATGAAGTGTACTAAAATGTCTAAGAGTTGCTACTATGCGTGTGTATCTGTAAGGCATCTCTACCACTGATTTTCACAAAGTTTTAATAGCGGTTTCTTGTTGAAAATATATTAGGGTGTATCCTGCCGGAGGATATAATCAGCAGCCTAAAATAGGAATCCCTTGAAGAGCACAGATAATGTTAGCTACGTGATGTAGCGATATACGCTACATTTATCTTGTTTGAAGGCATATATTAACCTGTTATGATACATAATCATCTTTATTTGCTGGTCATATGATCTTATACTAAGGACATAAGGAGCTCGTTGTGCCTGAAAATAGTTATCAATAGTTAAAAGCAAACTAGATTTAACTTTTAATGCATTACTAGCAAGAGTTTAATCGTATCCCCCAGGGGGGATACTATGGAAGACTCTGCTCTTGATTTAAATCCAATGGCGCAATATTTCAGGACATATAGCACTAACGCTGTTGGATATATAAAATAGGTAATTCACTGTCTTTACTCCCCCAAAGGCATATAACTAAAAATTAAAGCTTGAGCTGCAGGAAGAGAGCTCTGACTAGCGAAGAGTGGTGATGCCGCTAAAAATCCTTTAATGTTTTATTAGCAATGTTTTCAGCTTATCATTTTAGGGATGATTAATCTGCAGAAAGATTGAGAAGAGCAGTTGACACTATACAACTTCCGTCAGCACATTGAGCATCATAAGAGCGACAAATCCAATTAAATCGGCTTTTTGCGACAGTAAAACCATGAAGGCGATGTTTGAAGAGCGATATAGTTCGAAAAACAAGCATTTCAATGGTTTCTGAGTTGCTCCCGTTTGTTCAAAAAAATCTGTACCAGAACAAAGAAGATTTTTATCTTCTGAACTCTTGTGCTAAATAATATTTAATTTAAGGATACAGAGCAGATTAACGAAGCATCAGAGTGGAGAGCCTGATCGTCTATACACTAAATTTGCTAATAACTAGAATTTTATAGCAATATCACTGTAATCCTAATGAATATCTCCAGCGGATAACATCTTTACTATAACAATATGGTAGGACAAAGTAGAATGAGTTGCTTCAATTTATAAATCCATATTATCCAATAGGTTGTACCTATCTCAATTAATGGACTGAAGTTTCATGTTGTAAAGAACTAATAAATAAAGTTTTTGATCTGTATGACTGTTTTCATGCCAAATTCTGCTCTGTAGCAAAAATCTTGATATAGTATAAAGGATTTCTACCAACAACCTTTGCTAACATAGACAATCATCAACATCATCTTGGTTTTGCCATTTACAACGCTAAATTTGGATATCTCATAACGCTTAACTGAAATATATGCAGATTCTTCGCTTACCTAAAAACAGCTCTGATGTTAGATATTATAGTTGCCTGACGATAAAACGTCATGATTATGATATATTACCCTCAACTTTATCCTATATTCCTATCAGCATCCATCTTGTTATAAATAGAGCTGTACAGCAAGGGTCTATATAATGATTGGAAAGCAAACATCATAAATAAATAGAATGTCAAATTATTAATCTATTAAAATATTTTGTTGAGTATTTGAGTATTTAAGTATTTAAGCATTTGAGTATTTAAATATTGAGTGTTTATATATGATAATTAGTAATTAATGACAAATCAGATAGGAGTTTTATTTGATATATATTAAAGAAGGTTAATTATATTTTTCTAATTATTTAGTTGAAGAGGTTAAAATAGTTAGTTTAGCATCTGGTTGTTGTTATAGATTAACTAATGTATAGTAAAATCTACGATTTTCTTTACGATTAAGAGCGCAGTGGAATTCATTGATTTAGCTTAAGATTATCTAGTTTTATGCAATTCCAATAAATTATTTAATATACGAAAATTAAATAGTATTTATCTATTTCTTATTGTAGAAAATGAATGCATCATAATTACATGTATCAGTCGTTTGGTTGTTCTTATGGTTCCTATATAATTCAATATAAACAGTTTTAATTCATGCAATTATGTTAAATAATTACTTTGCTCATCTAAATGATAAGATTAATTTCATGTCACTTGCCAAGTCTTGATGCTTTATCAATTTATTTGATTTATTATTTTTTATCTGTTCACTAGCAGACCATTCAGAACAAGAGATTCTAATAATAAAGTTAAGTTATTTACTTAGTACACGGCACTAAGTAACCAAGTATAACTAACTTCATCTATAGCTTATAGATGTTGAAGATCAGATTAATCATAATACGATGCACTAAACACAGTATTTCATACATAATAATCCGCTGAAACAATTAGAATTTGCTTATTGGTAATATTTATATAGAATGTAGTTTCTTTCTGATAGAAAGTTAGAAAATGTTGTTTTATCTCGATTTCTAGTTGATAACTAAATCAAGAAACATGCAATTTATCCTTAATCGTTTCATTTCATGATCAATAGTGCGAGCGATTTTATATCGCGAGAAGCGAGTTCTATCATTTCATCAAAATCAGACATAAAGCGACTACGATCAGATCGTTTTAGGTAGGCGCTTTTATCTCCTAAAAGCTTCTGTTGGAAATAAGTTATGTTCTTATGAATGATAAGAAGAAGTCAGATAAAATTAATTTAATTCAAGATTGATTATGCAACAACCAGCCTACCATGCCATTGAAATTCCATTACCTGATCAAATATCGAAATTAGTGATATATTAATACTTTTATGGTTTTCCTGGTTACTAAAACTATTACTTTCTATGACAAATAATAAGGACTTATTATTGATTGAGAATCCAAATATAAGCACTGGTAATTGTTGTTTGATCTTTATCTGAGTGCATCAGATCGATGGGCATTATGGCTGTCTGCTTTTATAGTGATATTTATATACTTTATTGTTTTTAATCAACATTGTTTTTATTTGGTTACCTGTTTGCGTCGGCATGATGAAGAATACGCCGATAGATATAATCACCTTCTTTTGCAAGAGATATTCTTCTTTACTACCCAATTTAGCTTTTATCAAATAAAATACCTTGATCAATAAGGTACCTGACAGAATGACAGGTATTACAGGCGACAAATTCAATAGTTTTTATCTATATAGTCTGGTGCCGATAATTAAAATATCATTAACATATGGGTATCTATAAGTATTACTTTGATCAAAAAATCGCTGTAATTCCACATCGATCAATACTCGATGCTTCTTCAGTTGGAATATTTTTACTAAATATAGTTATTTGGTATTGTTATGCTAATCGAAGTACTAACGATAGACCGGCGTGTCGATACCAATAATTAAATATTCGTATAATGCTGTGTTGATGGCATAATATTTATTGCTAAAATTTTGTAATATTATAAATAATAATGTTAGCCTATTCTTTTATTTCTCGTAAATACTAGATCTTGAAAGAATTTTCTTATTGTCTATCTTAGATTAGATATAAAATAATTTAAATTGACTAGAAAATTTTTTGACTTTTTAGCACTTAAAAATGCTTGCTTATAAATGAGAAAAAACATGGCAGGTTCAAATAAGGTGAGGCTTATTTTCAGGAGAAGTGACCTCAAATGAGCGAGCAGTTGACAGATCAGATTCTGATTGAACGGGTACAAAAAGGGGATAAAAAAGCTTTTAATTTACTGGTTATTAGATATCAGAATAAAGTTGTGAGCCTTGTTTCTCGTTATGTACCAAAGGGAGATGTGCCGGATGTAACTCAAGAGGCATTTATTAAAGCTTATCGTGCTATCAGTTCATTTCGCGGTGAAAGTGCATTTTATACGTGGCTTTATCGAATCTCAGTGAATACTGCAAAAAATTATCTTATATCTCAAGGACGTCGACCGCTATCGAATGATTTTAATATAGTTAATACAGAAAATTTAGAAGCTTCTAATTTATTAAAAGAAATTTCCAACCCTGAAAATTTAATGTTTTCAGAAGAATTGAGAAAAGTAGTTTTCCGGACTATAGAGTCACTTCCTGAAGATCTGCGCCTAGCAATTACTCTTAGGGAGCTAGATGCACTAAGTTATGAGGAGATAGCACTTATTATGGATTGTCCTGTTGGTACAGTTCGTTCGCGCATTTTCCGGGCAAGGGAGGTTATTGATAATAAAGTGCAACCGCTAATACGAAATTAAATGTTGTTTATATTCTACTGAAGTGTGTAAAATACATCCATAGAGAGACATTCCGCTTTATATAGATGAAGAAACTTTTATTTGAAATTTGTTCTATACTATTTATAAGGTATTTCGTTACAGAAATTATGAGAGAGTTACTCCATCTTATCTGCGATAATTTGAGAGGCGATATCAATAAAGTTATCTAGCTTAATATTACTAATAAAGTTGAGAATAGATACGTTAGCAAATGAACATCTATCTAAGTGCTTAAATGCAACAGGGGTATAGCCTGCTCCTGATAGCTAGCGTATATTTTTTTGTATTACCCATTCTGGCTAATCAGAAGTTATGGAAGTTTGTATAGCAGGTATCATTACTGTAAATGATGATGGTGTTTAGAATTAAAATACCTCTAGTATAAAAACTGATGCTAAATTTAATTCACCCATATTTAATATTGTATCTATTATTTATGCTGGTTTTCCTGTAAACTTAAGTGCTTATAATGATCACTTATTTTCTGTTTTATAAATTGAGCAATTAGAACAACGTGATCGCCAACTTGATCTGCTATTGCAGCAATATAAATTTGAGTATCGTTCAACCTTGAATTAAAGAATAACATCATTTTTACCAGTAGTAAAAGAATCTTATTCAGGAACACATTATCACTAATGAAGCATTGGTTACCTGCTTTCTTTTTTCTGAATGGTTATTTTTACTGTCTTTATATTTTTTTTCTAAAGAATTAGAGTTGCTGAAATTTTATTAATTGATATAGATAATATGATGGTTAATAATCAACCAATTGCTTAATAATGCAGATGGATAATTTTTGTCCTGAATTTTTTTTAAAAATCATAAATTACTTACTTTAAACCTAAAATTAATTCTTCTAGCTTAGAAAGCTAAGTTATTATTTATTATTTGTCGTCAGTAATTTTAGCTAAGTTACTAAATTGAATCTTATTATAATTTCATTAATCTAGACAGAATGCCATATTAGAGCTATAATCTATCAGATTATTCGTATAAAAGATAACACTCACCTTTTAGCTACAGTTATTAGTAAATCTGGTGTATATAATTAGATTATACTCTAATGCTTCGTGAATCTATTTCCATTCTTAAATTGAATGTTGTTTATGATCAGAGTTACAGCAGGTTAACTACCCTTAAGGCGGTATCAGCTTTTATTAGGAGACGGAAGAAGCTCAAATACTATTGAAAGGGTTATTTTTTGAAGCACGCGCCTCAAAGTGTTGGTTCCATAACCTCACTGTCACAAAATCTAATTCAATCTAATTCCTCATTCTTATGACGCCTAGTGCAGTGGCAGGAAGCTATATATTGACAACCGTTTCTTCTTGATTTTTCTCCAGAATCTTTATCGCTACAGAGACACTC
>JBQMRR010000030.1:0-34321 GCA_052174495.1 Arsenophonus sp. NC-TX2-MAG3
TTCTTAAGTTTTTTCGTCTCTGCAGAATATTATTGAAACCTTTGCAAAAACATAAAGGCTTTTATTGGTGAAATTATGGTTTTTCCGCTGCTACCCAAACTTTCTGGCAATTCACCTTTAATTTTCTGTATTTGATGTCTTTATAGAGTTAAACTAACACATTAGCTATTTATTTTTATATACCTAATAACATTTATACTGCGTATTCAGGAATATCTTTGCTATTGTATTCTAAAAACTAAGAGCACTGTCTTTCGTAAGAAATCAGGAAATATGGTTAAGCGGAATAAAACGGCTCGCGGCCATCGAAAAATTCGGCTAAGTTCGCTTATAATTCTCAATAAGCACCTTTTCGATGCAACAAACGAGCCCCCTTATATCCATGCACACTGACGTTGATAATGAGAAGCGGGTAAAAAGTGATCAGCTTCCTGACAGGACGCCATAATGTCATTGGTAAAAAAATAAACGTAGGTATATCACTAAAATTACGCAGCCATCATTGCTGCACTCTTCAAGCTATTCCGCTTCAGTCTGTTAATGTGGTCTCAAGACAAGAGATCCATACGCTTTCATCAAAAAGCGCTAAGACCTTAATGAAAATCACAAACGGATGATGAGTTGACCGCCCATCAATAAGACAAAAGTATTCAGAATGTTGTTGTAACTGTTGCTTCAAGTTGACCTGAGCCTCAATAATGATGCTTATCAGATACTAGGGCAATTACAGATGAGTTCATACAAAGGGTTAGAGGTAATATCTGATTTCACAAATGGCTCTATGGCAAACTTTGCTATAGCATATTATCTTTTATTTTTTAACATCATCCAGAAAATTAATTAGCTGGATACAGCAGGATTTCTGAAACTTCATGTATCAGAAATGAGAATAATTCGATGAATTGTGAATAAAACGTATCTAAGAAAATTTTAATCGACTAAAATTAGATGCAAGAGTTATTGTGGTGATGGGCGTAGTAGATTAGTAGAATAGTTCTTAGATACAAAATTTAATCTTCTATTGCTAGCTGATATTTATTCTATGAGAAGTATTATTCATAAATATCCAATATAAAGTGGTTAAGAAAATCAACAGATATACATTAATTAATTAAATTACAATATGAAATTCTAAAATTTATCTGATATTGCTCAATAACTAATGATATTTTCTTGTTTATGCAACTTACTCTATTTACTTACTGCATGAAACAAAGAACAAACCTAGAAATTTCTTTTTCTTCATCCTGATGCTTCTTTAAATAAGAATATGGGAACTAAAACAACAATATTATTTACTAAAATGAGAGGATATCGGTTTCTTTTATTCTTCTTTAATAAAATATTAACATTACTATTTTAAATAGTACTCAATCTAGCAGTAAAATAAAAATATAATGAAAATTATTATATTAGGTGCAGGACAAGTTGGTGAAACCCTAGCAGAAAATTTAGTTGACGAAAATAACGATATTACTATCGTAGATACTAATACTGAACGTTTACGCCAGTTACAGGATAAATTCGACCTAAGAGTTGTCAGTGGGTATGGCTCATACCCTAAAATTCTAAGAGAAGCTGGTGCTAAAGATGCTGATATGCTAGTTGCTGTGACAAATTCAGATGAAACTAATATGATTGCATGTCAAATTGCTTATTCTCTTTTTAAGACACCAAATAAAGTTGCTAGAATACGTGCATCTGAATATATCAAAGAAACTAAAAAACTTTTTACCCCTAATCACATACCAATTGATTATCTTATTTCACCAGAGCAGCTTGTTATTGATTATATTTATAAATTAATTCAATACCCTGGTGCACTACAGGTTGTTAACTTTGCAAGTGGTAAAGTAAGTATTGTTGCAGTAAAAGCCTATTATGGAGGTTCATTAGTAGGAAATCCCCTTTTAAATCTACGCGAACATTTACCTCATATTGATACTCGAATTGCTGCAATATTTCGTCAAAATAGATCCATTCGACCACAGGGATCCACAATTATTGAAGCAGGAGATGAAATTTTTTTTGTTGTTGCTCCTGAATATATTCGTGCTGTTATGAGTGAATTACAACGACTAGAAAAACCCTATAAGCGAATTATGATAATTGGTGGTGGCAATATTGGTGCGGGTTTAGCAAAACAGTTAGAAAAAGATTACAACGTTAAATTAATAGAACATGATCAAGAAAGAGCAACAGAATTAGCAGAATTATTGCACGATACAATCGTGTTTTATGGTGATGCTTCTGATCAAGAGCTATTAGCAGAAGAACATATTGAGCAAATAGATGTTTTTATAACACTAACTAATGATGATGAAGCCAATATTATGTCAGCTATGCTTGCTAAAAAAATGGGGGCAAAGAAAACAATGGTTCTTATTCAGCGTTCTGCTTATCTTGATCTTGTACAAGGAGGAGTCATTGATATTGCTATATCACCTCAACAAGCAACAATTTCTGCTTTACTAAGACATGTTCGTAAAGCGGATATAATTAATGTTTCATCCTTGCGTAAAGGTGTTGCTGAAGCAATAGAAGCTATTGCTCACGGTAATGAAAACACATCTAAAGTTGTTGGTAAAAAAATTTCAGAAATAAAACTTCCTCGAGGCACAATCATCAGTGCTATTGTTCGTGATAATGAAGTTATCATTGCGAATAGCTATCATGTTATTAAACAAGATGATCACATCATTATGTTCATTACTGATAAAAAGCATGTTCCTGAAGTAGAAAAGATTTTCCAACCTAGCCCATTATTTTTATAAATAATTTGATAAACATAGACTTATTAGCAATCTGGTATACGACAATCAAATTACGTTCTATTCTGATTCTCGTAAATCTATTCTCCTCTTTAAATTAGACGTTCTTTATAAGCATGATCCAATAGGGTTAAAAGCTTCTGAGCTGGTTCTAGCTTTCTTGAGAGCAGAAGAGAATGAGATTAAATACTATTAAAAGGGTTATTTTTTGAATCATAGTGCTTTCGCGTCGACTTCATAGTCTCACTGTCGCAAAAACTAATTCAATTAGATTTATCGTTCTTATTGATGTCAAGTGCGCTGACAGAAAGTCATGAAATACCAGCCGTTCTTCTCCATCTTTACTCTAACTTTTCATCGCTGGCAGAATACTCGTTAAAACTCCTTACCAATAAGATATCAAGGGATTTATTAGCAGCGTCATAACTCTCTGGTAGTATAAGTCCCAAAGCTCACCTTAACTTTTAATTACATATCTTTGTGAAATAAAATCAGTGCATTAGTTATTTTATATACTCAATAGGCGTTGTTCCTGCATATCCGGGAACATCTTTACTATTTCATTCCAAAACTAAGGGTTCTACTTCCGTAGAAAATTGGAAATATGGTTAAATAACATTACTGCAGATTATTAAGATAATAAACTCAGTATCCTTCTGCTTATCGATAACCGTCTTCCAATCGTAGCTAGCTTGTTGCGTCCATGGAGTGATGGCAATAATGAGCATCAAGCAAAAACGATTATCTTGCCTTATATAACGGTATAATATGTCATCTTTCCAGAAATAAACATAGCGTATATCGCATAAATTACATAGCCGTCATCGCCTGTATACTCTTCAACCCATTCTTATTTCAGTTTGCTTATTGCGCTTAATGAGAGAAATTAGGTACTTTTTATTAAAAAGTGCCCAAAGAGCTTAGTGAAAATCACAGATAGAGATGTTTTACAGGTACAAATGATAGATAATAACTTTTTGACGATTTTGCATTCTTTAGATAAGATAGGCGATAGTAAGAAGTTTTAAAAACATATTTCGTTTCCGCTGCGCAATTCCTGATCTTAGGCACTTTAATCTCAAAACTGTCATAACAGTTTATATAATTTGTTATGGAAAATAATCATTACGGATGACCACACTTGATCCTTAGACAAGTGGTGTTAATATGTTACCCATCCATGGCTTCAAGCTCAGCCAGCTTTGGTAACTACCAGCTTTCTGGCACCATCACGTATGAGTTTATGCAAGGGATCTTAGATAAGATTTAATTTCGGAGATATCTGTAAGGTAGATTTTTCATGGCATATTATCTCTTTGTTATTGAAAAGATTTACGAAATCAATTAGTAGGATATTATAAATATCTTTGAAATCCAATATACCAAAATTTTTGCATAACTCTTTAATTAATATTAAATTTGATTATTTTCATAGATGAAAATTATTCATCCATTAATGTGTACAATTTACTCATAATAAATAAAAAATGATTTATGCTGCAATAAAACTAGTTGATATAAAAGAAGATAAACTTATTATGTTATTCGGTCTAAATTATCCTTATTTATTAAAATAGATATATTACAACTAATTACTCTTTCTTACTGATAAAGAGTTATGCAGATTTCTGGTGTATGGAGTTTTGGAGATGATGGCGTATATTGATGACTAATTTCATAAATAATTTCAACAATATAAATATAATATACCATATAAATTTTATTCTTACAAGTATCAGCAAAATCAAGTATTACCTATGATCCCTTGATAAACTTATCTGTAATCTATCCAGGTAGTTCATAGTCACCGCTGTTAAAAAAGATAGAAAACAGATTTATGAAGCATCAGAGTGGAGCAGATCTTAATCATCATACAGCATATTTACTAATAACTCTAAATATATTAGTAACTAATTATTTTAAATAGCAATCATTAATTATAGTTGATTAATGATTAGTTAAAGTTTTCTATAGTTATTTTTATTGTTGATAACATTGATCGGTTTATAACCATTAATGCTTTAAGTGGATTTTTCAATGAATTATTTAAAACATAATTTTTCACGAAGACGTCTTTTGCAGGGTGCACTAGCTACTATGCTGTTAAGTATTAGTCCATTTGGAATAGCCTTATCTTCAAGTATAGTCGCTATTCGTATCTGGCCTGCCTCTAGTTATACTAGAGTAACGTTAGAATCGAATATCGCTTTAAAATATCGTCAATTTACTTTATCTGTGCCTAATCGTATTGTTGTAGATTTAAAAAATACGCAATTAAATAATGTTTTACAGGATATTAACCAGCAAATCAGTTCACGTGATCCTTATCTAAAATTAATTAGAGTAGGACAATTTGATCAAAAAACAATTCGATTAGTTTTTGAAATAAAAACTTATGTTGATCCAAAAATATTTACTATTTTGCCTATTGCCGGTTTTAACCATCGCTTAGTTGTTGATTTTTATCCTGCTTCAGGTGTTTACGCTGATGATGATCCGTTATTAGCATTATTAGTAGATTACAATAAAGGTAAATTAAATAATACGTTGCCAGTTAAAACGAAAAATCTATATAAAGGAGCAAGAGATAGACCGATTATTATCATGATCGATCCTGGTCATGGTGGAGAAGATCCTGGTGCTATAGGAAAATATAAAACTCAAGAAAAAGATATCGTATTGCAAATTGCACGGCGATTAAAAGTATTAATTAATCGTGAATCTAAGATGAAAGTTTATATAACTCGCAATGAAGATGTATTTATTCCTTTAAAAGTCAGAGTCACAAAAGCGAGAAAAATGCAAGCTGATTTATTTGTTTCTATTCATGCTGATGCATTTACTAATCGTAAAGCGAGAGGTTCTTCAGTATTTGCATTATCGATCATAGGAGCAACTAGTAATACCGCAAGTTATTTAGCTCAAACACAAAATAAAGCAGATCTAATTGGTGGCATCAGTAAAAGTGGTGATAAATATCTTGATCACACCATCTTTGATTTAGTTCAAACGGCGACTATTAATGATAGCTTGAAATTTGGTACAGAAGTGCTTAAACGGATGAGCAACGTTAATAAATTACATAAGAACATTGTTGATCAAGCGGGTTTTGCTATATTAAAAGCGCCAGACATTCCCTCTATTTTGATTGAAACTGGTTTTATTAGTAATATTGAAGAAGAACGAAAACTAAAAACAGTAAAATTCCAACAGCAGATAGCAGAATCTATTTTTCGGGGTATTAATGCTTATTTTAAAAATGACAGAAAACTAGCTTTGCATTAAGTAAATTAATTAATAAATATTAGTTTTCTAGAAAACTAATCTGATTTTGAATAAAAAATGGGGTAGTTGTCAGAGCCGATTTAAACCGATGATATTCAGGTTATAAGTCCAATAAACTACCAAGCTGCTCCACCCCATGTCCGATAATGGCTCACTATAATCAGAATCAGATCTGAAATTATACTAATTTCTGGTATATGTAGTTTCGGAGATTGTGCTATATTCTGTTAATTGCTTTTTTGATGATTTCAATCATATTTAGATAATATGCTATGAAAAGTCTAGACTTTAAAGGTATCTACAAAACTAAATATTACCTGCGATCCCTTGCATAAATTTATTCGTAATACTACTAGTATCTGATAGCCATCACTGTTCAAGCGGGAGCTCCAAATCATACTGCGCAACACACTAAATGGCCCCCTCTCTTGTTATCGCCCGTAATATTTTTTTTCTACAGCGAATCTTGCAGATTGCCATTAACAATATTGAGATTAATCTTATAAAGATTAAGGATTGCAGCACCAATGAAATATGCTTCAACAGATCGTTACTGTCGCCTTACTTAAAACGTATAAAAAGCAGCGAAGATGTTTGCCACTTGCCTTATTGGAAAAGTATCTTCACCGCTGATTTTCACTAAGCTTTTAGAACGGATTCTCTTGGTAAAAAGAAAATTTTTCTATTTATTATATCATTAGCAGATTAAAACAACAATTTCTTGAATAGCATAGAGATTGGCGGCTACGTGATTTAAAACGATACATGACGCTATGTTTATTTCTGTGCTGATGGGATATTATCATTTTGGTTAGAGGCAAACTGATCACCTTTGCCTGCTAATGATTATCAACGGCGTTGAGCATGGATATAAAGAGCTCATTGCGCTCGAAGATATTGATTAAAAGTTAGAACCGAACTGAGCTAAAACTTTTCAATACCCTACGACTGCATAAGCTTAACTATATTTTTCAAGGTTACTACGGAAAACTCTTCCCCTAATTTTTAGAATGCAATGACAAGATATTCTTAGATATGCAGCATCAATGCTGTTGGATATATAAAGTAGCTAATGTGCTGCCTTCACTCCCAAAAGATATGTACCCGAAAAGTTAATAAGTGAGTTACGAAAAATCTGGCTAACAAGACAACTGTAATGCCGCTAATAAAGCCCTTAATATTTTGTTACAAGGGTTTGAACGTCTTCTACAACGATGAAGAAGCTATGGAAAGATCGAGAAGAGTTCCTGGTACTCTACGATTTTTTATTAATCAACCATACTGGACATTAATAAGAACGATGAATCCGATTGACTCAACTTTTGTGACAATGAAGATATGAAGCTGATTCGCGAAGCGCTGTGGTTCGAAAAATAATTATTTAAATTGTATTAAGCTATTACTCGACTATTTAGAAAAGCTAGAAATAGCCAATAAAAGCATTTGAGCTGTTTGACTTAGCAATAAACAATGTTTAATTTAAGAATGAAAACCAATTTATTAAGCATCAGAGGCTAATTTTCAGCCTAACTACCCTACATCAGATTTGTTAATAATTTCAGCTAAATATATCGATGCAGAGTAATTTTAAGCTCTTGAACAGAATAAAAATTAATCGTTTTGCAATCCCATATTTTATCATACTCTCATTACATTATTCAATCATACCATTCGTTTTGGAATGAATGGGCATGACGTGATTAAATTGTTGTTCTATACCAAGCTTTATGCACAAATGGTTGAATTCCTATTTTCCGGTAAATGAAAGTTTTCGAAGAGCATAATGGCAGTCTGAAATTTTCTTTCATTAGTCTATAAGTACTACATAGATAACATGTAGTGGGAGAATGTTATTCGGTTAAGACCAGGTAATAAACAATCAATCATTAACTACAGTCTTTAACTTATAAAGACGAATAAAACACATTGAGTTTTACGATCTATGCCTAAGAAAAGATAATGTCGTAAAGTTTTGTTTAACATTTACAGAAGATATTTATATCTCGTGCAGCTAAACAGACGCGTAGCTTTTAAATACTTTATGCTTCTGTCTTCTGGAATTTTCTCCCTTATTTCAGGTAAATTCTCCCTCTATTCCTGTATAAACAAGAGTTCAGATTAAATCTTGATTCTACTGGATTCAAATTTGCGTACCACTTGGTGGCCCTTACTCTAGAAAGATTAGGAATAGACTTTTTTCAGAAAAACGTTACGACTTTCTGAGTAGTCTAAATCGTTGTCAGCAAATAATGAGGAATAATATAGCTGAGATTCATTAACATTTTCTTGCGTTTCTCTTAGAAACGGTAAATTTTGAGATGCCATAACGCTTAGTAAAAGTAGATACATCTTTTTGCTAGCCTAAAGATAAGGCCTGATTTAAGTATTGTAGTTGCCATGATGATGAAATCCCATAATCATGATATTTTAGTTCAACTATATCCCTTAGTAGCCATTATTTCATAAATAGGGTTATGCAACGAGAGTCTATATAATGCTTTGGGACTAGAAAGAAAATAGTTATTTATTATAATTTATTAAAAAATGATGTATTAAAAGAATTAATAAAATTCACCAAACTTCAAACTCAACAACAACATTTTATATTATTATATTATTTATATATGGAAAACCCCATATCCTAAATATTTCGATTATATTTGGGATTTTAATATTAGACTAAAAATTGTTAATACGGTATTGGAATTAATTATAAAATATCTGCAATAACCGTATGAATTTCCGGTGACCATACACTACATTGAACTTGACCAATGTGCTTTTTATGAAGCAATAACATCACTAAACGAGATTGCCCAATACCTCCACCTATAGTTTGTGGCATTTGACCTTTTACTAACGCTTGATGCCATTCAAAAGACATTCTATTTTCATCACCTGTGATTGCTAATTGATATATAAGTGCTTTCGTATCTACACGGATACCCATCGAAGAAATTTCAAATGCATCCTGTATTATAGGATTCCAAACGATAATATCACCATTTAAACCAACATAACCATCACTATTAGCTGTTGTCCAATCATCATAATCTGGAGCACGTACATCGTGAACAAGGCCATTCGATAGTTTTCCTCCGATTCCAATAAGGAAAACTGCACCTAATTCTTTAGCTACTTCACGTTCTCTTCCTTTAGCATCAAGATCAAAATAGCGTTGCAATAGTTCCTCGCTATGAAGAAAATGAATTTTCTCAGGTAAAAAAGGAACTAAATCAAATTTTCTGCTAACTGCTTTTTCTGTTTCCTTTATTGCTTGATAAATTTTAATTACTGTCTTTTTTAAATAATCAAGAGAGCGCTCATCCTTAAGCATTATTTTTTCCCAATCCCACTGATCTACAAATACAGAATGAATAGGTGTCAGAGGATCTTCATCAGGACGTAATGCTTTCATATAAGTATAAATCCCTTGTCCAGGTTTAAAATCAAAACGACCTAAAGTTTTACGTTTCCATTTAGCCAATGAATGTATAACTTCAAAAATAGAATCTGGCATCGACTTTATTTTGACTTGCACTGCTTTTTCATAACCGGACAGGTTATCTTGAATTCCATCACCGACACGACTTAAGATAGGCGCTTGAACTTTAATTAATGCTAACTCTTTTTCTAACAAAAGCGAAAAAAAAGACTTAACAAAACTAATTTGTTGTTGATTTTTTATGAATAACTTTCTCATTTTTATTCCATAATCTATAACATTATTGATTTATCTTATAGATAAATCAATAAATTGATCATAAATTCAATATTTTTAATAAAAAAGTAATTATGATTTTTAATTTTTAAAATTAGCCTTTAAAAATAAACAATCGTTTAAATAGTATTTAAAATTATCAAAAGCATCAGATCGATAATTTAAAGTATAGCATATTTTATGAACTGTTGAAAACATATGACCTTACCATCTACCATAAAATAACTAAATTTACAAAAAGTCCTGGTAAAGTACATATCTGGAGTTATTAGTAAATCTGATGTATGGTGGTCAGGGTATCGATCTACTCTAATGTTTGTAAATCTGTTTCTCCCTCTCTTAAATTAAATGTTATCTTCATCAGGTTTAAAACCTAAAAATCTCCTTAGTTAGTTTCAGTTTTTCTAAGCAGCTTATAACAGCTTAAATAATGTTAAAAGGTTTAATTTTTTGAACTACAGTGCTTCGGGCGTCGACTTCATAGTCTTACTGTCGCAAAAGCTGATTCAATCGGATTGATTGTTCTTATTAATGCCCAGTGCACTGATGGAAAGACATAAAATGCCAACTGTTTTTTTAATTATTCTCCAACATCATCATCGCTGGAATAATATACTGAAAGCCTTGTAAATAAAACATTAAAGGATTTATTAGCGACATCGCTACCTCTCCTGCTAGACAAGGCATCTCTCCCTTGCACAGCTCTCACCCTTAACTTTCGGTGCTACATGCCTTTTAGAAATGAAGCTAGTTCATTAGATATTTTGTATAGCTAATGATGTTGTTTCTGTATGCTTGGAAACATCTTTGCTATTATATTCTAAAATTAAGGGCATCTCGTCTTCTGTACCCTAATCTAGGAGATATGGATAAGCTACGTGCTTGCAGGTCTTATTGAGGAATTCGGCCTAATAAGCTTTTGATTCCTGATAAGACTATTCGATCGCAACGAGCCTCCTTGTATCATACGGGAGTCTACGCCGCTTTTACCTGCTGGTTAAAGCGATGATCTTTCCTATGACTAGGATGGTCATATTATCAGCCTAGAAATAAACGTAGATTTATCATTTAAATCATGCAGATACAATTCTGATGTCTTCAAGGCATCGCTGTTTCGGTCTGCTGATAGAACTTGACAAAAGATCACGTGGGATTTATCGAGAAGCGCTCAATGATTCATGAAAATTACCGATAGAGATGGCTCGCAGGTATAGGCATGCTAGTAAATCTTTGACGTTTTATGCTATTCGGATAAGGCAGTAGAAAGGAGCTGTTGAAAAATATTCTTTTACCTCTAAGATCTCTTACCTTAAGCACTTTAAATACTAAGATAACCCCGTAGCAATTTATATATAGTTAATTGTAGCAGTTAATCGTTATAGTTAACGGTATACCATTCGTTAACGAGGTGGCGGAACCATGAATTTGAGTACTACCTTAACGACAGTGCTATTAGTTGTCTGCCATTATTGCAAATGAATTCATACAATGAATCACAGGCAATCTCTGGTTTCGTAAATACCTGTAAGGTAAACTTTACATGCCATATCATCTCTCTCTTGTTAAAATCATTTACGAAATTAATTAACAGGATATATCACCATCCTCGAAACCCTATATGCTAAAATAAGCATAACTCTTCTTTAATAACCAGTAATAAATAATTAAAACTATTTTAAATACAGATAGCATATTACTTTTACTTATATTTTACTTATAAAGTTATATTAAAGATTTTTATTTAATTTCATAATTTTTATTATGTTAATCAATGTCAATATTATTGTATTTTACTATTTATTTAATTAAAAGTTATAGAATAGTTTAATTTTAAATATTACATTTTTAATTATATTTCGATAAATAATCGATTATAATATGATATAAATTTATATTTAATTGTTGTTATATAAGAACAATTAAATATTAATAGATAAAATATCATAATCAATCTACCAATAAATAACAGACAAATTTATATATTTTATAAAATTAATTAGATTTATTTAAACTATAACTATTTATAAGTAAATAGTTTATTATTTAGTAACTACTATTTAGTTTTTCTAAATAGAAATTTTCATAAACAATATTAACTGAAATAGACAAATTCTAATTAGAATGCAGGGAAATTAAATTAAATAATATTTAATATGTTTATACTTATAATAATTAAATTATTATATTAAAATTAATAAAATTTAATTTAATTTAATTAAAATGATTAACAAAATTAATTAAATCAATCATTTTAATTTAAGGATTTTTCTTATATAAATAAACATATTTCATTTTTAGTGTATAGGGTTTCAGAAATGGTGACATATTCTGCTGATGATTAATTTCATGAATGATTTTAATAAAAAAGAAATTATATGCTATGAAAACCTACCTTATATAAGTATTTGCAAAACTAGATATTATCTCTAATTCATTGCATAACGCCATCCGTAACGCTCCCAGTGAGAGAGCTGATAGCACCGCTCTATTAAGGTTAAAAACGAAGCCATGCTGTGATAACCTGCTTAACACCGTTTTGTTGATGGGAAACTATGCGTCGTCCGTAACAATTATTCGTGACAGCGAACCTATAATAGGTATTGATGATATTAAGATTAAAGTAACTAAGGTTAAAAATTTTTAGCGGCAATAGAATATTCTCTTCAGCAGCTCGCTTATGCTTCCTTATCTAAGCATACAAAAGGCGTGAATAGTTGCTACTAAGGCGTATACGGCGAGACATCTACACCATTGATTTTTATGAATCTTTATGGCACTTTTTTAAAAAAGCAGATAATTTTTATGCCAGTACATAAACAAACTGAAACAGCAATGGCTTAAAGAGCATTGGCAATGGTGATACCTGTGTGATTTAAACGATACGCGTTATGTTTATTTCTGAATCGATGACATATATACTATTCTATCAGGCAAGCTGATTGCCTTTGCTTTCTGTTTCATTTATTGACATAACTGAATATATATACATAAAAGAAACTAATTACGGTAAAATATGCTTATCAAGAATCAAAAAACTTGTTATAACTTTTCAATGGCCTGCTGTAAACGCGGAACTTAACCGTATATACCACAGACTTATTACGGAGATAGAGAGTACCGCCTACTTTGGTTTTAAAGTAAAATGGAAAAAGATATTCCAGGATACGCATTACCAACATTATTTGAAGTATACAAAATAGCTCATGCACTACCTTTTACTCACCAAAACAGGTAACAGAAAGTTAAAGCTTGAGTTTCAAGAGATTTGGATAACAGAGAGCCGTGATATTGCTAATAAAACTTTTAATGTTTTCTTAGTAAGATTTTCTATAGTATTCTGCAAATTTCAATTAGTATTCCGGGCTTTAGCATAAGAATGAAGAATCTTAATTAAGTCGACTTTTGCGATAGTGAACTTATGAAGCTGACGCACAAAGCACTGTATTTAAAAATAACCCTTTAATGGTATTGAATCTTCTCCCGTTTTCTCAGAAAATCTGGACCATTCTTTAAGGAAGTTAACCTATTGATCCTGTAGTAATAAACGATCTACCATTTAATGGGTAGAAAACAAATTTCTGAAGCATCAGAATAGAACGTAGCCTTATCAGTATATACTAGATTTGCTAATAACTCCATATAAATTATGTTTAGTTAAACTATTTTATAATTATTTGATCCCGAATCATTATATAGACCTTCCTCGTACAAGCTATATTCATGATAAGGGTGGCTACTGTGTATGATATAGTTAAGGGTAAATATGATGATAAGGTTTTATCGTCATGTAACTACAGCACCCAAAATTAGTAATACTCTCTCGAGCATCAAATATGCCTACATCTATTTTGGCTAATCGTTATAGCATATCTAAACTACTTTTACTAAATAGTAAAAACAAGATGATGTTGATGATCACAATCATATTCTCCATCGTTTACCCATAACGTTGTCGTCCACTCAGGAATCTATAGTCATTTTATTTTTAAAAACCGTTTTCTCCTTCTTACGATCTATCTGCTGGCAATTCATACGCAAATTCCTGAACTCCATTATATCTTAATCTACCTTGAATCGTTGTTTACACAAATCTTAAGTGAGAATTGGGGTAAAATGAGGAATAAAATTCCAGAATCGTAAGCATAAAGCATTTAAAAGCTACGCGTCTGCTTTTATAGCTACACTTACCTATAAATATCTCTTCTATAAATGCCAAATAAACTTTACGTTGTCATATTTTCGTAGGCATGAATCATCAAAATAGGATGAGTTTTTTGGCTTTACAAGCCAAAGACCGCAATTAATGATTAATATTTTTTACTTAATCTTAACAAAATATATCCATACCTTATTCATGTAGTACTTATAAACAATAGCAATAATTTCAGACTACCGTTTTGTTTTTCGAAAACGTTCAGTCAGCAGAAAATAGGAATTCAACTATTTGCATACAAAGCTTTATTTATATAGAACAAGAACTTAGTTCTGCTCCGCCCGCCCATTCTGAACGAATGGTATGATTGAACAATATAATGAGCGTATGATAGAAAATAGGCTAGAAAGCTTTCATTTTAATTCTTGTTAAGAGATTGAAAATCACTCTGCATCGATATATTTAACTTTATGCTTATAAATATAAATCATTCAATCAGTATTGACTAGCAAAACTTCATTATAATCTATAAAGATTGGTTAAAAGTTAAATCTGAATTATTCAAAAAACCTTCCTATCTTAGAGAGAAGTGATAGGTAATTTAGCTGGTTTCGAAACTTTATTCATCCAGGCGGTTAGTAAATTATGTGAGACAGCTAAAACGACTGGACCGACAAAAAGACCAATTACGCCAAATGATAAAATTCCACCAATTACACCAATAAAAATAAGTATCATTGATAAATTTGCTCCCCTTTTTATTAAAAGGGGGCGCAATACGCCATCCATTGTTGCTACAATTATGCTCCATATAATTATTATAATGGCATAACTGGTATTGCCTGACCAGAATAACCATATTATAGAGGGGACCATAATTAATAATGGGCCAAGTTGAGCAACACAACATACAAAGACAAGAATTGTTAATATTTCAGCATAAGGAATACCTACTAAAGCTAAACCAATACCACTGATAATTGCTTGTATTAATGAGGTTACAACTACACCTAATGCAATAGCGCGAATTGATTGACCAGCAAGTAGAATGGCGATATCACCCTGCATACCTGCTAGTCGAATGGCGAAATGTCGAATACTTAATATAACACTTTCTCCTTTTAGATAAAGTAATGCAGTAAATAGTAACATTACGATAAGATGAAACATAAAACGCCCAGTATTAATAGCTTGCGCTAAAAACCAGCTAGCTGCTTCTCCAATATACGGTTGTAGTTTAGAAATTAATGTATTACTTCCATTAGATAGCAGTGTATGCCAACCATAAAAAAGTTTATTATCTATAAATGGTAAATTTTTTAACCATAACAGCTCTGGTAATCTAATTTCAGACGGCGATTTTGCCCATTCAATTAGTGGGCCACTATTTTGTATAATGCCACTAATTAGCATTGCAAAAGGAATAACGAATAATAAAATTACTAATAATGTCATCGCTATACTTGCTAGCCATTTTTTATACCACAATTTACTTTCAATCTTTTTGAATAATGGCCAGGTTGCAATAACCAGCATGCCAGCCCAGAGAAAACCAAGTATGAACGGTTTCAATACCAAAAAACATGCTGTTATCATCAATAAAATAGCAATTATGTTTAAAATAAATTTAGGTAAATCATTAAGGGATTGTGCTTTTTCCATAAACTGGCCTAATTATAAAAATTACGAATGGGATATTATCAATGATCTATTACATGATTAATAATATTTTAACTAATAAAATTAGATGATAATGAAATTACATTGTTTATAAAATATTAATTACCAAGTTTTATTTTATATGCACTTTTGTCGAGAACAGTACATAAATGCAAAGTGAACATTAATTAAAAAATTACTAATATCATGATATATTAAAAGACTAAGGTTTTAACGGTAATTTACTGATCAGTTAAATTGAATGTTTATCAATGGCAACAGATAATAGTGGAATTGCGCTAATTTCTCTTAATTATATCTCTCAATAGCTATCCTGTCATGAACAGAGCTTGTGCGTCGAGGATCTACATAATGATATTAAATCAAATAGCTAGCCTATTAAACTGGTATCTTCAAAAAAATACGTAGCATATATAATGCGATTTATTTTGGTCGTTGGCAAAAATTTTATTAATAAAAGTATTCAAATGAATAATTAAAACTAAATTGTGTTTTCCGATTGATAACAACCATAATTTTATTATTATTAATTAAAGATAAATGAAAGACAATAAATCGATGGTTTATCCATATTTTATTTTTCAAGTTTTAAATATTATTGAATATATAAGTTAATTTTATTAATTAATAATTTGATATAGTTAATAAATTAACTGTTCTGAACAACTAATAGTAAAATAAATACTACTTTTTGCTAAAAACACTCTAATAAAAATATTAACTTAAATAAGTAGTTAAAGTGATAGATGCTATCATTAACATATATAAAGAAAAAAAAATCTAGTTACATTCACATTCATAGTGTATTTAGTTAAAAAATTAGTTTAATGAGGTCACTAATGACAGAGCACGTCGATACTTCTTCTTTGAAGAAAACAATTTGGCAAGGCCTTACCATGACCGATAAGGCGGCTGTTCAAATTAATAAATTAATGAAAAAAAATCCTGATATTCAAGGACTATCTCTTAAGATTAAACAATCAGGTTGTGCAGGATTTAGTTATGTTATTGCATTGATAGATAATCCAACCCAAGAATATTTGCTGTTTGAACACAATGGCGCTAAGCTTTTTGTTCCTCTAAAAGCAATGCCATTTATTGATGGTATTGAGGTTGATTATGTTCATGATGGACTTAATCAAATATTTAAATTTAATAATCCTAAGGCTCAACACGCTTGTGGTTGTGGTGAAAGCTTTAGTATTTAAGTGAATTAAATTATGTTACAGTCTAATATAGAAATTGGTCATGATGTTCAACAATGGTTAGAGGAACATCGTTATAAAGAGGGATTTTTTACTCAGATTGCAACGGATGAATTACCTAAAGGTCTTAATGAAGAAGTTATTAAAGCCATTTCAATCAAACGTAATGAACCTGATTGGATGTTGCAATTTCGCTTAGAAGCTTATGAACATTGGTTGGGTATGGAAGAACCGCACTGGCTTAAAGGCTATTACCCTGATTTAAACTATCAGGAATATAGTTATTATTCCGCACCATCATGTAATAGTTGCAATGATAATTGTCACATTAAATCCGATTCAGGAACAGAGGTTGGGAATGAGAATAATAATAATTACCTGACTGCAGAAGTTGAAGAAACGTTTAATAAACTTGGCGTACCAGTACGTGATGAAAAATTAGTTGCAGTAGATGCTATTTTTGATTCTGTTTCTGTTTCAACAACTTATCGTGTTGAATTAGCAAAACTGAATATTATTTTTTGCTCTTTCAGTGAAGCAATCCAACAATACCCTGAACTAGTAAAAAAATATATTGGTACGGTCGTTTCTAATCGGGATAACTTTTTTGCTACATTGAATTCTGCTGTCGCTTCTGATGGGACCTTTGTTTATGTACCAAAGGGAGTTCGTTGCCCAATGGAATTATCAACCTATTTTCGTATTAATGCAGCGAAGACCGGTCAGTTTGAGCGCACAATGTTGATTGCTGATGAAGGTAGTTACGTTAGTTATATTGAAGGATGTTCTGCTCCAGTACGTGATAGCTATCAACTGCATGCTGCTGTAGTTGAAGTTATTATTCATAAAGATGCTGAAGTAAAATACTCTACCGTACAAAATTGGTTTTCAGGTGCTAAAAGTGAACATGCTGGTATTTTAAACTTTGTCACCAAACGTGCTTTATGTAAGGGTGAAAATGCTAAAATGTCCTGGGCACAGTCTGAAACAGGATCAGCTATTACTTGGAAATATCCTAGTGTTATTCTGCAAGGAGATAATTCAGTTGGGGAATTTTTTTCAGTGGCATTAACCAATGGTAACCAACAAGCTGATACCGGTACAAAAATGATCCATATTGGTAAGAATACACATTCTATCATCATTTCCAAAGGGATTTCAGCAGGTCGCAGTCAAAATAGTTACCGCGGTTTAGTAAAAATTTTATCAACTGCCGAAAATGCTAGAAATTATACCCAATGTGATTCTATGTTAATTGGTACTAAATGTGGCGCGCATACTTTTCCTTCTATTAAGGTAAAAAATAATAGCGCAAAGTTAGAACATGAAGCCACGACATCTCGTATTGGTGAGGATCAACTTTTTTATTGTTTACAACGTGGTATTAGTGAGGAGAATGCTATTTCTATGATCGTAAATGGTTTCTGTAAAGATGTCTTTTCTGAATTACCATTAGAGTTTGTCGTTGAAGCGCAAAAATTGTTAGCAATTAGCTTGGAAAATAGTGTGGGTTAATGGTTTCTATTAAAAGAATATTGAGTTATTCAAAGGCTAATGAAATGTTAAGTATTAAAAATTTAAATGTCAGTATTGAAGGTAATCAAATTCTTAACGGATTAAACTTAACAGTAAAAGCAGGTGAAGTACATGCAATCATGGGGCCTAATGGATCAGGCAAAAGTACCTTATCAGCAACACTAGCAGGACGTAAAGAATGTCAAATAGAGCAAGGTGAAATTCTATTCAAAAATAAAAACTTGCTTAAGTTATCGCCAGAAGAACGTGCAGGTGAAGGTATATTTTTAGCCTTTCAGTATCCAATAGAAATTCCTGGCGTTAGTAATCAATTTTTCTTACAAACTTCTGTTAATGCCATTAGAGAGTATCGTAAGCAGTCACTGTTAGATAGATTTGATTTTCAAGATTTTATTAAAGATAAAATTGAACTACTTGATATGCCGAAGGATTTACTTACTCGATCAGTCAATGTCGGTTTTTCTGGTGGAGAAAAAAAACGCAATGATATTTTACAGATGGCGGCATTAGAGCCTGAATTATGTATTTTAGATGAAACGGACTCAGGTCTTGACATTGATGCATTAAAAATAGTGACCAATAGCGTTAACTCACTACGTACCGCCAAAAGAGCTTTTATCATAGTGACTCACTATCAGCGGATTTTGGATTATATACAGCCTAATTTTATTCATGTTCTCCATCAAGGAAAAATTATTCAATCTGGTGATTTTACATTAGCTAAAAAACTAGAGGTGCAAGGCTATGGCTGGATTATTGCCCAATAATAAAAGAGCAGAAAAACAGCATCAAGTTACAAGATTAAATCAACAGGCGCTAAAAAGGTTTGCGACACTTTTTTATTCCAGCAAAAGAGCAAAAGAAAAGCAAGCTCAAACCTATTGGCAGCAGGCAGAAAAAATTGGCTTTCCACTCTTCCGTCATGAAGAGTGCTATTATATGCCGTTGATAAGAATACTTAATGCTCAATACCAATTAAATAGTGATAAAGTTAACTCAATTACCACTAAGCAATTAAAACAGTTGGCAATCTCCTTTGATGGTTGGCAGATTGTTTTGTTTAATGGATATTTTATTCCTACCCTAAGTAGCGATAACTTTGGCCTTTATCAAATTCAAATGATGAATACACTGACACAGGTTACAGCGCCTATTGTAAATGATGAAATATTCCTGCATTTAACTGAGAGTCTGGCTGCTCAACCACTATTAATTAAATTAGCTGCCAATCAACAGGTAGAAGAACCCCTTTATATATTAAATATTACTTCTGGTTCAAATCACCGCGATTATATTAATACCAGTCACTATCGCTATCATTTAGATATTGGTGCTAATTGCAAATCGCAAGTTATTGAACATTTTATTTCTGTTGATGATAAATCGCATTTAACTGGTAGTCGATTGACCGCTAATATTGGTGATAATAGTCATTTTAGTCATATCAAACTTAGCATTGAAAATAACCAAAGTAATCATTTTGCCCATAATGACATCTTCTCAGGACGAGACTGTGAAATAAATAGTATCGGTATTTTTATCGGCTCAGCATTACTTCGCCATCATACTAGTGTGAAGTTAAATGGAGCAGGTAGCAGATTATCACTGAATAGTTTTTTATTAGCACAAAATAGAGAAATCGTCGATATCAAAACTTATCTTGAACATAATCAACCATGTTGTAAAAGTCGTCAATTACATAAAACAATTGCATTGGATGAAAGTAAAGTTATTTTTAATGGTATGATTAAAGTTGCAGCAGCAGCACTTAAAACTGATGGTAAAATGATAAATAACAATTTATTATTAGCTAAACGAGCCGAAATTAACACCAAACCACAATTGGAAATTTATGCTGATGATGTTAAATGTAGTCATGGCGCGACAGTAGGTCGTATTGATGATGAACAGTTATTTTATCTACGTTCACGAGGTATTCATCTTAATAATGCAAAGCACATGATTATAGTTACTTTTGCGGCTGAAGTCATCAAAGCTATTGATAGTGAAGGTATAAGTAATAAAGTAATAGAGATTATTCAGAAGCGCTTAACAGGGATTTAATATGACATTTTCAGTGGCATCGATTCGAAAGGATTTTCCTATACTGCAAAAAACAATCAACGATCAACCGTTGATTTATTTAGATAGTGCTGCTAGCGTACAAAAACCGATGCAAGTGATAGAAAAAGAAAAGCAGTTTCTTTGTCATCATTATGCTGCAGTACATCGAGGTATCCATCGTTTGAGCAGTGAAGCAACGACGATGATAGAGAATGTTCGTCAGCAAGTAGCTGATTTTATTCATGCTTCTTCTTCTGAAGAAATTGTTTTTGTTAAAGGTGCAACGGAAGGTATAAATTTAATTGCTAATAGTTATGGGTCTAGTTTTATCAAATCAGGTGATAATATTATTATTACCCAAATGGAGCATCACGCTAACATCGTTCCTTGGTATTTCCTTGCAGGCCAGATTGGTTTTAATATTCGTATATTACCTATTAATGATACTGGAAAATTAATTTTTGAACGCTTAAATAAGCTAATCGATAGTCGAACTCGATTACTCTCTTTTACTCATATGTCAAATGTTTTGGGAACCGTTAATCCAGTAAAACAGATTATTGCCTATGCCCGTCAATGTGCAGATAAAAAAGGAGCGCAATTACATATTTTGCTGGATGGTGCGCAAAGTATTATGCATCAAATGATTAATGTTCAAGATCTTGATTGTGATTTTTATGTTTTTTCCGGCCACAAACTGTATGGACCAACTGGTATTGGTGTTTTATATGGTAAAAAGGCATTATTAGATTCCTTGCCTCCATGGCAAGGTGGTGGAGCCATGATTGATAAAGTGAGTATGACGTTAGCTGAACCAGCAATAATAAATATCACTTATGAAAAGGTGCCATGGCGATTTGAAGCAGGTACACCAAATATTGTTGGTATTATTGGTTTAGGTGAAGCGCTACGGTATGTTACTAATATTGGTTATCAACAAATATCTACTTATGAAACCACATTAATGCAGTATGCTAATCAACGTTTAAGTACAGTAAACTCTTTGCGTCTTTACGGCTCAGATGAGCGTCAAGGGATTATTGCCTTTAATTTAAGTGATCATCATGCTTATGATGTTGGTATTTTTTTAGATAATTATGCGATTGCAATACGAACAGGCCACCATTGTGCGTTGCCATTAATGGATTTTTATCAAGTACCAGCCATGTGCCGAGCTTCTATAGCAGTTTATACTACTAAAGAAGAAATTGATGTTTTGGTTGAAAAACTTCAATATATTGAAAAACTACTTGATTAATTCGTTTTTAAATATATCTAAGGATAGAATAATGTCAGTTTTACCTGATGCAAATAAATTATTACGTAATTTTTCACGTTGTCAAAATTGGGAAGAACGATATCTTTATTTAATTGAATTAGGAGAAAAATTATTACCTCTTAGTAATAAGCAAAAACAAGTAAAAAACCAAGTTTCAGGTTGTCAAAGCCAAGTTTGGCTTGTTATGGAGCCGAATAGTGATGGAAAAATACAGTTTTCTGGTGATAGCGATGCAGCTATAGTTAAAGGTTTGATTGCATTAGTAATAATTAATTTTCAAAATAAAACCGGACAAGAAATTTTAACTACAGATAGTAAAGCATTTTTTCAAAAGTTGTCATTGGAACAGCATTTAACACCATCAAGAAGCCAGGGTTTGCATTATATGATCAAAACAGTCCATCAGAGAGTTAAAAAAAAATTATCAGTTAATAATTTAAACATTTAATTAACTGTATCTTCCAAGAAGATAGTATGGTTTTTAAATAACTCAGATTTAACTTTTAAATCCCTTTTATAAACCGCAATAGAGCTTTACTACTCATTACTGAGTAAGAGTAATGCTTGATTTTCCACAGGAAAATATATCGATGAAAGGTGATCTCAAGCTCTTGACTGGAATTAAAATATACCTTTTCGGTTCCTCTTTTATGCGCCCATTAAATCACTTAATCATCTCATTAATATGAGAATATATCGACGGGTAATTTGGTATTCTACCAAATTCTTTACACAAACAGACAATTTTTTGTTTTCCAATGCTTAATCTTTTCTCAGATTAAAAGATGGCCTGTAAATTCTTTGCTATTATTTATAAATACCTAATAAGTAGCTATATAATATACCAATTAAGATCAGATAAGAAGCGTCGATCCTTAGAATTATTGCTTAAGAAATTTAATTACTCTTTAAGAGAGATTAAAAGCCTCCTTTTTATTACCTAAAAGGTGATAAAATTAGTTTACTAGATCTAGTATAAATTAAGATTTCATTGGAGTCTGTATTATTTGATAAAATCCACTATTTTAGATAAATTAACCATATTTTTGTCTTAATAACAATTGTTTTCCATTTTATCTATTATTTTTATAATAATTTCGTCGCCTGTTTACTAAACTGCGCGTTAATAAAATAACTCGATCACCACGCAGAATATATTTATAGAATCTATACACAGAAATTCTTTTATCAGAACAACGAATTTCCGTTTTTGTAAGCCCTCCATCATCTATAACTCTATATATACCTTCGATAATAGTGTGATCCTTGTTTACGATTTTATAAGAAACCATGGTAATGTATCATCTTAAATAGCTCGTAGGAATATGGCTAATATATAGTAGCCGATCATTTTTCCTGCGATAAGATCTCTGCCGATGTACTACCTACTTAGTCTGGTAGTCATAGTTATATGTATAAACATTCTCTACCTTAGTAATGCTGAAATTTTGATGCGGATACTGAGCTCGTTTAAGGTGTAACGCTAGAGGTATTTTATGGTAAACTAGATTCATTTCATCTTTTTAATAAAGTGCACTTACAGTAACATCCATACTGTGACTCCCAGATAACACCGTCACTGCTTCCTAAGAAAAGATTGCCAAAGACTACAGGAAACCTGAGATTTATCAGGTCATCTCTCTAATATAACAGGCGGATAATAGCACCTTGCCAGATTTCTTCGGCCGCTCTTTCTTTTAAAAACAACTCATGCTCTACAGGATGTTAATATCCAGACTGCCATCAGTGATAAAGATATGGAAGATGCCGATATCAATCAAATTATCGATCACAAGTATGCAAGACATAGAAAGAAGTAATTTCTATACTCTGTTTGCGTGGTTATTTTAGAATAGTATGAATAGGGATACGAAATAGACCATTTGAGTAGCGACGAATTATTATTAAAAAGGGCCAAAGAAGATGGGCATAGTAAAAATAATGTTCCCAGTCGCAATTGAATAAAACATGAATCTGATATGCTAACTATTACTCGGTAGTTTTAACGCCGCATAAACTGTAGATTTTTAACTTAGAGATTTAGTAAAATAGCTATGAAAAAATTTAGAAGAGGTATAGTAGTTAGCCGCCAAACACCCATGGCACAACTGCTCCGCAGGGCAAGCATCTGTTCAATACAGATAAACCTATTCAAACGTTAACACTTTCATCATGATTTTCAAGAAATTTATTCCCAATTATCATTAATGGTAAAAACTAATTTAGTTTGGTAATATACATTTAACTAAATTAGTCTCTAGGTATTTTATAAAAGAAATAGAAATTGTTATCCTGTCAGAATTCGTCAGATTTATTGATCTAGTTATCTTTGTGTTTGTTCTAGGAATGAAGAAGACAGGGGGGGGGATTATCTTAATTTCCTTATAGGTGATGAATTCATTAGGAATTATACTTTTATTCATTTCCATTCAATGCATTCTATCCAGTATCATTGACTTAGCCTATGGCCATTGCTTAAACCCAGGATAATTGTGACTAGAGGCGGGATAATACTTGCGTATCGAAAATTAAAAACTGAGTCGGACGCATTGCTGTATAACCTCGTTTAGATATCATTAAAATTTAATTGATCTATCATTATTTATTTCAAGAAGAAAAAATTTAAAGCGATTTAAGTAAATAGGCGGTGTAATATGTAAAATACCGTGTTATCTTTTTGATTTAATAAATTTATACTTTCTATAAGATTTACTTCAAGGTATCTCTAGTAGTCTAAATAAATTTCTAAAAATTAACATATAGCAAAATAAAATAGTACCAGATCACGAACATCCACAAAGTAGCGTAGCACTGATATTTATATCATAGTGCTCATTCTAAGATAAATAAAAACTTATTAAGTGAGATACTATATACTTACTGAAAGATAACATCTTGAAGTTTTTAGCATTTAAGGAAGACGTTTCATATCTACGTGATAATCAGAATCGTAGATTTTTAAATGCTTTATGGTTTTGAATTCGGTTCTTTCCTCCCTCATTTCACACAAATTTCTACTTGAGCCTGTATAAACAGCGATCGATAACAAATCAAGATATATAACTAGATTTAAAAACTCGCATGGAAGGATGAGATCTCCGCTACCGCAGTAGATTAACCATAGAAAAAATATTTTTCAAAGAAACCGACTGCAATTTCTTGATTGAGCGACAGCGTCATCAGAAACCCATGAAAAATATAATTATAATAATTAATATCATCTCGTTTTTGTTCTTTAGAAACGGTAAATTCAAATATGGATAATACTCAGTAAAAGTAGATGAAGCTCTCCTCTTTACTGGCTTAAAGAGTAACACTAATTTAGATGTTGTAGTTGTTGAAGATAGATTCTAATTATCATTATATTTTTGCTTTAAACTATATCTCATAGCCTTCCTTACTATGAATAGTGTTGGAAGACTAAGGTTTATATAATGATCTAGAACCAAATAGTTAACTATTGATATTATTAAAGCAACGTTTATTTATCCGATGAATTTTATATATTCCTTAGGAGAAAAAGTATGAAGAGAATTCTATTTTTTATCAGATTGTTGTTTTCAAGCGGGCTGACTTTTAATGTTAGTGCTATTGAATACTCATTACCATCCACTACTACAGCACGCCTAATTGGAGAAAATAGTCATTATTTAGTAACTAATGATGGGCGTCCACTGGAAGCTATTGCAAGTCAATTTCAGATAGGTTTGCTTAGTATGTTGGAAGCTAATCCAGGTACCGATCCTTATTTACCTAAGGCTGGTAAAACATTGATTATTCCATCACAAATGTTATTACCTGCAACTAAACGTGATGGGATCATCGTTAATTTACCCGAATTACGACTGTATTATTTTCCAAAAGGAAGCAATAAAGTCATTGTTTACCCTATCGGTATTGGGCAATTAGGTGCCAATACGCCTAAAATGGTAACAACAGTTAGTCAATTAATTAAAAATCCAACCTGGACACCGACACCGAGTATTCGTAAACGTTATGCTGCCGAGGGCGTTATTTTACCGACAGTATATCCAGCTGGGCCTGATAACCCTATGGGTCTTTATGCCTTACGCTTATCTTATGATAAAGGACAATATTTTATCCATGGTACTAATGCAAATTTTGGTATTGGATTACGTGTGAGTTCCGGATGTATTCGTTTAAGACCTGAGCATATATCAGCATTATTTTCTTCTATATCAATAGGAACTCGTGTACAGGTAATTAATGAACCCATTAAATACTCTAAAGAGCCAGATAATAGCTATTACATCGAAGTTCATCAACCTTTATCTAGAAGGAAATCTGAAAATCCGCAAACAATACCGTTAGTATATAGCAATGAGTTTAAGACGTTTTTACAAGAACCTGGTATTAGTCAAAAATTAGTTTCTAAAGCCATAATACGTCGCTCAGGAATACCGATAAAGATAAATAAGACTTAAATAATATTAAATGTGATAAATTATGAGTAGATTTACTATAATTTTATATAAATAGTATTTTACTAAAAAATAGATAATAGTAATACTAAAAATTAGTTGCTTTATTAAATATAAGGCACCAGTTGGGTGCCTTATTAGTATATCGAGTGATCTTCCGTTAAATATAATTAGATTACTTTTTATAGTTACGAACTTGATTATCCAAACGTTGATTAGCACGATCAGCTTCATCTTTAGCAGTCTGAACATCAATACGTAATAACTGAACGTCATTGGATAATTGATCGACTTTATCGTTTAACGTTTGTAAATCTGAGGACACTTTGTTAATTTGGCTACTGGTTGAACAACCTGCTAATAAACCAGAAGCTAGAACGATAGAGCCCAGTACAATTTTAATACACTTCATTATATTACCCTCTAGATTAGTTAATCTTCAAATAACAAGATAAGTATTGCACATTCCTGGCAATACATAGAATAAATTTCTGTCTTTAATTTTAAATTATTAGATCTTTTTTAAATTCTAGAAGAATACTTACTTATTCTTATACTAGTACTTAATAGTATATTTTTTACTTAAAATTGATAAAATTTTAATAAAATTAAAAAAGATAATAATTTGTTTGTTTTTGTTCGTTTTAGTTAAGTAGTTAACAACTTTTAATTATTTAATTGCGTTATTTTATTAATTATTTTACGCCAGGTATAAATAAAATTAACGAGATATAATAGTTATTTCTTATAAATATACAGATTATGAGCTTTTTAGGTGAAAATATTAATTTTGAGATAGTAGAATGCACTTAAATAAATACTCGATGGAAAAATGATTAATAGGTTTTTGATTGTAAACTATAAATATTAGAGATATTATCACTTTATTTAAAAAATAAATTCCAGTTATTTTATATAGATGAATTTATTCTTATTAACAGAATTATAATATATAGATAGATAAAATATTTTTTTATCTCTCTTAGCACTAATACGCCTAAAACTATAATAACAACATCACCTTTTTATCAAAATTATTCTCTAAAGCAAATTGCTTATAAATACATGATAGAAATTATCAGCAGATGCAATTTTTTTGCCTAATTTTGCAATATAACGCCTTTAAATAAAAAATTGATTAGAAATTTCTTCATTAAATTCTTAAAGAAAGAACCGAAACAATCATAAATAGTCACCATAATTTTACCGGTTCAATAGGATATTTGTATTTTGCACTTTGCAATATAACATAATCGCATCAGTATCCTTATAAATAGCATTAATAACATCCTCTACCTTAGCACGAGCAGGAGGTAGGTTTTGAGACTATAATTCACAAAGGTTATTATAGAAATCCTTTATACTGTAAAAAGGATTTTTGCTAGAGCGGTTTCCATAAAAAATAAACAGCCATATAGATCAAAGAGATTCTTCCTAACTCCATTCGAAGATAAAGTTCGATCTCATTAATTAACTTAATTGCAATCTGTGAGATGATGTCGATTCATGGAATAAAACAACTTATTTCACTTTATCCTACCATATTGTCATAGTGAACATGTTATTTATTAAGGATATTTATTAATATTACAACGATATCATTGCAAAATTCCAAATCGTAGAAAAATATTTAACAATCGTATTAAAAGTTCTGTGACGAAACTAGATCACAAATATAAATGATTTAGTTATCTTCGATATATGCTGAATAGCTTTACATTACGGAAGTCAATAAAATAAACAGGGATTTATTGAAAATAGCTTTTAGATTGAATCACCAGTCTTTACTTCATCAGTGAGAGCTAAGTTAAACGCACTAAGTATATTTTAAAATTAACAAAACATTTTTTCTATGATTTTCAAATAGAAGTGTCACCTTTCATATAGGAAAGGTAGAAAACACGAGAGAAGGAAGAGATAAAAAGGAATGAATACGCTTTTAATTTCATGAGATCGATAGGCGTCATGTGAGCGATAAGATTCTTAAGGAGTTTAATACAGAATGTGTTAATAGAGTTTTCTTAAAACAATTATCTATAAGTGTCCATCCTTTGTTCGAAGGGAGTTAAATTGCATGAAAACCTTTACCAACCGAGTATGAAATTAGTGACCATTGTTTAATAAGTTTGATAATTAAAGATTTATATATAAAGAATTTAACATTTTAAATATGAACAAGTTATCTCAGTCGATTAATAAAGATGGCTAAGTAGATTTTTTGATATAGGGTTTTTATTTACTAAATTATCTGACCTAGAGAAGATGATTTAAAACTACAATAACTAAAATACAGTATCGTTATAAACGATTTGCAAAAAATTAATAAATTTTGCTAACAATATAGAGCCGTTTTGATCATTAAATATAATATTCAGGTGGCCGCACAATAACGATTACATGGCAATAACGCATTTTTTGCTAATTATCTTTGTGCAAAATAACTTCTTAACCGTAATATATATTTCAAAGAATATAAAATATTAGTAATTCTTGTGTCTAATAATTAGACTCGCTTTTATGCTTCATAAATCTTTTCTTCATCCTTAAATTAGATTGTTGTTTATCACTAGAATTAAGCAGATCTAAATTTATTTAGCTCGTTCTAACTATTCTTAGCAAATGAGGAGGATTACTTAAATAGCATTAAAAGAGTTGCTTTTCTTAATACATACATTTCTTCCCGCCTCAGCTTCATACCCTTACACTTTTCGAAAAAGTCGATGTTCAAAATTAAATTATCGTTCTTATTGATGGGCCTAGCACGCTGAAAGGAAGACATAGGCTGTTAGCATCTCTTCTCGTTCTTTATGCAGCTTCTTTATTAGTATAGGGATATATACCCTATACCAAAACTTTGCAAAAAACATTAAAGGTTTTCTTAGTAGAATCGCGACTCTCTTATAGGCAAACTTTTCCAGCAGCTCACCTTTAACTTTCGGTACTGCATACTTTTTAGAAATAAAGGTAGCGCATGAGCTATTTTGTGTAGCTAATGGCGTTAGTGCTAGATGCCCGGAAATATCTTTACCATTATACTCAAAAAACCAAAGGCATCGGCTCCTGTAGCAACCCTGGAAGATGCAATTAAGAAAAGTGTCTTCTAGCCATTAAAAAGTTATACTCAGTTTGTTTATAACTCTAGATAACCATCCTTGACTGCAGTTATCTCCTTATGTCCATGCGCAGTGCTGCTGATAATGAGCAGCAAGCAAAAACAAATACTTTGTCTGATAGAACGATCTGTACCTTTCAGTACAGAAACAAACGTATCAGTCAGTATCGCTTAAATCATGCTAACGAAAATGCCTATTCTCTTAAAGCCATTGCTGCTTCTGTCTGTTGATGATGATAATACTGGGAAAAAATCATCTACTTTCATCGAAAAGTAGATTCATGGGCTTCAAAAATCACTGGTAAAGATACCTAATAGTTACAAACCATGGTAACAACTTTTAGCTATTTGCACGCTTTAAATAAAGGGACAGCAAGAGCTATTGAAACATACTCTATTTCTGATTGCGATCTCTGACCTTAGTCACTTTAATCTTATTATTACCAATAATAGTCTCTAGTAATATAGTTCGCTATAGCACATAAAACCGTTACGGATGACGGATGAGATCCATAGATAAGTTAATGCAAGGGATTACAAATAATATTTGTTTTATTAAAGATCTGTAAGATAAACTTTTAATAAAATATCATCTCTTTGTTATTGAAATCATATACAAAATTAATCAGATGGATATGGCCAATACATTAAAAAAACTCCATCACCAGAAATTAATATAACTACTGCTAAAGTAGCATCAGAAGATTAAAATAGCAATGGCTTGAAACCATAAACAATGATGATGGCTGCGTGATTTAAGGAATACTGACCGATACATTATTTCTGCACTGAAGGCATATGACGTTCTGTTAAGTAAGCTGATCGCCTTTGTCTACTGCTTATTATTGGCGGCACTGCATGGATGCTAATAAACTTATTTCGGTCGAAAATGCTTATCAAGACTTAGAAACGTACTGGGCCAGAACTTCTGGATAACCGCGAACGTTGTGCACCTTAACCATATTTACTGATTTACTATGAGATATAGTGTTTTAGTTTTTAGAATAAAATGGTAAAGATATTCCAGGATACGCAACATCAATGTTATTGGATACACAAAAATAAATAGCTGATGTGATGACCGCTTTACTTTCAATAGGTATAAAACTAAAAGTTAAGTGTGAGAGCTGTGATGGAGTTCCAGTTAACAGAGAGCTATGATATCGGTAATAAACCTCTTTTATATTTCTTGCAAAGTTTTTAGCGTACCATTCAGCAATGAAGATTCTAGAAAAGAGCGAGAATAAGGGGGCTGGCATTCTACAATTTCCCGTTAGTGCACTGGGCTGTCAATAAAAAAGATAAATCTAGATTGAATTGGATTTTGTCATAGTATTAAGATATGGAAGCCGATGCTCGAGCCAGTGTAATTCAAGAAAAACAATCCTTTCAATAGTATTGAAACTACTACAGGCCTACTTAGAAAAGTAGGAAACCGACTAAGGGAGTTTAAGCTATTTATCTTGATGGTAAATAGGATTTAATTTAAAGATGCAAACATGCTTACACAGCATAAAAACGAATCTAATTATTAAATAGGATACTTATCTAATAATTCATTGAATTACAAATTTATTATTTAATAACTATTTTCGATTACTTTAGTTTTAATTACAATACTTAATTTACTTTTTAAACATATCTGTTGTAAACACTACTATTATAAATACTAGTTATTAAAATATAAAAATAATTTATACCATTTAATAATTAAGAAATTGAATCGCTCTTTAAGTGAAAAATAAAAACCATTCTTCTTTCTAAAAAGAAAATAGAATTAGTTTACTCACTACCTCTGATTGAAAATTAAAATTCCTTTGGAATCTGTATTTTTTTTAACCTATTGTACTAATTTTAAAAAATTAATCATATCTTTATCTTAATAAAAATCATTTTTTCATTTTATTCATTCTTTATAAGAACAATTCTATTACCTGTTTAAGAAAATAAGTATCAATAAAAAGTAATCTGTTGTGGTACACAGAATGCATTTGAACAAATCTCATGCGCAGGAATCCTTTCATCAAAATGGTAATCTTCGATTTTCCAGTTTTTATGATCCTTTATTTTAGCCTTATATACTTTTATAATAGTGCTCCTCATTTATTATTTAAAAAAATCTATATAACATAGTATTTTAAAATGACTAGTTGGAATATGAGGAATTATAGCACTCGATCATCTTTTCCTGTATAAGGAGTCTATCCTGATATTGTTTAGTTTAGTGGTTTATAGTAAAATATACAATCACTCCAACCCCTCCCTCGATAATGCCGCACTTTTTAAGTGGATATTGTGACTTTAAAATAGAAAGCAACCAAGGTATATTTTACGCTATGCTACTTTTTTTGTCTTTTTAGCGAAATGCATTTTCCACTAACCATCCGTACTGCTCTAGGTTCAAGTAACGCTGTCACTGCTTCCTGAAGAGGATATGTCAGAAACCAGTAATAACTAGAACTTATCAGGTCATAATTATAACGCAGAAACGAATGACAGGATCTTTTCAGATTGCTTCGATCATCTTTTTTTGAATAATAGGTACGCATTAATAGTATGTTAATATCTAGATCGCTAGGAATGATAGAGAGATAAACATACGGATATTTATTGAGTTATCGACTGCAAGCGTACAAGGCAAAGAAGATACCAATTTTAATATCTTGTTTGCATACTTGCTCTAAATATAGGCCCCATCATTGTGGGCTCAAAACAAAGCGCTGAGGCTATGTCAGTTATTCTTGAAAAGAATTAAAGAAAGATGGGCATAGTGAAAGTAATGTATTGCTAGTTACAGTTAGATAAAATATGAATTCGCTGTTCTAATTGCTACTTGGTAGTCTTGAAACTATATGAACTCCAGACTTTTGACTTACAAATTTAGCAGAAAACAGTTGTGATAAGATTTAGGAGGAGGAACGCCAGTAGCGATAACCAGATAAATTCTATGATACAAAGTGTTACAGAAAAAAGTGCTCGCATTACAGAGCGATGGGCCTAAGAATTAATACTTTACTGTATTTTTCAAGAAATTTATTTCAGCCATCATTAATGCTGAAAACCAATTTAGTTGATCTTAAGGATATACATTTAGGTAAATTACTTTCTGGATATATTGTCAGAAAAATAGAAATTCTCATTCTGTCCGCATTTGTTTCAAATTTATCTGCTCAGTTATTTTTTGGTTCATCACAAGGGCCTAAAAAGGAGCTGGAGATTATTCGTATCCCTCTCTATAGGTGATGAATTCATTGACAAGCATATTTCGCGACCCATTGTCTCAATGCAGTTATATCTCCAACGTCATCAGCTTGGAGGCCTCTTCTCTAGATGTTGCTAAAAACCTAGGATAATTATAATTAGAAGTGGATAATATTGCCTATTAAGAAAAAATTGAACCGAAGCGAGTTAGACACATTGCTGCATGGCTTCTTTATTAGGTGTCATAAAAAATTAATCAGTCTCTCATCATTAATTTCGAGAAAAAGGTCTATAAAAATCTTCAGATAGTTTAGTGGTTTAACACATGAAGTCGCATATTATCTTACTGATTTTACTAAATTTATGATTTTTAAGATGAAATTTATCCTGAGGCATTAAGTAGCTAAATTCCTGAAAAAATTTATATAACACATAGTATAAAACACTATTCAAATCATAAATATACACGAAACAGCCTAGCTGTGCCCGTTCTTACCATAGTGAGGTAACGTTTAATTTAAGTGACAGTAGATTATATTTTTAACTATTTATCTTCTTGGATAAAACCTTTCAAATAATAATATTATATACATTCTTTTGTTGACTAAAAAACCTACGTATCATTTTATAAGTCGCTCCCTTTTCTGGACTTATATTTTCAGGGGGCATCGATAATTAATTGTATTTTAACCATTTAAAAAGTTTAAACAGTGTTGCAATCGATTCAGTATTCAATCTAATTTACTCTTTCAAGAATAAGAGATTATAAGATAAAAATCTTTATATCAGTAATGGTTGTAACTCTTTTCTTTTTAACTTTGAAGACTATCACTAAATTATTAGCATACCTGTATTAATCGTTTTTTCGTCAAAAATACGATACTTTCCGCTTTTAGTAACCATTTTAAAACTATAATTAACTTAAAAATCTAATTATAAAGAATTATAATAATCAAATGATTCTTTACTAATAATTTATGGTAAAAATTTTCCAATATCTATTGGAGAGTTTAAACATTGATAAAGGTTTACCATTGCTTTAAAAATGTCAGATTCTTTAAATAGATCCTAATTATGGTCTGCTATTATTCTAACAGCATATCAAGTAGTGATTCATGACTTTATTGAATATTAATACTAAGCCGGAACTCCTTTACCTATCCAAGAAAATAGACTATAGCATCTGTTTAAGTAAACAGATGCAATTTGCTCATGATAAATCATTTTAGGAATAATATTTCTCACACTTTTGGTATACTAAATGACTAATTTTATTCACTATCTATCAGATGTGTAATTTAATTTCCATTTTCAATGATATAAACCAAATCATCAGTAAAAATAATTTTTCTCGAATATATTTCACGTAAGTGTTGATAAACAGCTAGAAGAGCACTATTTTATAGCTCTCGCCTTCTGCTTCATCTTTATTACTATCATTATTTCTCTACCAGTTAATTATAAGTTATCTTTAATGACACGGGTTCACAATTATGGATCATACGTAATTTACCTTTCTATAGATCATCGGCACTACACCCCCATCACAACTAAAACAAAAAACAGATTCGGTGTTCATAAAATGATGACTATCATTTTATAAAAATGAATTATTCTTAATCGATGTAGACAATTAAGCGAAGTACGAATCTTTTTTTTAATTTTTAATTATTCAATTCAATCCACCTTATCAAAAGATAATCAACAAATTTAAGTAATTTACTTTGATCTGCTAGTGAAAATAGTTATTAAAATAGCCCTCTTTCATAGTAAAATATCCTAATTGGAAAATCTTTTGGGCTTATAAATACTAACTTCACGAAAAGCATCAACTAATTTACCTTAGCTTACTTCAGAATCAAGCGCTCAGTG
>JBQMRR010000031.1:0-51353 GCA_052174495.1 Arsenophonus sp. NC-TX2-MAG3
AAGTTAGCTTCACATCATAGAGGATTGCGCAGACTTCATATTTTAGCTAATGAATGCAGTAAAAGATAAATTAACTAATTTATCATGGGCTTTCAGTGCTGTTTGGTATAATAATCTAACAGAGCAAAATAGACTACAAAATAGACTATAAAATAGTATTATAATATCAAGATCTAATGAGTGGAGTTAAGCTATCAAAACTAAAAGAGCAGATGCATGTTGAAAATATGCATTATTACTTCTAAGATCAATATGAACTTTTACCAAATAAAAAGTCACTTGATACTACCATAAATATTAGTCATATTCACTATAAATTCTTTATTCTAATAAAATTATTAAGAGAAATGAACAATAAGTATTAAAACTCTCACTAAAATCTAGGTAAGCAGTAAAAAGTAGGATAAAATACAGCTTCCATATCAACTTCTTTAATAACCTGCAACAATCTATTACTATTTAAAATCAAATACTTCTTAATGCTACTCATTGTTTTAAGCATCAATCACATCATCAATATCATGATCAAAATTTTATCCATTAGCAATTTCTCCGTTTGTGGTAGTCTATATTATCGTTTCAAACGATTAACTATAATATAGTCTGGAACAACTATTTCAATTCTTTACTTTTTATAAAAAATTAACCATATATTTTAATCCCATAATAAAGTTCTGTATAACCTGTTTTTGACTTCCAAACCCTTTTACTTCCTTTACTGTCAATTTCCAGTTATGCTAATATCTTTTAAAGGTTATCTTATTTTATTTAAATTAAACAGTTTGATAATTGCATCAATTTTTCATTAAATTATCCTAATATTACCAGTTTTTACGACCAAAAGCTGAAGTAATTGGGTAACGCCTATCTTTATTAAAATTTCGAATTGTAACACGCGGACCTATCGGTGCCTGACGTCGTTTATATTCATTAATATCAACTAACTTAATTACTTTACGTACGATTACTTCATCAAATCCAGCCGCAACTAATTCACTGACTGATTTATCCTGTTCAATATAACCTTCCAGGATCGCATCCAGTACAGGATAAGGAGGTAAATTATCCTGATCACGTTGTCCTGGGGCTAATTCAGCAGAAGGAGGCCGTTCTATTACGTGCTTAGGAATAATTGGTGAAATCCTATTACTATATTTTGCTAGCTCAAATACTAGCATCTTTGGTACATCTTTAAGTACCGCAAAACCTCCAGCCATATCACCATAAAGAGTGGTATAACCTACTGCAGATTCACTTTTATTACTGGTTGTCAATACTAAGCGGCCACGCTTATTTGATATTGCCATCAGAATGATGGCTCGACAACGAGCTTGTAAATTTTCTTCACTTGTATCGAGAGGCATGTCTGTAAATAAAGGCGATAAACTAGTTATAAATGCATCATACATAGCTTCAATAGATACTATTGTAAATTCAATACCTAATAATGATGCCTGGTTTCTAGCATCATGAATGCTTCTTTCAGCTGTATATTTAAATGGCATAATTACAGCCTGCACTTTATCTTTTCCTAAAGCATCTACTGCAATAGCTAAAGTTAAAGCTGAATCAATTCCGCCTGATAGTCCTAAAATAACACCAGAAAATCCATTTTTATTAATATAGTCACGGGTTGCCATGACTAATGCTTCATAAATCTGAGCGATGGGTGATAAAGTCTTTACTATATTGTCCAGTGACAACGGTTCAACATCATTAAATTTACATATGGTAACTTGTTCAGCAAACTGCATTAAATAATGCGTTACTTTACCCTTACTATTAAATACTTTTGACCCTCCATCAAATATTAGTTCATCTTGTCCACCAACCTGATTTAAATAGACAATTGGTAATTGAGTTCTTTGGCAATGGGATTTTAGCAATGTTGAACGAATATGTGGTTTCTCACGATTATAAGGTGAAGCATTAATGATAATTAAAACATCTGCACCTTTGGCTTTAATTGCATCAACTGGTTCATCAAACCAAACATCTTCACAAATTAAAAAACCTAACTTATAATCTTTAAAAGATATTACACAAGTTTCATTAGCTGAATGAAAATAACGCTGTTCATCAAAAACGCCATAATTAGGCAATTGTTGCTTAAAATATTGCGCTACTATCTGATATTGCCAAAAAAATGACAATGCATTATAACATCTTCTACTTTTCCAACATGGATGACCAACGACAATGGCAATATTTTGACTAGCGTCTTTCAGACGATCAAGCTGTTTAGTACACCGTTGATAAAAATCTGGCCGAAAAAGTAAATCTTCTGGCGGATATCCAGTTAAAGCTAATTCCGAAAACAGGATAAGATCTGCTCCCTGTAACTGTTGATCCTTAGCTTCTTTTAACATGCGTTCACAGTTGCCTTCAATATCACCTACCAACCAATTTAATTGTGCTAGTGCAATATTCAGCGTTCGATTCATAAAATTGTACTCTCCAGAGATAATAAAAATTATTCTTTAAAATTATTAGCATAAAGTTTTTCTTGACTAAATTAACTTATAAAACTCAGTTAGATTTTAACCTACTATACACGTTGCATAGGTAATATTGTTTTTATTATTTACAACAATTTTTGTATATAATTAAACTCTAATTGATTTAAGTCTCAACGACAGCAGCTAATGCAATATTTTGCTTTCCAGCGATTGAATGACTAATGCTTCATCAATAATCGGTGATGTTGTTAACACAACACACTCATCAATAATATTCACTAATCACCTTAGATTACCTGGGCTACCCGCTACCCCTATTAAATATTTTATTTTATACTTCAATGCCTATACATAAAAGATTTATGATGCTTTATTAATTTCCTTAGCAATAATTTCCTTATTAAAGAAATACTCCCATTCCAAACCCTAATTAAAAATAGGAATTTTGATAATTATCACATTCAAACAGTAATAAAGATCTTATAAAAATTTATTTTTTATTGCCTTTTCTTAAATTACGATATAAGTTTTTTAAATAATTTAAAATCAATATCCAAATCACAATTACTATTTAAAAGACATACGTTAGGTTCTCTTCCAGAACCGATAATAGTTTCACTTGAAAGATATAAGGAATATTAGCATTTCATCAAGAAATAGCGTCAACCTTGCGCAACAAGAAATAGACCTTACAATATCATGATGTATAATTGCTCTGATATAAAATTTTTAGAATCACCAAACAATTCAGATTCTAAAAGTTACTCAAGTAAAACCCATAGTCGTTAATTGCAATAAAAGCTTTTAGTTCTGGGAATATCTCCATATGAATTGCTCGTGTTAATACTTCTTACCAGTAGTACTTTTCTATTTATTAAAAGATTAATATTAAATTGCGCACTATAATAACATTCTGTTCTAATAAACTAAGCATTATTATACTGTAGCTGATAATTTCTTTACTCTAATTTTTATTAGAAACGAAAGTTGATATGGTAAAATCTCTTCACACCAATTCCCTTATAAAGGATATCAAGATCAACTGCCTTAGTGAGAAAACTTCATTCCTATCTTTATGTTACCGCTATCGCATCAGAAATTAGAGCCATATGCAGTTAAAAACTAACCAGAATACTTAACTGTTGTTTCTCTATTTCAGTAAAAATGTCATACCATCCATTCCATTGATATGCAAATTACTAATAAAAATTAATTTTATCTTTTACTAGAATTTTTAATTATGTATACTATTTTCTGCGGTAATCACCTTTACTACTTTAGTAGTTAAACGTATACACAATAATGTCAACAGACTAGGATAGTCTACTAATAGTAGATTTACTAATCTATGCACTGTAATTGCAGGTTTTCTCCGCTTTTATCAATTTAATAAGACTTTTTAGTTGTATCTTTTATTTTCGCTCTTGCTATTTAATGTTGAATTGACACTACTTTTATTTATTTTCTACTTAAAACAAATTGTTCTTATTATTTGCCCGAAGAAATTTGTAGTTCAATATCGATTAATATTCTAACTTGTGTTAAACAATATTTAATACATAAGCAAATTAGCATTTTATTAAACTAAACAATCGAGTTTGTTATCACTTTCTATTGTTAACATAAATATTTAGCGTTTGCTTCTTTAACATTAATAATCTGAACTTGCTTTTCATAGCGTAATCCTAATAGCAGGATTAATGGACGAAGGAATTGGAACTATAATATTTAAATTATCAATTATTTTATGTTGGATTTATGATAGTTGATTCTGCCACTTTAAGTAAAATACTATGCCAAAAAATTTTATGGATTAATTAACTGAATCGTTTTACCTATTAAATACGTTTGTTATTTATTTGCTCGATCTCGATTAGTATAAAATCAACTATTTTCAACTAGTAAAGTGGATTATCTGAAGCATTATCAGATATATATTCCATATTTTCACAAGTTAGGTAGCAATAATTTGTTATCTATTCTTCTATTTAGAATAGATTTATTTAAAATATCCAGTGATATAATAGATTGTAAGATTTACTACAATCTATTAATAAAAAAACTAAAAATGGTTATTAACTTTATTTTTCATTTATTGAAAATCTATATAACTTAGCTTCCCAGCTATAATAATATGCCATATTTTCTGAATTACTCTTGCGGCTATTATGATATGTAATTAGACCAATTTGATATTATTTACACTTTTATTTACACTTTGCGATTAATACTAATTAAATAATAAAACCATAGACATCAACAAATTTACAATTAATAAATAAGAATTAACCATTCATTTTTTTAATATAACTTTGAACAAAAGTTAATCCTAATAACTACTTTTTACCACAATTTTACCCTAATATTCTATGAAATGTTATAAATCATCTTTTTAAATTTTCTGGGATAGAATTCTTGTATTAGTAATATCAATCTACAGTTTATCATCAGTTTTATTACTTATTATCCAAATTTTACTCGATTCAGAACCGTAGTAGACTGCATTAAAATAGAAATTTTTGTTCTTTCTTCTAAAGAAAGTCGGATATCTATTTTTATAATGAAGAATACTTAGCTCAATTTTAGTTTAAATATTTTAGCTCTAGTCGTTTTAGGTTCTGAAATTATGCTCATTTCTAGTGTATTGGATTTTAGAGATAGTGCATATCTTTCTGATTGATTTCGTAGATGATTTTAATAACAGAGAAATAATATATTATGAAAAATTTATACTTTACAAGTATTATCGAAAGTAGATATTACCTGTTATCCCTTACATGAACTAATACGTAATACTAACAGGGGAGGAGCCTAGGCACCCCCCCTGTTTTTAGTGTAAGCTTAAAATCATGCTACGCTAATGTACTTAACGCTATATTGTTAAAAATGATATCATATAGGCGCTCTCCATAACGGTTATTTGTTACCATAAGTTATACAAACTGGTATTGCGATGTTGATACTAAAATCTTAGCAGCAACGGAATATGCTTTAATAGCTTATTGCTGCCGCCTTATTTAAGGCGTGCAGAATAGTGAAGAATTGCTATCATTGTTATATCTGCGAGAGCAATATGTATGATAATTTTTATAAAACTTTGTGATGATTCTTGATGAAAAACATAGGTTCCTCTCTAATCTGCTTATCAGCAAACTTAAATAACAATTGACTTGAACAATGCAATGAATTGCATCTGCGTGATTTAGCATATGCGATTTATATTTATTTCTTGGTTAATGGGGACTGTTCTTTCAGAGAAGCTGATCCCCCTCTTTTTACCTGCTAGTTATATCGACAACACAGTGCACATGGACGTAATCAGCTCGTTTCAGTTAAAGATGCTTATCAAGAGTTAGAAGTAAACTAGGCCGATCTTCTAGATAGCCGTTAGCAAATGTGCCTTAACCATATTCCTTGACTTGCTATCCGAGACAGTGTTTTAGTTTATAGAATCTGTGATGGTACAGATATTCAGAACATGCAGCACAAAATACTGTTAAGTAGACAAATAATTAATATACTGGCTTTACTCCACAAAGGCATCCAGTACCTAAGTTAAGTGTTAGGTACGGGAGTCTTGTTAGCAGAGGGTCGTGATGTCACTAATAAATCCCTTGATATTTTGTTGGTAAGGTTTTTAGCGAAGTATTATGGAGCGATGAAGATGCTGGAGAAAGATTGAGAAGAACTATTGACTTTCTATATCTCCCTATCAGTGCGTTTGCCTCATAAGATGACTAATCTAATTAATTAGCTTTTGCGTGACAGTGTTAAGCTATGAAGCTGAAGTACGAACAGATTGCTATAGTTCGAAAATAACTATTTCAATACTATTTAAGCTATTTCTTTCGTTTACTTAGAATGTTGAAATCATCTAGATGGCTAAACCTGTTAACACTACTGGTAAACAATGTTTTTTAATAATAGAAATAGATTTATAAAGCATCAGAGTGGAGCAGAGCCTGTGACTACCAATACACTAGATTTACTAATAATTTATTAGTCGCTTAATTATTCAATTGATCTAAACTTTGATTGATCTGGTATGTTAATATTAATAATTGCATAAAAACTAATAAAACCATCATCTCAAGTTCACATAAGAACAGAAAGAATACTACTTATTCAAATAAATTTTCTTATTACTTATTCATATCATATATGGTAATCGAACTTTTCTTTAGTAATGAATTTTACCTGCCTTTTAGTAAAAAATTTCTAAGATGATTGTTATGTGAAAAATAATTTTAAAATCACGAAAATCGAAAGTAATATTTTAATTAAAATAAATAATGCAAGAAGAATAAATAATATTCATCTACACTTAAGCGGCAATAAATACTTTATTAAATAACCACTGCTCGCCATTCACTCCATATTGAGGAAGAAAGTAGTGAATTTTATAAATTTTACCTTACTCTGCGTGTTACCGATATTTAACAAAATTCAATAGTTGGAAGATTAAATTATTTTTTAAGAGAAACGGAAAAGACCTTCTTATTAAAAGAAGATAAAATTAATTTACTGAATTGAGTCTATTATAAGTTATATTTCATTGGAGTGTGTATTCTTTAACCTAATTGACTAATTTTAGCGATATTTAATCTCTAGGTTTAGTTTAATAACTCTCATTTTTCTATTATTCATTCTTTTTAACAAGAATTCATTGCCTGTTTGCTTACCAAGCTGAGCGTCAGTAAAAGTAACTTATCGCAAAGCACATAATGCATTATACGAATCTGTAAGAAAGAATTATTTTATAAGAAAATAACAAACTCTGGCTTTTAGTAATAATGTGCTTTGCTTATGATTCAATAAAACTATAGTAACGCACCATTTTAAAATGTATAGCCGGAATATGATTTTAATATAGCCTCCAATCATTTTTCCTGTTTTAGGATCTACTGCCGGTATACTTAGTTAGATAATTATAGTAATGATATTACAACACTTCTACCATTCGGTAATACAAAAATTTTAATGTGGATACCGAGGCGTTTAATAACGTATCCTAAAGATATTTTATCCTATTCCACGGAGCCGCCTACGTCCCCCATTTCGTCTTTTTAGTAAAGCCCCTTTTCAGTAACCTCTATATTATGCCTTCAGGTAACACTGTCACTAATTTCTGTGGCGGATATATGCACAAGAAAATAAGACACTTGGACTTATCAAATTATAGTTGTAATGCAGTAGCCAGATGATAGGGACTTGCTTAGATTATTTCTATCGCTATTTTTTGAAAAACAGATTAATCTCATATAGAATGTTTAATATCTAAACTGACTACGAGTGATGTAGATATAAACATACTAATGTTGATTGAGTTATCAAACATAAGTGCAGAAGGGATGTAAGATAGCTATCTTAATATCTTGTTTTACGTGCCCACTAGAGCATAGCTTGTATGGCAATGCAAAACAGAGCATTCAGTATCCAAAAAGTCAGTTTTTTTCGAAAAGCTAAAGAAGATGGAGATAATAAAAGTAATGTTTGTCAGTCGCAGTTAAGTAAAATATGAACCTACTATACTAACTATTGCTCGGTAGTTTTTACGTCACATGAACTGCAGGCTTTTAACTTATAGATTTAGTAAAAACAACTAGAGCATCATTCATAAGAGGAACAACAGTAGCGGTCCGAGCACCAAAATAGAGCAATTTCAACAAGTAAGTTTTGCTCGATATCTATCCTTGGTCTATGAGTTGATATTTTTACTGCATTTCAAGACTGTATTTCAAGAAAGTTATTTCAGATGTCATTAATAATAGTGAAAAATCAATTTAGTTAAGCGAAATAATATAAGAATTATTTCTAGCCCCTATAGCTTATGAATTTATCGGGAAGCATACTTTAACATTATCTTCTCAATGCAGTTGTAATCTAGCATCATTAACTTAATCCTAGAAAGTTGGCTAAAAACTCCGGATAATCCTAATTAAAAGTAGATAATGCTTTCTATATTGAAAAAAAATTTTGGAATGAGTAGGACGTTTTTGACTCTCCTCTTTGTAAACAGTCAGTCATAAAATTCAGCCGGTTTCTGTTATTATTAATTTCAGGAGGCGGGGGTAATAAAGCGATTCGAATAAACAGATAGTGTAACATCCCTTAAGTCGCCTGATATCTCTTCCTGATTTCGGCCGGTTTACGTTTTTTAGAAGATTCTATCCGAGCTATCTAACTGAATTCCTGAAAATTAACATATTGCAGAGTATATAAAACGACACTAAGATCATGAGTATTCCATAATAAACGTAGCTACTACGCTCAGATCATAGTACTTTCTATAACATTCTTAATAGACGGATCACTCATCTAGACGAATAGATATACCTATTTTTAGCATTATTTCTGATTTATATAGAATATCTCTCTATTATTTAGTCTGGTATAAATAAGTTCAATAACTACTAATATAGTACGCAGTTTATATTCCAACTTTTTAAAGTTATATTAACTTATTGAAATTTAATGTAAAAAGTACACTAATTAAGTCTTTAAAATAGTTTTTTTGTTTTATATCAAATTTAATAATTTAATTTTAATTAAATATTGCCTATTAGCATAATTTATTTAGATGAATTAAATTCTAAAAATTAGATAATTAATTGTCTCAATTTATATTGGAAATTTATTTTATCACTTTTCTAATTGACGATAGTTATAGGTTTCAATAAACAGATTGAATAATTTAATGAAATAAACATTAAATTTTAGGTAAATTTAGATCATAATGAAACTTATTTCATTTAATTTTAATTAAAAATTAAAACTACATTTATATCTGTCTGATCACAGATTATTATATAAAGCCTCGGTTCATAAGCATTTTATTGCAAAACGACTACTGATAGATATAGTTAAGCTAATATATCATGATGATGAGGTTTAATTGTCAGACGACTACAATACCTAAAATCAGAGCTATTCTTCAGATAGGCGAAAAGCCTATGTCTACTTTAGTTAAGCGTTATGGTATCTCTGAATTTACCGCTGCCAAATAGTAAGAACAAGATGATCTTAATGATCGGACTATGTTGAAAAAGCTATAATCAACAGTTATGAGCAATATCTTATGCTTTTATAGAACATAATGAATAGTAACTAGCCATGGTTGTAAATAATAATAACTAACTAGCAAGTTATGGGACAGGTTAATAATGGCTAATTATAAAATGAACAACTAAATTTTGTCGATCATCCTGATTTAATAGTGCAACAAGTTTAGCAAAGTATACATATTCAAAATAAATGTTAATAACCGATGATCAATGTTGTTGTGGCGTAGAGAAAAAGCATTAATAATGATAAAGTTAATAATAAAGACGAGCAAGTCACCGACGAATCTTCTAGTAATAATTTTTTTAACTTATAAGCTATTATACTGAAAGATGTGCATTAAAAAACAGGAAGAGTACTATAAATCATCATAAACCCTTACAAAATCATTTGCATACATAGTTTTCACTTATCAAGAAATAATAAATATTAGTAAAATAAATTAAATTAAATTAAATTATAAATTATTTTTTGTTAAAAATGTCTACCTCTTAAAAATTTAATCATAATTTGGTCATTTAATTAAAATAATATGTTTATATAATAATATATAACTATTTGATTAAAATCAGAATTTATTATCTTATTATCGTTATTGTTACTATAATTTTTCTTGGCATCATTGCAGTTAATAATAAGTATCAAAACCAAAAGCAAGATCAGGTGAAGAAAATTATTTCTCGCGGTGAATTACGTGTAAGTACTATTAATTCACCCATTATGTCCTTTAACGATAAACAAGAAGCAAGCGGATTTGATTATGAATTGACTAAAGGCTTTGCTCGATTACCTTGGCGTAAAACTACGTATCAACGTATATTTAAATATTAATCAACTTCTTAATAATCTTGAAAATGATAATAGTGACTTTATTACTGCAGGACTTCTTTATAATAAGAATCGCCTTGATAAAGCACAGGCTGGCCCTGCTTACTATACCGTTTCCCAGCAGTTAATTTATCGTAAGAGGATGAATCGCCCACACTCTTTAATTGATATGAAAGAAAAGTTTGTTGTTGCTACTGATTCAGTAGACGCTAGTACGATACAACGGCTAAGACAGGAATATCCAAATCTTCAGTGGGAAGAAATCACTCATTATAATACGACTGAGTTATTACAACTACTAGCTGAAGGAAAAATTGATTATACCTTAGAAAACTCTATTGTCGTCGCTATGCAGCAACGTATTCATCCAAATATTGCTGTCGCTTTTAATGTTAGTGACAATCATAGCCTTAATTGGTATATGAAACGCTCAAAAGATAATAGTCTAAATTCAGCAATGTTAGCTTTCTTTAATGAAAGCAATCAAGAAGAACTTTTAACCCGATTAGATGAAAAATATTTCAGTCATATTGCTACTTTTGATTATTTTGATACGCTTTTTTTATGACTGCGATTAATAAAACTTAGCCAATCTATAAACATTTATTTAAAAAATATGCAGAAAATATAGATTGGCGCCTAATAGCAGCGATCTTCTGACAGAAATCATACTGGAACTCGCTAGCCACATCACCAACTGGTGTTCGTAGTTTAATGATACTTAACGGTACCTACAGTAAAAACTATGGGCCCGTCAGATAGACTAGATGCAGAGGAAAGTATTAAAGGTGGTGAAGCTCATTTATAATATCTGATTTCGCGCTTACCAATCACTATTACGCTTGATGATCGCATTTGGTTTGTATTATCAGCTTATAATATTGGGCTAGGACCTATGCTTGATCCTAGAAAACTAACACGCATTCAAGATGGAGATCCAGATAGCTGGTTAGCTGTTAAAGCCAAACTCTTATTATTAAGCAAGAAAAAATATTTTTCTAAATTAACTTACGGTTACGCACGTGGCTATGAAGCTTATCGGTATGTTGAAAACATTCGCGTTATTACCAAAGCTTGATGGGTTATCTGCAGAATAAAAAATAAATCAAAATATGCAACTAGTTGCAAAGGATCCTCTTTTATTCTCTAGAATCAGTAGCAAAATAAAGTAGTGATTAATTTAGCTAGTCATTTTACTAAATAGTATTATCTTTCACTTCTGCTTAAGTTGCCTTACTAAGAGATTTTAGTAGATTTATTTTAGCAAAGCTATGCTTTCTTATCTGGTATTTCTGGTTGCCGCTGTTGAAAAAAATCTACTTAATATCGCTGAACATTCCTCAGCTAAAATCCCTCCCAATACCAGAATACGATGATTCATATCAGGATGATTAAAAACATCAATAACTGAACCAGCGGCACCAGTTTTTTTATCGGATGCACCATATACTAAACGGCTAATACGCGCATGGATCATAGCTCCAGCACACATAATACAAGGCTCCAGTGTCACATAAAGCGTAGTATTGAGTAATCGATAATTTTGTAAATATCGACCAGCTGCCCGCAAAGCTAAAATTTCCGCATGAGCACATGGATCATGAGCTAAAATAGGATGATTCCAACCTTCTGCAATTAATTTACCTTTATGTACTAATAGTGCACCAACAGGAATTTCACCTTTTGCTTGCGCATTTTGCGCTAGTAAACTAGCTTTTTTCATCCAATAAATATCTTTTTTGGCTTGCTCCACGAATCAAAACCTCAAATATTGATTTAAATCAATAAAAATAGTTATGATATATATTCAACTTATTATTTAATAACTTTTTAATACTATAATAATTATTCAATATAATAAATAGCTTATTTTAGCAAAGGTTGTTATTTTACTAGTAGAGTAATTTCTATAAACATCTCTGCATTTCAATTATTATAGCTTCAATTAATCTTCAGCAAGCTGGATAATTTAGTAAATAAAGAATTTACACCATGAAAGCTACTCAGCTATCCTTATAATCTTCTGATATAACTTTTTACATTTTTAAATCTGAAATTGCTTACCAATAACTTTCTGCTCACACATAACCTTATTAGGTTATGGTAACTAATTTTATGATTACTTATAAAGGTTTCGTAAAATTTTACTGCATCCAGTAAAAGATCAACTATTTATCAATAATTAGCTTAAGAAAGCGGCTAATAAATTTTGCATTAAACTTTTCAACAATCTCATCACTCACTTAACCTCTTTTGATCTCAAGCGATTAAGAGTGAGATTCGTTCTTTTTTATCTCCTTTTCTCCTGCATTTTCTACCTTTTCTATGAGATATAACACCTCTCTTTAAAGGATTTAGGAAAATATTCATTAATTTTAACAATACCACTTAATGTATTATGTTAACTGTCACTTCTGAAGCAAAGAAGCATAGACGTCTATCTAAACGCTGTTTTAAATGAATGTCATTTCATTCACTAACTCCCATAAAGTCAAGTTATTTAACATAAATGACAAACAACTAAAGCATTTATCTTGTGATGTATTTTCGCTAGATGACTTTCAATAAAATTATTAAATCCTTTTATGCAATCGGGGATTTTACAATGATATCGCTGTAACCATAAAATGAATATCCTAGTGAATATTATGTTCAGTATGATAATATTTACAGGATAAAGTGAAATGAGTTGCTTCAATACATGAATCAAGATTATCTGACAGATTGTCGCTAAGTCAACTAGAGTTGTTAGCAAATCTAATGTATGATAATCAACTTCTGTTCTAATATTTCATAAATCTGTTATGCATTCTTAAATTAGATCTTATTTGCTACCCAGTTTTATACAGGAAAGGTCATAAAATCCTCTTAACGGATTTCAGCCCATCTGAATAAATGGAACAAGCTTAAATACCATTCAAATGATTATTTTGCACAGCTCTTTTATGTACGATAGTTTGTAGTCTCAGTGTCGCAAAAATTGATTTATAATTTAAATTCGTTGTTCTTATTAATCTTTCTGTAGTTTCTTCATGACTAACAGAATACACTAAAAAACTTACCAATAAAATATCAATAGATTATTAGCGGCATTACGACTCTTTGCTAATCAAATCTCCTGCAGTTCACCTTAACTTTCAGTTTGATGCATTTATGGAGTGAAAGAAGTGCATTAACAGTTTTCTGTGTTAATGATGCTTGTCCTACATATTTAGGAATATCTTTGCTATTGTATTTCAAAGCTAAGGATATCCCATCTCCTATAGAAATTCTAGGAGAGACAGTTGAGATCTATGGTTTATAGACTCTTAAGTTAAGAAGTTTGACTCAATTCGCTTCTGATTCTTGATAATCATATTTTACACAACTGGTTTTTTCTTACGTCTATATTCAGTGGTGTCGATAAATGAAGTACAGAAAAAGACAATCAGCGTCCCTGATAGACGGGGGGTATATAGCATCATTGGTCAAGAAATAAATGTAACACATATCACGTAAATTACGTAAGCATCAATGCCTATGCTCTTCAAGTCATTGCTGTTTCAGTTTACTGATGTATTACAGAGAGATCATGCGCTTTTTACTAAGAAGCGTTTACATAGATTAGTAAAATTAGCGGTATAGCTGCCTCGCAGCTGTCCAACTAAGAGAGTAACTTTTTGCTGCTTTTGCACGGTTCAGATAAAGGCAGCAGCAATAATCTATTGAAGGATATTCTGTTGCCGCTGATATTCCATTACCTTAAGCACTTTAGTCTCAAGATCCACACAGCAGTTATTTTATATGGTTTAATGCAGCAAAAACCATTAGGTTGGCGCACGGAATCCATCCTCTCTCAATAAGTCGATATTGAGTATGTTTAAAGCAGTATGACCTTCGATCTCAGACTCAACAGAAGTGTCTATCAACTTCCTAGTAGGATTTACGGATGAGTTCATGCAAAGGATCAGAATAATATTTCATTTATAGATTCCTGTAGGGAAGACTTTTCTATGGAATAGAATCTCTCTGTTTTGAGATCATCCACGAAATTAATCAGTAGGTTTTGTCAGCATCTCCGAAACTTTTTTACCAAAATAAAGATAACTTCTATAATCAGAAATTACTAAAATCAATATTGGGTAGTAAAACTTTATTGCAGTTTATGAAAGATTAATTTTAAATTAAACTTAATTATTTAAAAACTATACTATCTTCTGATATGTGAGAATTAATAAACAAGATAAATTCATTCACTCTTTCTTTATTATTTGCTAAATAGCAATCTGCTAATGACTCCTTAAGTATTAATCATTAAGGATAATTAGTCTTAATAATCATTTCTTTTAATCTTAATAAAAGCTACATACTTAACAATGTAATTAATCGATAGATTGGATAATCATTCAATTAAGTGGACCCATATATTGGAACTGATACCTTTTTTCTGATACAGATAAAATATTTTAATAAACCTTAAAAATCCAACTATCTTTGATTATCTCCACAAAGAGAACGCTACTATCTATATCTGATTTTCTTAGTTTCCTTTATAAATTATATATCTCCATTAAGCATTATTCTAATTTTCCATTTAAGCATAAAAATAAAGTCTACTTAGGATATAAAGATCCCATCTTTAAATCTAGATTATTACGTTTTCAACCCATATTAATGAGAATTATTGCATCAATTTTGGCATACTTAGCCATCTGGTTATAAGTAATAGTAATGTTGATAAATTACATGAATTCTTAGAAAACGATAATTGTTGGAGGTTTAATTTGTTAGTAAACTATTAATAGTTTATATCACTCCAGTGGTTTATTTTTCTTTAACAAACTTCAGAAGTATCTAATAACCAAAGCGCTAGTTTTGCAAAAATTTAATGAAAGTACACTTTATAGGTATTATCAGTAAACTTTTCTATCTTCATTTCTCAATCCTATTAATCATTTTACTATATACTAAAGAACTTAGATTAAGTTTTAAACAAAGTTTTATTAACTATTTAATACAAATTAAAAGTTACGTATCAGTCTAATTGCTTAAATACTGACTGAACAATACTAACAAAACCAGTAATTGGATATTTTGCATCATACTAACCATACAGTAATCTAGATTATTAATACCCTAAAATAAAAAAATGATCTGCCGACTAAATTTTCAATAAAAATCTAACATATTTAAGTTTATATTATTGATCATAACATGGGCAGACTTTTTAGACCATAGAAATTACTACTACCTAAAATATTATTTAAAAAGCAGTTAGGTACTAACCAAGATCATAGAGTTGGGAAATTATTAGTAATCCAACTGATAAAAATCAGTTGTTAAGTTGATATTAATTTTGATCGTTAACAATATATCACTAGTTTACTGCTGATCATATTCTCATTACTACTAGTGCTAATCAATACGTTTTATTAGCTAGAAATTTCTAAAATTCATTAAAGATATTCTTGAAAGAATTCACTAACTTACTACTGGTAATTTTGTTATCTGGTGCGAATCTCGAGCCGATATATGAGCTAAAATTAATGCTAATTTTAATTAGCCAGCTTCAAAACCCTAGAAAAAATTAATATATAGGACAGACTATAAGATAGATATCTCTCTATAGGCACATAATTAAATATTTTATGCGTTGATCTCAAAAAAAAATACAGGATTTTGTTAAGCTGCTTCCCCATCATAACAATATATTATTTTTTAACTAAAACAAAAATTAATAAATTACTTACATCAATTATCCCTTTTTATATCAATTATCCATTTTGTTCTTAGTTTATTCGTTTTTTAAAAATATTAATTTAATATAATAAATTAAGTTAGGCGTTAATAGTTATTACTGTAGATTTGCTAATAAAAATTACTTTAAATATTACTTTATTTAATATGAGAATTTTAAATTCTAATCTTGATTTCTAATCTTGATTATTAAGTTAAACTATGACATAGTTTACTAGAAAAAAGAATATTTTAATTTATTTATCACAGCTTTCTGACTATCCAGAGTTATGTTTTACAGCAGCAGTTTTATTCTTAATATAACAAGATGCAGCACAATATAGTTTAATATTAGTTAAATATTCTTTCATATTATGAGCTTGTTAAGCTCATTGCCAAAAATTATCAGCTACTACTCACTCTATTTATATTTAAAAGAGTAGCCTACAAACTAGGATAGTTTATCCTTAAATTATAACTATAAAAACCAAAATGCATGAATTGTGATAGCTATAACTATTTCATTGTAATTATAAAGATAAACCTAAATTACAGAAACTGTTAATTAATTATTTATAGGCTGTTAGCTTTCAAATTATATAGGTGTAACCGTCTCTTCAATCAAGTGAAAGATTCCACCGAATCTGATGTTGGCCAAGTACAGTGGATAGCATATCAATTTGCCATCAATTATGGCAATTTTTAAATAAACTACTATCATAGTACAGAGAAAATGAAGAATTTAATTATTTTTTTGGCTTAAATATTACTGCTCATAATTATATCTGTAAACTCATATTTAATCCATGTAAAGTGATCACTAGAATTAAAACCATTTAATACCGTTATTATCGAAAAATTACAACAGAAAATATTTACTTTAAACTGATCAATTAAATTGTCTATCATATACATGATCAAATCAAACCATTAAATTAACAGTACCTGAATTTCAATTATTGAATTAATTATCCAAACATCTAACTAAAGTTTTTCTATGATAAATTATTAAATAACCTCTATTGGGATTATCAGATTGTAACAGATCTCATTATCATTGATAACCATATAAAACTTTCTCTGCAAGCGAAAATTTTTAGATAAAAGAGCGAAAAATTTAACGTTTAGTATACTGTTTAGGTTATCAGTAGGAATTAATTAATAAAATTTTATTAATTCGCTCGTTGGTTAATTTGAATCTCATCACATGAGATGTTAGAATTAGCTACTTAAAACTTATTCGATTAAGATTAAGTATTGACTTGTTATTAATTTGAGAACTTATTATGTTTACACCAGAATTACTTTCACCCGCAGGTTCCCTGAAGAACATGCGATATGCTTTTGCTTATGGTGCTGATGCTGTTTATGCCGGACAACCTCGCTATAGCCTCCGTGTTCGTAACAACGAATTTAATCGTAAAAATTTAGCTACAGGTATTAAAGAAGCCCATGAAATGGGAAAACGTTTTTATGTGGTAGTTAATATAGCGCCGCATAATGCTAAGTTAAAAACCTTTATTCATGATATTACTCCGGTGATTGAAATGCAACCGGATGCTTTAATTATATCCGATCCTGGCCTAATCATGTTAGTGAAAGAAACATTTCCAACAATGGAGATCCATCTTTCTGTTCAGGCAAACGCAGTTAATTGGGCAACAGTAAAATTTTGGCAACAAATTGGATTAAGTCGAATTATTTTATCTCGTGAGCTATCAGTTAAAGAAATTATCGAAATTCGACAACAAATACCTGATATTGAATTAGAAATTTTTGTTCACGGTTCGCTTTGTATGGCCTATTCTGGTCGTTGCTTACTATCTGGATATATCAATAAGCGTGATCCTAACCAAGGCACTTGTACTAATACTTGCCGTTGGGCATATAAAGTACAAGAAGGAAAAGAAGATGCAATTGGTAATATTGTTCATCAAAACAAACCAATTAAAATGAAACATATTCAGCCAATACTAGGCAGTGGGCAACCAACAGAAAAAGTTTTTTTAATTGAAGAAACAAAACGTCCCGGTGAATATATGACCGCTTTTGAAGATGAGCACGGCACATATCTTTTTAATTCAAAAGATATACGGGCAATAGAACATGTTGAGCGCTTAACTCAGATTGGCGTCCACTCATTAAAAATAGAAGGTCGGACCAAATCCTTCTACTATTGCGCCAGAACTGCTCAGGTTTATCGTCGGGCAATTGATGATGCCGTAGCAGGAAAATCTTTTGATCCTACATTATTAACCACATTAGAAGGTTTAGCTCATCGAGGTTATACTGAAGGTTTTTTACGTCGACATAATCATGATGCATACCAAACCTATGACTTTGGTTATTCTGTTTCTGATACCCAACAATTTGTTGGTGAGTTCACTGGTCAACGAAAAGATGGGTTAGCAGAACTGGAGGTAAAAAATAAATTTAGTCTAGGTGATAATTTAGAGTTAATGACAACAGCAGGTAATACTCAATTTATCTTAACTGAGTTGTTTGATAAAAAAAATCTATCTATTCAAGTTGCACCAGGGAATGGCTATAAAGTTTATCTCTCTATTCCTGAAGATGTTGATCTGCAGTTTGCACTATTAATTCGTAATTTAGCTGGGACAACAATCAGAAACCAAAGAGCAAAGAAACAAGCTTAAAACGATAAAATAAATTCAAAAACTAAAGTAAAACATATTACTATTTACTTTAGTTAAAGCCATTTATTGCAACTTTAGTACACTTAAATGAAGATAATAAAATATTTAATTTAAGAAAAATATTTTATTTCTGCTATTAGATCATAGTTAATATAATCTTCTTATGATAAGATAGTGCTCATCACGTTAATAAGAATCCTCTAAAGCTAATATTAAACTGAAACGAGAGTTATTAGTAAATCTACTGTATCATGCCTTAGGGTACATTCCACTCTAAGGCTTCATGAATTCTATTCTCCATCCTTAAATCAAACGTTGTGTTGATACACTTAGGGTCAACAAGATCAACTCTCCTAGATGGTTCCGTCTTTCCTGAGGAGAACGAAATCAGATTAAATGGGATTGAAATAGTTGTTTTTCTTAAGCTTCAGCGCTTAGCAAGTCGGCTTCGTAGTCTCGCTATTTTGCGCAAAAGCCGATTCAATTAGATTCGTCATTCTTATTGACACCAGTACGTTGACGGAAAAACATAGAATGCTCAACCATTCTCCTCGCTCTTTCTTCAGCTTCTTCATCGCTTTAGGATACGCTAAAAACCTGCCAAAAATATTAATTAATTTATTAGCTACATAGCAGCTTTTTGATACTCAAAGCTTTAGAAGCTTACCATTAACTTTCGGTTTCTTTACTTTTAAAAAGTAAGTAAAGGTAAAAATAAGGTATTTTGTGCATTAAATAACGTTAGTGTTGCGTATTCTGAAATATTTTCCCATTGCATTAAAAAATTAAGAGTACCATCTCCGTAGCTACAAGCCTAGGAGATACAGTTAAGCTACACTCTTGTAGAGTATTGAAGAGTTAGTTCAATTCGCTTCTAACTTTTGATAACCACATTTACCAAAATTGATTTCTCTTATATCTATATTCAGTGATGTCGATAAAATGAAGGAACAGGTAAAAATAATTAACTGTCCTCATAAAACAGTATATATCATCAGCCTAGAAATAAACGTATCTCGCATTCCTTAAATTACACGGCTATCATTACTTATGTTATTCAAGCCATTGCTGTTTTAGTCTACTAATGAGGATTGGCAGAAAGACCCATGTTCCTTTCTCATCAAGAAAGCCTAGAGCTTCGTAAAAAACACCGGTAGACCCATTCCTATCAGGTAGAAGGAATGGTAGTAAATCTTCGTTACTTTTTCCTATTTTAGATAAGATGATGGCAACACAAACTGTTGAGGTATATTCCGTTACTGCTATACGATCCCTAATCTTATGAACTTTAATCTCAAAATTGAGAATAGCAATCTATGTATAGTTCAGTGTAGCAAATAATCATTAAAATCTAACGATATTAGATTCGAGTTCCTCATCAACATGAGTCCCTACCCCATATCAGGTGTCATAGACACCATTACAGATGAACTCGTGATGGATTACACGATAATATTTACTTTATTGTCTACCTGTAATGGTAGACTTTTCATAGTATGTCATCTCTTGTTGTTTAAATAATTCATAAAATTAACCAGTAGGATACTGGTCAGTTTCTCCGAAATTTCTTATACCAGAAATAAGTATAACTCATGCAAAGTATATTTAGATGTTTTCTTTAGTCTATCTTCATATTAAAGAACCAATTCTTTGTAAAGAGAGCTAAATAGTACAAAATCTTTTTTCTCAGAAAGTACGCAATTAGTGTCGCCGTTACTTAATGATACTAGATAATCAGAGAGTTATTATTAAGAAATTACATATTTAAAATATGAATATTTATATAAGCTAATTAAATGATATCACTGCATTTCTAACAGTTTAATTCCACTTATAACTAACATAATAACGTTATTATTTCAAGTATTTTTACCAATCTCCAGCAATTCACTAATGGCTAAAAGAATTTTCCTTGCACCTGGTTGTGAAAGTTGAGCATTTACTGGCAAATACCACCAATTTAATTGAGCAAAATTAAAACATTTTACTGCATCTTTTTCAGTCATTAATAATGTTTGATGATCAGCTACTAAGGTTGTTAATTTAGAAAAATTATAATATTGATGATCAGCAAAAGAGTATCTCGCAATTAATACCAACCCTTTTTGCTCAAGACTTGAAAAAAAGCGAGCTGGATACCCAATTCCTGCAATTGCGATAACTTGTTCTAATTTACAGACTGATCGTTTTTCTCCGGTTAACATATTGATAGCAATATCACCTGTCAACTGCATACCAATCTCACCATACCTAGCAATACCACCATTAGTAATAATAGCGTTAACGGTATTTAAACGACATTGACACTCTCGTAATGGACCAGCAGGCAGCAACCAACCATTGCCAAAACGACGAACACCGTCGATAACAACGATCTCAAAATCTCTTTGCATAGCATAATGTTGAAGACCATCATCAGTAATAATAACATCTAATTCTTGTTGCGTCGTAAGTAGCATCTTAAATGCTTCTGCTCGTTTAGGAGCAACAGCAACTGGCACACCAGTTCGCCGATAAATTAAAGCAGGCTCATCGCCGGTTTCCTTTATTGATATACTTTCATTAACTAATAGCGGATAAGAAGTTGCTTTACCCCCATATCCGCGGGATACAACGGCAACACAATAACCTTGTAACAAAAGCTGCTCAACTAACCAAATGACAACCGGCGTCTTACCATTACCACCAACAGTTAAATTACCTACAACAATAATAGATACTGGCGCTCTCCAACTGGGGAAAATTCTGAAATGATAGCAAAGACGTCTTAATTTAATAATTATACCATATACTATTGATAACGGTAGTAGCAAAAAATATAGCCACGAACCACCTAACCATATTTTATCAATCATTGTTTAAATTGCATACTATAAAGTTGAAAATATGCGCCATCACTCTTAAGTAGAGTTTGATGAGTACCTCGTTCAATAATTTTACCATCCTGAATAACTAAAATCTCATCCGCACTTTCTATCGTCGAAAGACGATGGGCAATAATAATTGAAGTTCGATTTTTCTGTAATTCGTCTAATCCTGCCTGAATAGCTCTCTCTGATTCAGTATCAAGCGCAGATGTAGCTTCATCAAGAATTAATATTGATGAATTATGTAATAAAGCACATGCAATAGCGATTCGTTGGCGCTGCCCACCAGAAAGCATTACACCATTTTCACCAATAACTGTATCTAGTCCATGATCCAGTTTTTGAATGAAATCCATCGCATAAGCCATTTTAGCAGCTTTTTCAATTGCTTTTCGACTAAAACGACCATCAGTTGCATAAGCAATATTATTTGCAATAGTATCGTTAAAAAGATAAACATCCTGAGAAACAAGTGCAATTTGACTACGTAGAGAGCTTAATGTATATTCACGTAAATCATGATCATCAAGCAGTATTTGACCTTTATTAACCTCATAAAAGCGGGTAATTAGATTCGCAATAGTCGATTTTCCTGAACCTGATCGTCCGACTAAAGCAATAGATTTTCCAGCCGGAATTTTAAAACAAATATCCTGTAATGCAACATGCTCATTTGTTGCATACTTAAAGGTAACATGTTTGAATTCTATTTCACCTTTAGCTTTTTTTAATGTTAATTTACCCTCATCTTTTTCCTGCTCCATATCTAAAATGGTAAACAATGTCTGACAAGCAGCCATACCTCGTTGAAATTGTGCATTAACATTTGTTAATGACTTTAATGGGCGCATTAATGCAAACATGGATGAAAAAACAACACCGATAATTCCTGCTGTTAATGTTTGCATAACTTCAGGAAAACTTGCGATATAAAGCGTAAATGCTAATGCTAGAGAAGCAATCAGTTGGATAACTGGATCAGAGATCGAAGATGCCGTCACCATTTTTATGGTTTGCCGACGCATATAATTACTTACTTTACTAAAACGCTCAGTTTCAATTTTTTGTCCACCAAAAATTAAAACTTCTTTATGGCCTTTTAACATTTGTTCTGCACTAGCGGTTACTTGACCCATACCAGTTTGCATACTTTTACTAATATTTCTAAAATGTTTAGAAACCGAGCAAACTGTTAACGAAACAATAAGAGCAATAACAATTAATATTAATGAAAGCTCCCAACTATGATAAAACATAAGCCCAAATAGACCGATAATATAAGTACTTTCTCGAACAATAGTAATTAAGGCGCTAGAGGAGGATGAAGCAACTTGCTCAGAATCATAAGTTATACGAGAAAGTAAGGTTCCTGTCGACTGTTGATCAAAAAAAGCAACTGGCATTCTCATTATATGGCTAAACAAGCGCCGACGCATATTCATTACAACTTTACCAGAAACCCATGCAATACAATAATTAGAGATAAAACTTGACATCCCTCTTATCAACATTAATCCCAATATAACGATAGCTAACCATTTTAGCATGTTATTATCAGCTTTACCAAAACCTTCATCAAGCAAAGGCTTTAATAAAGAGATCATAAATGCATCGCTGACAGCATTAATGATTAACGCAACAGCAGCTACACTTAATCCCAGCTTAAATGGAAAAATCATTGGCCATAGTCTGCGAAATGTTTGCCAAGTAGAAAGATCTTTATCATTCATTATCATTGTCTTATCAAATACCCATAAAATAATCTGTTTTTACTTAAAAACCTCTAAATATCAAACCGCTGATGATACTAGCGAGGATAAACATCCTATCTATAACGCATTATTTCAATTTTTATCAAAATGGCTTCTGATCTTTAATCCAGGATAGGTTAATAACAACCTAGCTATTGCATCACAGTGTGATTGTTATATTTATAACTAAATATAAAACCTTCACAGGGTGCTAAAAAACGATGATATCGTAAATATAGAAAATAGTACTATTAGAGATACTGTCTTCATATTAAATGCTAGTATGATATTTTAATACTTTTATTATCTATTACTTATCTATTACTCGATAATAATCACTAAGCTGTACTTAATGTCTGATATAACCAACCACTAAATAGGAAAATTATTTATTTTAGAATAGTAATTGACCAATATATCAACATTAACTTCAGAAACTTATACTAAAAACCAACTAAACTGCCAACATAAAATAATAAATCAAATTAAGCCCAGTTATAATAATTGGTAAATATTAGTATCAAACCAATAATGCTCAATATGATTCATAGACCATAGTGCTAAACTAATGTTTTATCAATTACTATAAATAATAAATTTAGTACTGTGTACTAAAAAAATACAAACATATGAAAACATAATTAGCGGTATTAGTTATAAATTAAATAATTTAACTATCCAATTAAACCAATTATATTAAAATTGCACATTTAATTTGATAAACAAAAAGAAAAATATTAATCTGCAAACTCGGATTTATTAGAAAATCTAGTATATGGCGGTCAGGTTGCACTTAGTTTTAATGCTTCATAAATTTATCCTCTATTTTTAAATTTGGTATTGTTTAGCACCAGGATTAACAGGCTAAATTCTATTAACTAGTTATAGTTTTTCAGCAGATTATAGTAACTTAAATATCATTGAAATGGTTGTTTTCTCAAATCATACTTTTTTGTGCATTGGCTTCGTATCCTTAAGGTTCACTATCACAAAATCCAATTCAATTGAATTTATCGTTCTTAAATAACGCCCAGTGTTCTGACAGAAATATATAGAATGCCAAAAGTTTTTCTTGATTTTTTCCAATTTTTTATTCCTGCAGAATATTCGCTGAAACCTTGCCAACAAAAACATTAATGGCGTTTATTAGCGATATTGCGGCTATTTAGTAGTCAAATCTCTCTCCAACAGCTCAACTTTAAATTTCGGTGTTGAATGTATTTAAGAGTGAAGTTTAGCACATCAGCTATTTTATGTAGCTAATAGCGTTAGTGTTGTATATCTAGGAATATTTTTGTCATTGCATTCTAAAAACTAAAGAACATACTCATCTTCCGTAGAAACTCTTAGCGATATGATTAAACTACGCGCTCGCAGCCATTTAGGAGTTCGGTTCAATTAGCTTCTCAATCTCCATAAGTATCTTCTGGGCAACGAGCTCCTTATGTCCTTATATAAGTAATGCCGATAATCAGCAGCAGACAAAGGCATCAACTTTTGCCTGATAGGAGCCAGGGTTTTATAACACCGGTCAAGAAATAAACGTAGCGCATATCGCTTAAATCACGTATGGGGTATCATTGACTGTGCTCTTAAGGTATTAATCATCTTTTAGTCTTCTCATGGGGTACCTGGCAGAGAAACTATGTGATTTCATCGAGAAAAGATTAGAGCTTTCGTCAAATAAGCGATGAAGATCGCTAACAACTACCATACCTGAGTAGCAACTCTTTACTGCTTTCCACGCTTAGATTAGGTGATAGCAAGGATTTTAGAAGCATATTTTATTGCTACTGTAATATCCCCTGGCCTTAGCCATTTTAATTTTGATTTCACTAATATCAGTTTGTATGGTTCGCTGTGGCAGATAATCCTTACGAATTATAATAAATAAAGGCGACCTTCAAAATGCTGTTGTAGGATCGCTTCGAGGCCCGCCTCAACAACAGTGCCTATCAGCTTCATGGAATTACTACGGATGCGTTCATATAATGAATCACAGGCAGTATCTAGTTTCGAAGAAACTTGCATGGTAGACTTTTCATGACATATTATCTCTATATGATTAAAATCATCTATAAAATCAATATAGCAGGAATACACGTCGCCATTTCCAAATTTTAGAGACAAAAAATAAAAATAACTTTGATAACTATAAATTATACATAATTTAAACTGAGTGAATTAGCCACTGAAGTTATCTATTAAAAATTACCTTTCTAAATATACATGGAGATAAATTTAATAGCCTTATTCATATAAGGGGAGAATAAATATAATTAAATAGTTTTAATGTAGTCTTAGTTTCATTGCATATATAGTTAAATTATTTTGTATTAAACTAACTATAGACTAGTCATTATTATATTAATTAAAAAACGATATATTTAGGAAAAGATGTACCTATAAAAGTTAGTCATTTGCATGATGCATTAATACAGATCAGTTAAATAGAATTTATTGAGAAATTTAGTCATAAAACAATTTAAGGATTTTTCAGGTTTTTGCAGATAAAACAGCATCATAACTTGATTAATAATCAAAATCTGTTTATCTGATCAAGTTATAGATCTATTTTCAGCTTGATTTCAGGATAATTATGAGTACTAAAAGCATCGCTGAGATCCGTCAAACGTTTCTCAACTTTTTTCATGCTAAAGGGCATGAAGTTGTATCTAGTAGTTCATTAGTACCAAATAATGACCCGACCCTATTGTTTACTAATGCAGGAATGAATCAATTTAAAGATATATTTTTGGGATTGCATAAAAGAGTTTATTCTCGAGCAACAACTGTGCAACGTTGCATTCGAGCTGGAGGAAAACATAATGATTTAGAAAATATTGGCTATACCGCTCGTCATCATACTTTTTTTGAAATGTTAGGTAACTTCAGCTTTGGTGATTATTTTAAACAAGGTGCAATCAAATATGCCTGGGAGCTACTAACAAGTAAGCAGTGGTTTAATTTGCCAAAAGAACGTCTTTGGATCACTGTTTATCACACTGATGAAGAAACTTACAATATTTGGCAGCAAGAAATTGGCATTCCAACTGAGCGCATTATTCGGATAGGTGATAATAAGGGAGCTCCTTATGCTTCTGATAACTTTTGGCAAATGGGCAATACTGGTCCTTGCGGTCCTTGTACAGAAATTTTTTATGATCATGGTGAACATATTTTTGGCGAACCACCAGGGTCTCCTGAAGAGACAAGTGGTGATCGTTACATTGAAATCTGGAATATTGTTTTCATACAATTTAACCGTCAGTCTGATAATAGTATAAAAAAACTTCCAAAGCCTTCTGTTGATACAGGTATGGGGCTTGAACGTATTGCCGCTGTATTACAACATGTTAACTCAAATTATGAGATTGATTTATTTCGTCAATTAATTTCTGCTATTACTAAAGTGATCGCTTTATCAGATTTAAATAATAAATCATTATGCGTAATCGCTGATCATATTCGATCAAGTGCTTTTCTTATTGGTGATGGTGTATTTCCTGCTAATGAAGGACGTGGTTACGTATTGCGTCGTATTATCCGACGAGCGATTCGTCATGGAAATATGCTAGGAGCGAAAGAGATATTTTTCTATAAATTAATTGAACCATTGATTCAAATAATGGGTAACGCAGCTGATAACCTAAAATCTCAACAAGCAACGATTGAAAAAATATTAAAGAATGAAGAGGAACAGTTTGCCCGTACTTTAGCACGGGGACTGAATCTATTGGATGATGAATTAACTCAATTACAAGGAAACACTTTAGCTGGTGAAATTGCATTTCATCTCTATGATACATATGGTTTTCCATTTGATTTAACCGCTGATATTTGTCGTGAACGTGATATTAAAGTCGATAAATTAGGTTTTAATCTTGAGATGAATCAGCAAAAATATCAAGCTCGGGAGTATAGTAGATTTGCGACTAATTATAATGATGTTATTAAAGTAGATAGCCATAGTGATTTTTCAGGTTATAAAAATAATAACCAAAAAGCTACAGTAACAGCTATCTTTCAGCATAGTAAGCCTATTAATGTATTAAAGCAAGGTGAGGAAGGGATTATTATTCTTAATAAAACTTCTTTTTATCCTGAATCAGGTGGTCAAGTTGGCGATAGTGGTATACTTAGTAATCGATCTTGTCAATTTGCTGTCTCTGATACACAAAAATATACTCAAGCAATTGGGCATATTGGTAAAGTAATAATTGGATCAATAACTTTAAATGATTCAATTAATGCAAAAATTAATATTGAACGTCGTAACGCTATTAGTCTCAATCACTCTGCTACCCATTTGTTGCATGCAGCTTTGCATGATGTATTGGGAAATCATATAAGCCAAAAAGGCTCTTTAGTAAATGAAAAATATTTACGCTTTGATTTTTCTCATTTTGCTCCAATGATGGCTATACAAATAGAGAAAATTGAAGATATCGTAAATTATCAAATTCGTAAAAATGATCATATTATAACGACATTAATGGATTTAGAGACGGCCAAAGAAAGAGGTGCGATGATGCTTTTTAATGAAAAATATGATGCACAGGTACGCGTTCTTAGCATAGGTGATTTTTCTATTGAGTTGTGTGGTGGTACTCATGCCAATTGGACTGGCGATATAGGGTTATTTCGTATTAGAAGCGAATCAGGTGCAGCAGCTGGAATTCGACGGATCGAAGCAATAACCGGGCAAGTTGCTATAGATGACCTTCACCAGCAATCCCATTTATTGGGAGAAATTAGCCAATTAATGAAAGGTAATATTAATAATCTAATAGAAAAAATTAAAGCAACTTTAGATAAAGTTAAGCTATTAGAAAGATCATTAAAGCAATTAAAAAGACAACAAGCTGTCCAAGACAGTATTTCTTTAAGTAAACAAGTTAAAAAAATTAATGGAATTAATCTGTTAGTTACTCAGTTAAATAACACTGAACCTAAACAACTACGTATTATTGTTGACAATTTAAAAAATCAATTAAAATCAGCAATTATTGTGCTTTCTACTATAAGTAATGATAAAGTCAATCTAATTGTTGGTGTAACCAATGATTTAACTACTAAAATAAAGGCTGATGATTTAATTTCATTTGTTGCGCAAAAAGTAGGTGGCAAAGGGGGTGGTCGTCATGACATGGCTCAAGCAGGCGGCTCTAATATAGCAGCACTTCCTACCGCATTATCTTCAGTTGAAGGGTGGGTTAATTCGCGCTTAACTTAAATTAATCATGAGAGTTGATAACTTAATTGGCAACCTTTAACGGATTTTTTTTAAATGATTTAAGTATAAATTATATTTTATATACAATATTAATATAATGATTCTTTATATTAAATACTTTAGGTGAATATCATTGTTTTACGTTTTCACGATGTGCGATGGGATAAATAGCGGGAAAACCTAGAGACCCGACTCTTTTAAATTTTCAAGGAGCAAAGAATGCTTATTCTAACTCGTCGAGTTGGCGAAACGCTCATGATAGGTGATGAGGTAACAGTAACGATACTTGGTGTAAAAGGTAACCAAGTACGTATAGGGGTTAATGCACCCAAAGAAATTTCTGTTCACCGTGAAGAGATTTATCAACGGATTCTAGCTGAAAAAAGCTAGCCCAATAATTGGTATCTTTAGTAAGACGTTCATTCTTATTAATATATGTATTAATTATATTTATAGAATGAGCGCTGTTTCTTATGAGTTGTTAGCAAATTTAGCGCATAACGATCAGGCTACGTGTTTTACTCTGATACTTCGTAAATCTGTTCTTTATTTTTAAATTGAACATTCTTTACTACCAAAGTAAAAGTAAAATTAACTCCATTTTATCCAGTTCTAGCTTTTCTGAGTAGATGGGGCAGATTAAATACTATTAAAGGATTGTTTTCTCGAAGCACATCGCTTCCGTATGTCGACTTAATAGATTCACTTGTTATAAAAGGCGATCTAATTAGATTGTCGTTCTTACTTAACGCCACAGTATCCTAACGGGAAGCTATAGAATACCAGCGTTCTTCTTGCTACTTCTTCATCGCTGCAGGATACTTTGCTAATAATATTACTAATAAAGTATTAAGAGCTTTATTACAACATCACAGTTCTATACTAGCATACCTCTCTGTATCTCAAGTTTAACTTTTAGTTACATACCTTTTGGGATAGGCCCAGTTTGCTTCTGATTTTTGATAAGTATTTTCAACTGCAGTTAACTCCTTACGTCCATGCATAGTGATGTTAATTTGACCAGAAGGTAAAGGCGATCAACTTACCTGACAGTACGATTATGGTCATCGGCCAAGTAATAAATATAGTGGTATCGCTAAATCACGCAGCTATCAATGCTGATGCTCTTTAAGGCATCAATGTTTCAGTTTAATGATGAGGTTTTCTGGAGAGAGCTATGTGCTTTTTATCGAGAAGCGCTAAAAGTTTAATGAAAATCACCAGTAGAAATATCTCTGCAGGGTAAAACGGACATGGTTAGCAACTATTAGCTAGTTCTGTACACTTAAGATAAGACACAGGAATGAGATCTTGAATGCATTCTGTTGCCACTGGGATCCTACAATCTTAAAAGCTGTAATCTCGCATCGCTAATACCAGTCTGTATGATTCGCTATAAAAAATAGCTGTTAGGGACAAGTTCATGTAAGAATCAGAGGTAATATCTGATTTTATAGATATTTATATGGTAGTCTTTTTAGACGCATTTAATCTCTCTGTTTTTAAAGTCTTCTACGAAAGAAATCTTTAGGTATACGCCATCATCTCCAAAGCTCCATATACCAGAAATAAGCATAATTCTTGGATCAAGATATAAAATATTGAACCATCTTATACAAACCTACCAAAGGACTTATTTTCCGATTTTACGGTATCAGATAATGCGCCTTTCACAAGCTAAGTTTGTTAAACTATCTTGAAATACTATCAACTGGATGTTATTATCATTAATCTAATAACAATACCTATCTTGTGCAAATTAATATTAATGGGTATTTAATTGGGTATTTAATTCTGGGATAGCAAGTACTAATTAATGTTCTTGTTATTAACAATAACAATATGATTTTTGAGGTAAAACTTACAAAATTTTATTATATTTACTCAGTCAATCATTTATCTTTAAATGACATTTATTTGCTGATGTAAATTTGCGTAGTGAATTGATTTATAGTGATAATTGTTAAGGATAATATGATTACTCATACTGCATTATTATTAGTCGACCTACAAAATGACTTTTGTAATGGGGGTTCCCTAGAAGTCTTGGATAGTGAAAGTATTATTACTATAGCTAATGCTGTTATCGGCTACTGCCAGCAACAAAATATTATAATTATTGCCAGTCAGGACTGGCATCCTGCTGATCATTTAAGTTTTGCTGTGAACTCAGGAACTCAGGTAGGCACGGAAGGTAAACTTAATGGACTACACCAAATTTGGTGGCCAGTTCATTGTGTGCAACATCAAAAAGGGGCGCAATTTCATCCATACCTTAATCAATCAGCTATCAAATCAATTTTTCAAAAGGGGCTCGATTCTACAATCGATAGTTATAGTGCTTTTTTTGATAATAATTATTATCACACAACCCATCTAGATCATTGGCTAACAAAAAATAAAATCAAACATTTATATATTATGGGGTTAGCAACAGATTACTGCGTAAAATTTACCGTCCTTGATGCTATAAAACTAGGTTATCAAGTAACAGTTATCCAAGATGGATGTAGGGGGGTCAATCTTAATCCAGAAGCTAGCTGTAATGCATTACAAGAAATGGTATTAGCTGGCGCTAAATTAATAACATCTTCTGATTTACTCACTCAATCTATTAACTATACTCATGCCCTTAGATAAGGGCGACTAATCCATTATTAGCATCAAATAAATTTCAATTAGTCCTGTTGACTATTAAACAACCTTTTTTATCTTATTATTTTATTTCCAATGATATTGACATCTAGTGTCTACCGTAATATTTTGCGTATTCTGATTAGATCTAGCTACTAAAGTCTAACAGCTTATAGACTATTTTCTTTTTTCAACGTAATACAACCATTACGCCACTATTCAGTTAAGCGGAAATCATCAATTAGTTAATAACTATAAACTGTTATTAAACCAATAATATTATTAATCTCTCCATATTGTACCTCTTTTTTTTATTTTAAATTTATTTTATCCATCTAATAAGCTTTACTTAACCATCAGTTATCCCTTCAGGTTGTTGATTAGTAATCTTGCTGCGATAGAATTAATACAATAACATTACCAATCGATGTTATTAGTTATCGACAAAACATGATCTAAATCCGCATTACAACGATGGTAACATACCTCAATCTATCGTATATCATGAGGAAAATCATGAAAAATCATAAAAATTATTAATATAATTAACTGCTTCATCATTAATTGGTTGATAACCCATTAACCAGCTCCAGAGCTAGCGTCAAATTTTATTTGCGATATAAAAAGTAGTGAATAGTAATAGAGATAGTATAATACCTTCTTATTGAAATATCATAACTAGCTATTTTAACAAAGGAGTTATTGCTGTTCTCAGAGAAAAATTTATAGCCAAGTATGGTTTATATTTTAATTATTTTAGTTTCAAACAGTTTACTCCATACCATATAATTCGGTAAATAAAACAACTCTATAGGATGAAATCTACTCAGACATTTTTAATAGACTAATATAACTGCTCAACATTTTGAATATGAAATTTCTCACTAATAACACTTTGATTATCCAATCTTATTTAGGTGATGATAACTAATTTTATCTTTACTGGAAAAGATTTATACTATTTTTCTTCATTCGAGGAAAGAATGCTCTTTCATAAAGATCGACTAAAAAACGGCTAAGACATTCGCATTAAATTTTTAAAAATCTTATCGCTTACATAACCCCCTTTTTAATCTCTAGCGATTAAAACTGCAATTTTCTCTTTTATTTTACTCCTCTTCTTCTGCGTCTCTAGCTTTTCTAATGTGTAACAGAGCGCTTCTATTTAAAAAATTCAGGAAAAATATTTCATCGACTTCAATAATACTACTTAATCCATTTATGTTGACTATCTACCTACTAAAGCAAAAAAGCAGTAACATACTCTAAACACTATTTTAAATCAATGTTTGTTTGTTTTGCTGACTCGCGTAAAGTTAAAATATCAACATATATCGCAGATAACTAAAAAATTTATCCTTTGATGTAGTTTTGCCAGAAGACTTGCAATAAGATTATTAATTTCCCTATAAATCAGAAATTAAGTTATGCTTATTCTGGTATATGGTGTTTCAGAGATGGTAATATGCATCTCCATGCAGATTAATTTCGTGAATGATGTCAATACTAAAGGAAATAATATCTCATGAAAGTCTATTCTACAGCTATCAGAAAATTAGATATTATTTGTGATCCATTATATGGAATATGAACTTATCCGTATAAATGCTACCAGGAAGGTGATAGTAGCGCTTGTTAAGGCTGTGCTTGAAGCCATGTGCTGAAACAACGTGCTGAACTATACTTTTTATCGATGGGATTATGCCGTTAACTGTAATCGTTATTGGGCACAGCGAATCATATAGACTGGTATTAGCGATATTGAGATTAAAGTGCCAATATCAGGAGATCACAGTATCAACGGAATAATGGTACAATAGCTAGTTATTATCGCCTTATCTGAAACATGCAAAAAGTGGGGAAGGATTTCGACCATAGCTGTTCCTACGGATATCTACCGTAATTTTCACTAAGCTCTGGGAGTGCTTTTTAATAAAAGCATACGGGCCTTTCTAGAGGTATCTCCTATCAGGAGGCTGAAAGACCAATAGCTTAAAGAGTAATAGGCAATGGGTCCTCTGCGTGATTTAAGTGATATGCCTTATAATTTCTTGGTCGATAACTATGTTGTTCTGTCAAACAAGCTAATTTCTTTTTCTTTGTGCTCATTATTGGCAACGCTGCATGGATAGTAATTGGCAACGCTGCATGGATAGTAAGGAGTTGGTTGGTGTTGAAGGATGCTATCAGACTCAGAAGCACACTGGGCCGAACTTCTTGATTGCCTGCGAGTGCATATGACTTAACCGTATTTTTAGACTTGCTACAGGAGGCAGTCTCCTTAGTTTTTAATACAATGATAAAGATGTTTCAGGATACGCAGAAACAAAATACTGTGTTTGATATATAAAATAGCTAATGTTATAGGTTAACTGCCTAAATGGATGTAATCGAAGTAAAAGGGTAAGCTGCTGGAGTTTTGGATAGCAGAAAGCTATGATGCTAATAATAAACCTTGATATTTTTGTTTAGAAGGGTTTAAAGAGAGCCTCCTGAAGAGATAAGGAAACTAGAGAAAGATTGAGAAGAGTGACTAATATTCTATACCTTCCCGTTACTGCACTAGGCGTCAATAAGAACGACGAATCTAATTGAATTAAGTTTTTGCGACAGTGAGACTATGAAGCTGACGCGTAAAGCACTGTGATTAGAAAAAACTATCCTTTCAATGGTATCTGAGCTGCTCTCTCATCTGCTAATAAAAGCTGAAACCGAGATTAAAGAAATTTAAGGTTTAAGCCTCATGATAAATAAAGTTAATTTAAGGATGGAAAGAAATTTATAAAGCGTCATAGTAGACGTATCCTGATCAACATATACTAAATATTTCTAATAACTTCAAATATTTTGCAACAAAATGCATTAATTAACATTATTCAACAGATTGTCACCGGCATAACTAATAAGATGTAGTTTTATGTTAATATGGATTGAGAAAGAGTCTCTTTAATCTGTATCACTATTTCTTTTTATAGCAAGCTCATGTAGCGGAAATTCTTCCTACAGTATAAAAGATTTCTAGCAATCATCCTTTGCTAACATAGTCTATAGTTCATAGATATTATCAATATTCACTTTAAATTTCTATTTGAAAACTAATAATAGTACATTAAAAGATTGATATTAAGGTCACTTCAATCATACTAAACATAAAAATATACTTTAAATGTCAATTTTCTTATAATTAAGAGAATTCTACTTGACGAATACCAAGGTTTTTTGTAAAAAATATTGAATTCTTTTAATTTAATTTTTTAAATTAAATATAGTTGGTGGAAATACTATGACTATCAAAGTAGCTATTAATGGTTTCGGTCGTATTGGTCGTGTTGTTTTTCGTGCTGCACAAGAACGCAAAAATATTGAAATAGTGGCAATTAATGATTTATTAGATGCCAATTATATGGCCTATATGCTGAAATATGACTCAACCCATGGCCGTTTTAACGGTACTATCGAAGTTAATGATGGTAATCTGATGGTTAATGGAAAAACTATTCTTTGCACGGCAGAAAAAGATCCTGCTAACTTAAAATGGAATGAAGCTGGTGTCGATGTTGTTACAGAAGCGACAGGTATTTTTTTAACTGATAAAACGGCACGCAAACATATTTTAGCTGGAGCTAAAAAAGTTGTTTTAACTGGACCATCTAAAGATGATACCCCAATGTTTGTAATGGGCGTTAATCATAATACTTATAGTGGTCAGGATATTCTTTCTAATACCTCTTGTACCGCTAACTGCCTAGCCCCGTTAGCGAAAGTTATCAATGATAAGTTTGGTATTATTGAAGGTCTAATGACCACTGTTCATGCAACGACTGCAACGCAAAAAACTATTGACGGAACTTCAGCTAAAGACTGGCGTAGTGGACGTGGTGCTTCACAAAATATTATTCCTTCATCAACCGGTGCCGCTAAAGCTCTTGGTAAGGTAATTCCTGAACTAAACGGCAAATTAACAGGTATGGCATTCCGTGTTCCAACACCGAATGTTTCAGTTGTTGACCTTACCGTTCGTTTAAATAAACCTGCTACTTATAAAGAAATTTGCCGGACGATCCAACAGGCAGCAAATGCTGAATTAAAAGGCATTCTTGGTTATACTGAAGATGACGTTGTTTCTACTGACTTTAATGGCGATAAATTAACATCAATTTTTGATGCAAAAGCAGGTATTGCCTTAAACGACAATTTCATAAAATTAGTAGCTTGGTACGATAATGAAACCGGTTATTCAAATAAAGTTTTAGATTTAATTACGCATATTGCTAAATAAATAACATGAATTTACTCAGCTAAATCCGCCATTTAATAGTAACATTTTCGTCATAGAATATGAGTTATACTTATCTCTAGTGTACATGTGATTTAGGAAAATGAGCAGCATATCCTGTTGATTAATTTGTTAAATAATTTCAATAATAGTGAGGTAATATGCCATAAAAAGTTTACAGTTCAGATATCTATAAAACCAGATATTACCTTTGATTCATTTCATGAATTTATCCGTAATACTGCTGGGAGCTGATAGTGCCGCTATTTAAGCGGAGATAGAAGCTACATACATACTACAACAACATACTCAACTCTGCCTTATCAACGAGGTCTCATATTGTTATTCGTAACGGTTATTTCCCGCAGTGAAGTACACAAGACTGTTATATTAAAATATTGAGATTAAAATGCTAAGATTAGAGTGGATCGCAGCGGCAATGAAATATACTTAAACAGCTCATTTCTGGTACTTTATCTAAAGCATACAAAAGTAGGTAAGAGTTGTAGTATTGCCTGTATCTGCTAGGAAGGAGGCGTTATCTACCAGTTATTTGCATTAAGCTTTTTGAGCGCTTCTCGATAAAAAGTACATGATCTTTTTATCAGTACCATTAGCAGATTGAAACAATAATGGATTCAAGAGTACATCAAAAAAGTACCTGTGTGATTCAAGCGATACACTTACCTTTCTTTCTTGATTGAAGAATATATTATTCTGTTAGGTAAGCTGATCAACTTTGTTGGTAGTTATATTGATGGTACTGCACATTGACATAAATAAAGCTAGTTGCAGTCGAAGATGCTTATCAAGAGTCAAAAGAGAGCTGGGATAAAGTTCTTAATTGCCTGTAAGGCGGAGCTTAACCGTATTTTTAGGATTCTTAGGAAAGACGGTAGCATTAATTTTTGCAGTACAATAGCAAAGATATTCTAGGCGCGCAACACCAATATTGTTGGATGCATAAAATAGCTGATCTACTAGTTTCATTTCATAAAGACATACAAGCACCGAAGATTAATGATGAGATGCAGAAAATTTGACTACTAGAGAATTGTAATAAAGCTAAAAAACCTTTGATGTCTTGTTTGGTAAGGTTTTCAACGAAGTATCATTCTGCATCAATAAAGAAACTTGAAAAATCGAAAGAACACCGGCATTCTACGGCTTCCTATATCAGTGCACTATGGCGTCAATAAGAATAACAAATCTGATTGAATTAAATTTTAATCACAGTAAGACTAAAAACTGAGACGCGAAACACTGTGGGTTCAAAAACAACCCTTTTAATACTATTTAAGCTGGTTCCGTTTTCTCAGAGAAATAAAACTAACTAAAAAGATTTTAAGTTCCTGAATTTGGTAGAGTAAATAATATTCAAAAGGATGGAGAATAGATTTTATGAAGTATCAGAGTGAAAGAGATATCTTGATCTTCATATGCAGAAGATTTAATAATAACTTGTTACATAATGATGGAAGCCTTATCATTATGATATTTTACCCTCAACGTATATCTCTCAATAGCGATATTATAATAAATAGGGCTTAGCGACGAAGCGAGGCGTATCTTTATCTAAAAGATAATCTAGACTAAACACCTATTTTATTTTCTAAATCAGTTAATTTGTACTATTAGTTATTATTTTATTTGTCATTGTCTTTACAAATTTTTACGTATTTCAATTCCATTGTCAACTTTAATTGACGAGTGTTAAGATAATTTAGTACAATTTAATGATGATCGCTAGTTTTAAATTTATTAAACACATGTTTAATCTCACTTTTTGTATTAATAAGAAAACTGATCCAATGAATTCTATTAAATGTTTTCTCATAAACTGCTTTACACTCATACAACGAATTTTTTACTACTTCGTCCTTATAATCCGGTAGTAATATAAAATTTAGCATCTCTATTTCAGTGAAATATAATAACTTTTTTAGTTTATCAGTACTTATAACAAAAACTTCAATATTAATTTGTTTTGATTTTATTTTATCTCGTCACATAGTCTACAAGACTAGACCGTACAAGCCAGACGTCATTGCTTTAGGATAAAAATAAATTAAAATTTGTGATCAAGCTAATCAGCTAAATTAATTATTCGCCATTTTATCTTGATCAATAAAAATAAATCGATGAACCTTATCGGCGGATTTTAATGGGATCATTAAATTCTCTCCATTTAATTTTAGATATTATTGCGATTTACTAACAATGCTAATTGTTCCTTAAATATTTAATTTCTGCATAATTTTAAAATCTATTTTTGTTAATTCATTTATTATCATCAATAAGACTTTAAGAATTTATATAAATTTCAAGTTATTCATCATATTTGTTTGTTACTGATTATATTTTGATATCAGTTAGGTTAGATTGAAGTTATGAATGATAAATAGAGTTATTAGTAAATTTAGTGATGATACATCAGGCTATATTTTACTATAATACTTCATGAGTCTCTTCTTCATCCTTAAAATTAGACGTTATTTATTACCAAGAATTAACCAGTCTAAATCCTATTAAACGGTCCAGATTTTCTGAGCAAACTAATAGCCATCCTCTATAAATGCAATTAAAGGGTTATTTTTTAACTAACAAGTGTTTCGCGTGTCGGATTCCTTTAGCCTCATACAGTCGTAAAATCCGATTTAATTAAATTTATTATTTTTATGATGTCCAGTGTACTGGTGTACTGATAGGAAGCTGTAGAATGCCGGTGTTCTTTCGATTTTTCAAGTTTCTTCATCGCTAAGATGATACTTCGTTGAAAACCTTACCAACAAAATATCAAGGGATTTATAAGCGGTATTACAGATCTCTGCTAGACAGAGATCCTATAGCTCAAGCTTTAACTTTTTGTTAGATGCCTTTGTAGAGTAGAGCTAGCATATTAGCTATTTTGTGTAGCTAATGACGTTGGTAGCAATATCTCCATAAATATCTTTGCCATTGCATTTCAAAACTTAAGGACACTTTCTGCACCACAGAAAGATTGAAGATGCTGTTAAACTACACAATCGCAGTCAATCTAGAAGTTAAGCACAGTTTACTTCTGACTTTCGATAAACATCTTCGAGTGGATTGAACTCCTTATGTCAATTAAGAAGTGACGCTGATAATTAGCAGCAAGTAAAAAATAATCAGCTGCCTGACAGACGGCATTATGCCTATCATCTCAAAAAATAAAAGTAGCACATATCCCTTAAACCAAACAAGACAGAATTTCATGTACTCTTTAAAGTATTACTTTTTTAATCTACTGATGGTGTGCTGGCAGAGAAGATCATCTGCCTTTTATCGAAAAGAATTTCAGTGGCTTCGTAAAATTTACCGCTGAATTACCTTTACAGGAATAGGCATGGTATAACTATTCACTGCTTTTACACGTTTCAGATAAGACAGTAGCAATGAGCTATTGAAGGATATTCTAGTTGGGCTGGATAATTTTTAACCTTAGTTACTTTAAATCTCAACGTCGTCAACACCCGTCTTCTAGCTTGACTGTGACAAATAACTGTTAGGGACAAAGGTAGAAACGCCTATCGATAAAGACGTCGTTGAGCACGTTATTGCAGCATGGCTTCGAGCTCCGCTTCAACAGCGGTGCTATTAGATTCCTACTAACATTAGGGATGCGTTCATGCAAGAGATCAAGGTAATATCTAGTTTCGTGGATACCTATAGCCTAAACTTTTAATGGCATATAATCTCTTTGAAATTAAAATTATCTATAAAATTAATCATTAGGATATAGCAGTATCTCTAAAATCACATGCACTCAAAGATGAGCGTAACTTTTAAAAAATAAGTTTAATCTAAGAAAAGTTGATTGGATTATCATATTAATAATATCAGAACTGGAAAATCAGCAATACTTAATTATATTGAGCAGTTAGATGTAGTATTAACTGCATTAGATTATCCTGATAACAGAGTTAATTATTATAAACAGTAGATTTAATGTCACTAAATAATCTATCTATAAAATAAATCTTTAGAAGACTGGGTGTTGTTACTTGTGTCTAACGTTAACAGCTTACTAGAATAAACTTTCATAAGAAGAACTTTATCACAATTTTAAAGCTATTACCAAATAGACTAATTTTTCGAAAATCTTATACAATATTCCTTCGCGCACAGGATATCATTTATTGTCTATCACAGTTACTAGATTAGCAAAGTTAAGTAATATTATTACTTCTCTTAAAGAGTCTAGAGGTGATTTAAGTTGTATAAATCATATTCATAGACTAATTAATGTTAAAAATTTTATTTAACAAAATGATGCAAGTACGTTAGAATTCTACTATTAGCTATTAGATGCAATAGATAATTTCAGTAAGAATCAATATTACCACAATTTAACAGCTGAAATCCGCAAGTTAATTTTTAATAGAAAAGTATACTAAAGTGGATAAGTTAAATTATTAACTAAGTAAATTGAATCATAAATTATTTATCTAGCCTAATTCCATTTCAATTAAATTGAACCTGATATCAGAACTAGAATTTATTAAGTTTGATACATTAGATACCGATAATACAATTAATATTGATCAGTCAGATCGCGGCAGAAAAGATACTAAAGATCACTAATTTACAAAAAATTTAGGGAAATTTAATGGCAACATTATTGCGTAAATCAAAGCTTATTAAGCTTACAATACTGTTATTTTCTGTACTTTTGATAACTTGCACGAGTAATCAACGTTATAAGCGTCAAGTTAATAGTGATGAATTATATTTAAATATACCTCCGTTAAAAAAATTAACGATTCCTAAAGGAATATCATTACCGTTAAAAAACGATGAATATGATATTCCATCAGTTAATAAAAATGGTGCTGTAGGTAAAGCATTAGATATTCGCCCTCCTATTCAAATACTTTCGTTACTTAGTGATACCCATACCGAAAATAGTCTAACAATGAGTCGTTTATTTTTAACTAACACGGCTGAAAACAGCGCACTTTGGCCGCAAATTAACACTATTTTTCAACAAAAAATGATTAAATTAAGTCAAAAAAATGATATCGATCAATTCTTGATTACAGATTGGATTACCTGGCCACGAGGAGATGAAGATATTCCTATACAAACTCGGCAAAAAATTCAGCTAGATCGAAAAAATAATAAAATAATTATCACGGTAACTAATGAAGGTATAAGGCAGGATGAAAAGAACATCATCGATCCTATAGAAATACAGCGCTATAATGTTTTAATGTTAAATGAACTGATTGTTTCAATCAATAAACTACGTAATATCAGAACCAGTTCTGGTGTCAAAGACCATTATGCTATTATTGATGTACAAACTAGCAATGATAACAGTGGATTACCTCAAATCATTGTGCGTGCGCCTTATGATATTGTTTGGAATAAATTACCATCAATCCTTGAAAGTATTGGTATGCAAATTGGTGATCGTAATCATTTCATGGGATCAATTAATATTACTTATAATGGTATGAGTGATAGCGTTTTTCAAATGATTGGTGTCAATAATTCAACTATAGCAAAGGGTGATTATAAATTACAAGTTGGCGATATGAATAATCATAGTAGTCTGCAATTTATGACAGAAAAAGGGGCAACCTTAACACAAAAACAAAATGATGAAATGGTCACGATATTAAAAGCGATACTTAATAAAGTAAGCAATAATTAGTTAATAAAACTGAGTTTACTATAACTAACTATAATCTTATTTATATAAACAAGAGTTATTAGCAAATCTGGTGTATGGACGGTCAAACAAAGATATCTTCCCACTCTGATATTTCGTGAAGCTGCTCTCCATCCTTAAATTAGATGTTATTTTAGAACCAGAGCTAACAGCTTAAAACCTACTTAGATGGTTTTAGCTATTTTAAATAGATGAGATCAGTTTGAATATTTTTTAAATAATTGTTTTCTGAACTATAGTACTTCCACTCGTCGGATTGTTATCCTCACACTGTTGTAAAATCTAATTCAATCAGATTTATCGTTCTTATTGACATCCCACTGCGCTGCGTAGTCTCAATAGAGGTATACCAGCGTTCTTTTTGATTATTCTCTATCATCCTTATCGCTGGAATGATATTTTATTGAAAATTTTGCTAAGAAAAGCATTAAAGCTTTTCTTAGCAGGATGACAACTCTGTGCTAACCATACTCCTCTCGTATTCCATCATTAATATTCTGTGCTGCATGCCTTTTGCAATTAAGCTAGCACATCAGCTATTTTATACATCCAACAATATTGATGCTGCGCGCCTAGAAATATCTTTGCCATTGTACTGCAAAAATTAATGCTACCGTCTTTCCTAATAATCCTAAAAATACGGTTAAGCTCCGCCTTACAGGCAATTAAGAACTTTATCCCAGCTCTCTTTTGACTCTTGATAAGCATCTTCGACTGCAACTAGCTTTATTTATGTCAATCTGCAGTACCATCAATATAACTACCAACAAAGTTGATCAGCTTACCTAACCAGAATGATATATTCTTCAATCAAGAAATAAAGGTAAGTGTACCCCCCTTAAATAACATAGATACCATTTCATATATTTTGAATCCATTATTGTTTTAATCTACTGATAGTACTGGTAAAAGATCATATACTTTTTATTGAGAAGAGCTCAAAAAGCTTAATGCAAATAACTGGTAGATAACGCCTCCTTCCTCACAGATACAGGCTATGATAACAACTCTTTACTACTTTTAGCACGCTTCAAATAAGGTGATAGCAACGTGCTATTGAAATATATTCCATTGCCGATGCGAATATCCCCCCTCTAATTTTTAGGCACTGTAATCTACACATCCTAATAATAGTGTTATGCGCTTCCCTGTAGAAAATAACCGTTAAAGACGACAGGGCAAATGGGCTCGTCTGTAATAAGGGCTGGATTGAACATGATTTGCAGTATGCCCGCCTGAAGTTCCATTTCAATAGCGATGCTATCAGCTCCCGACAGTATTACGGATAAATTCATAAAAATGGATAAAAGGTAATACCTAGTTTTACGGATATCTATACTGTAGACTTTTATGGCATATTAGCTTTTTGTTATTGATATTTTTCATAAAATTAATTAGCAGAAGATGCGCCGGCATCTCCGAAATTTCATATATCAGAAATTAGCATAACTTCTATATTTGCTAATATAACCTTTTAAAATTACTAGCTTTATGGAATGAGATTGCACTTTAAATAATTTTATATTAAAGGGGGAATTCTTTGCACACATTTTCAAAAAGCAAGTATATCGAAACTCTGCTAGAAGCGATGGGGGATGGGTTGAAAAGCACTATTGGGATCAAAGTATTCTCCTCTCTTAACGCCTAAGATAATCGCGTTACACACTATTTGCAATACTATTTATTTACTGAAATTTATGAATCACAAATAATGGCTACTGATATATTCAAAATTACTAGGTTGATACAACAAACCTTAAAATCTAACAGTACTAATCTGAAAAAGATTGCCTCATTGCATCTTAAGATAAGGTAATTTGATACTTTTCATTGCATAACTGATCACTCATGATTCTAAGTTTCTAGGAATGTCATCATACAACCACAATCTGTTCAACTCCATATATTCAGGAGACTCCTCATTACCAGCGATTATTTTTCATTGTTATTAGGATATTCACCACTTTTGCATCCATCTCCTTCACTGAATCACGCCATACAGAGTATGAGACACCTTATTATGGGAATTGAAAATTTAACTAGAATTAAATTTTGCAGAGATAAAATTGTTGAAACTGATCTATTAATCTTAAGCATCGTTTAGAAACGAAGTATCATTAAGAATGATCTCTTTTAGATCAGTATCAACTATAAACGATCAACAAGTTTTGAATTTGCTAGTCTAGATTAAAATCTATATAGATTTTATACAGATGAAAGCACGCTTTGCAAATAAAAAAGAGAACGTACATCAATTTCCAATTGAGATCATGATTTAAATTTTAGTCTTAAAACCTATCTTTACATCTTCTCTAACGAGCAGATGGATAGCAGATTTTGGATAGAATGAGCTTAAAATATTTTTCTCTGTAATATGCTTCATATCATCAATATTCCCCCCCTGACATACCGGTTGTAGACATTCGAGAGCATAATTCCTAAAACGGATGCTAAAGCTGCTTTTTATTGTTAACCTTTCAACTTTTAAAGAAAGACTTTATAGCTCAAAGCGCATAAAAATTGATACTACCTTAGGCATTTACCCTTAAGTAGTCATCTTCTTTCATAAAAGAAGAAAAGAAAAACTCAAGCAGGAAATAATGCTTACTCATCGAAACTCTCAAGCAGCAAAAAAGATTTAAATATCATGCGTACTAAAATATGGTAAGATCTATTATGGCTACAAGGTAGGGGTAACCATGGATAAAAAATAGAAGTTTATCAAAAATTATCACTAATCCCTACAGCACACACCACGATAGTCTTTATTTTAAAGATCATTGATAAGGACAACACCAATCGCAATTCTATGCCTATCGAAGAGATATCCTCATTCGGTGGAGGGGTCAGGAAGCTTAAAGTAAAAGCAAATAACTTATATAGGCGCCAAATTTAGCGTAAAGGCCATCCAAAATCCGCTGTCCAACAAACTCAGAAATAGTAGAACCAGTAGATTGCAAAGATTAGGGGGGCGGATTGAACATGAATTTGCGCAATAAAACAAATTGATAGAAAACCGATCCGTATTTATTAGATAAATACACGCCAATTATACCATAACGATGGTAGCAGGATATTATAAGTTAATAAATTTAAGTTTTTCTAAAGTGTAATACTTTTAAAATATTTTAAGATACAGCTAGAAATTATTAATAAATCGTCGGATATAATGCCGACTTATTACAATGACTCGTGATAACCAGTAGATAATAGTTTCTATCTTCATCTCGTATGAGCCGTTTTGATAATTTACTCGTTATCAAAAATAAATTTTGACTGTGCACCAGAATACGAAATTATTGATGCATTTCATTACTAATCTCAGTTTGCTGTTCAGAGATGTTGATGAAGGACTACTTATACTTATTTTATTAAATCCCTTAAAAGAAGGATACTTGATCTAGATGTAAATCATGTTTACTTTTACCAGAAACCAGTAACAACTATAGAAACGTATCTCTTGTAAGATCTTTTAATATCTCTATTTAATCAAGGTTCTATAATGAAAAATTTTTCCTTATTGCTGCTAGAATAAGCTTAAACTATAGGACAATAAAAAAAATGCATGACAGAAAGGCTATCTGTTGGTAAAGGTTGTTGGTTTGCTCGGAAAGAAATTTGTAGCACGTCTATATTTCAATTGTTATGGTTAAAATAATCTTCTTTAGACCATATGTTTCAATAAATAAAAAAACCTTATACTTTGGATAAAGATCAATGATCCTTTTAATTAGGTGATATAATTATTCACATTTTAAATATAAAATTTCTTACTAACTATTCTGCTAATTAAGCAATAGTGAATAACTTTATGATTGCTAGAAAACGATTCCATACCATTTATCATTCATCCAAACAAAGGGTGAACTCTGATCGATAATCAGCTTAAGAAAACAGCCAATATACTTTGCATTAAAGTCTTTAAGAATCTCATCACTTACATCATACTCCCTGTTAATCTCCGGCAATTAAGACCATGATTCGTTCTTTTCTTTTATCTTCTCCTCTATCAAATTTTCTAGCTTTCCTATGCAACAAGGTGGAATGTTTCCCTTTGAAGGATCAGGGAAAATCTTTTGTGAATTTTAACAATAGCACTTACTGTACTCATGTTGACTGTCGCCACTTGAAGAAAGAAAGCAGTGACTCAATTTAAATACTGTTTTAAATCAATACTGTTTGTTTAACTGATTCCTATAAAGTTAAGCTATTCAACATATTTTTATAAAAATAAACATGTATCGTTACAGACATTAATAGAGTTGCGGCGATTTTGCTGCAAATCCCTCGATTGCAAAAAAAGATTTAACAATCTTACTAGTAGTTTTATAATAGAACTACATTATAAGAATAAATAGTTTGGTTATCTTCTATGTATATTAAATAACTTGACGTTACGAGGATAAGCAAAAAAATAGGGATTGATTTGAAAGCAGGGTTTAGATGGCTCTGAGTTTCTCCTCGCTTCAGCGACGACAGCTAATATAAATCCAAGTTGTATTTTTGAAATCAATGAAATATTTTCTCTGAATTCTCTAAAAGAGAGTGTTAAATCCAACATAGGAAAGTTAGAAAACTTAGGAGAATAAGGAGATAAAAAAGAAGGAGAATGGTGCTGTTAATTATCAGAGATTAAAGGATCATGTGAGGAATTAGATTCTTGAAGAGTTTAATGCAGAGTTTATCAGCTATTTTCTTGAGTCGATTATTGATAAAGATCTCATCTTTTCTCAGATTAAGGTAAATGGTATGAAACCTTTACTAGGAAACATAAAATTAGTCACCATCGCCTAATAAGGCTGGTAATAAGAGAGTCATTGGTAAAGAATTTTACATTAAAATATAGAAAATTATATAAGATGATTAAAAGGATGCACCTAAAAAGATTCTCATGGTATGAGATTATTATTTACCGAATTATCTGGCCTTAGAGTAGATTGTTGAAACCACAACAATTGAAATATAGACATGGATATAAATTATTCTGTAAACAGAGTATTAACCTTTGCTAATATAACCAGAAATTAAAATATTGCAGAGCATAAAAAGTACCAAATCATGAACATCTCAGAATCACAGCATAGCTGTGGCACTCACGTTTAACGTCTTATAAAGTTCATAAAATCACATAAAGCAGTTAGGGGTATACCTAAAGCCACCATCTCCTTGAGCCTTGTAAAGATAGATAAAAACCTATTAAGTTGCGCAACTTATACCTACAAAATAACATCGTGAAGTTTTATTTAGCATTTTCAGAATATATTTTACATCTGCATAGAGAAAATAATTAGGCTCGTAGCTTTTAAACGTTTTATACTTAGCCTCAAGGGTTTTCCTTTGCTCATTTCACGCAGAAGATCCCCTTAGAGGTAGCAGTAAAATAGCGATCTAATACTAAATCGAGATTCTATGTGGTTTAGAAATTCATGTACAGGGCTCTGTCAGCAGATCAAGAAGAGGAAAAAAGGTTTTTTTCAGGAAAAATACTATAGTTTCTTGATCTAGAAATGACGTCGTCGGCAAATAACAATGGGGAATATAATTATGATCATCAAGGTTATCTCATTTTTTACCATTTAGCAACGGTAAGTTAAAATATCTTATAATGATTAGCTAAAATAGATTAGGACTCTTCCTTCCCTAAAGAGAAGGACTAATCTTAAGTATTGTAGTTGCATGACGATAGAGCTTCATCATCATATTTTGTTTTCACTTATATTACTCAGTAGCCGCTATTGCGATTAATAGCGGTATATATGTAATAAGGGCTATATAATAATTCGTGACTAAAGAGTTAGCAATACCAATATTAGGATACTTATCCATATAACCCATCTAATCATTTATATATCTCTATCTTTTAATAGATAACAAATATCCATTAATATTATTAACTTTTTAAAAGATTTTCTTTTATAAATATTCGCTTAACGTTTCTTGCTATTAGAGTTTAATCAATTCGATAAGTTCTGTATAACCGTAGATAGAAATAAATTAACTACCCCATAATACTCCCTTTACAACTTCAAATAAATTAATTAACTGTTTTCTGCCGGGTGTTTTACTGGTGCCCTAGATTTTTTGTTGTGCAACTGCATTTAATGTGCTGCATTTACCAGCATTAAAACATCCAGTAAAGGCAATTTCTATATCATGATCGTTTAGTAAACGACAAATATCATACGCACTTATTGCAAAACTAGTCTACTGATAGTTATTATTTTATTTATTATTATTGTTTTACTGTTTTCGGCTGAAATTATAGAATTATAGCTTGTAAGTAGCTAAACAATATAGTGACAGCTATAATAAAAAGATGTATGATTATTTTATCTGTTAGTAGTAAGTTTTATTAAAAATAATTAAACATAAAAATATGGAATGTAAAAGTGTTAGAATAGATTCTATTATTTAATTAAATTAATTTAAGCCTGTTATGTATTTTTATGACTATCTTGCAAAGATTATTGCTTTGCGAGGAAAACAATTTATAGCACATCTGCATTTTAATTGTTGCAGTTTTAACCGATTTTTAGAAAGCCAAATAATTTAGTAAATAGATCTACACTATGAAATCTCTTAGGTGCATCCTTTTAATCATTTTAAATAAAACTTTCTACATTTTCAATGTAAAATTCCTTATCAATAACTCTCTAATTACCTAATCTTATTAGGTAATAATGACTAATTTTATGGTTATTTAGATAGATTCCGTACGATTTTAATCCATCCTAATAAAGGATCAACTTTTTATATGATGATCAGCCAAGAAACACCTAAAGCACTCTAGATTAAACTTTTCAAGAGTCTTATTTCTTAAACATAACCATCTAATCTTTGCCTATTAAGACCGCAACTTGTTCTTTCTTTTTATTTTTTCTTTTCCCGCGTTTTATAGCTTTCATATGCAAGGTACAATGTTTCTCTTTAAAAGATTAGGGAGAATATTTTATCGACTTTAACAAATTCTTTTTTTATTTATATTGACCGTCCCCGTTGAAGTAAGGGAGCAGAAATCCATCTAAACTTTATTTTCGAATCAATGCCTGTTTATTTTGTTAACTACCATAAAGTCAAGCTATTCGACATATATTATAGATAACTAAACTATTTATCTTTGTAATATAGTTTTTCGTTAAAAGACCTCTAGTTATATTGTTAAATGTTTTTCTGTAATTAAGGATTTTCAATGATATCGCTGTAACCCTAATGAATCTCTCCATAGAGGATAACATATTCACTGTGATAATATGAATAGTATGAGTGGAAGAGTTGATTCAATGCATGAATCGATATCATCCGATAGATTATCATCGAGCCAATTAATGAAATGCAGATCTTTTCTTAGATGGAGTAAGAAAAGACTCTCTTTGATCTCTATAACTGTTTGTTTTATGGTAGCCTATAGGATAAAAATTCCTCATATAATGCATCAGGTTTATACCAACAACCTTTTGCTAAAAACCATTTTAGTTAGTAAAGTAATCCCCCCCGACGGTATTGGATTTTAGATTATATTTTCATCTAAAATATAACTAAAAGGAACTTGAATATTAAAATATTTTTTATACTGCCGCTAGTAAGTAGCATATATGGTTAATATCTCTTCTTTAAAGCTGTTTAAGCAGGAAGGAAAGGGTACCCACCTATCCTTTATCATTAAAATTGGGACTTCAGAAGATAAGATCGAATTTGAATTAAATAATAAAGCAGCACCTATAAACAACGGAGATTTTCATTTAGTATGAAAAGAAGATTACTACTAAAATAGTATTTTTATCGTGTAATCCCAGATTTTATAAGCTAATGTGATAGTTTTATTAGTGATTTACAATTTAAATCAAATATTCTCTCAGCAATTAAAAAAGAAGCTAGATATAGATTATGCAATTTACATAAAACCATTGAAATGGCGAAGATAACAGCTAAATCTAGTGCCATTAGTCAGTTTTTATCAACATAGCAGATAACGGATTTATATATTATGATTAATATAATTTTGGTTATGCTGTTTTCAGTAAAAAAATTAATAGAATTAATATTGTTAAGAACATTTCAAAAATAAAAATAAAAGATATTGGCTTTTATTAAAGTATACAAATTCAAAAAATAAAAATTATTTATTATAGAATATAATAATTTATTTAATAGCAAAAATGAATTCTATTTATACCTTTTCTTATATAAATATAATATCACTTTTTAAATTTACTATCATGATTTCTAAATAGTTTTTTTCTAACGTATATCTAAAAAATCATTTCTGCAGTCAACTAGAATCAAAGTGATTATTTTATCAAAATTAATAATCATTTTATCATTGCTTTTAATCAGTATCTTTACTTAAATACTAATCCTAGCTACCTGGCATAACAAAAATAGGTTGCTAGAAGAAGCAATATGGAGAGGAGAATTTGCTGCTACTTACTTGCTAAACAATAAAGTTCTCCATAGATTAGGAATTTTTTAGTCGTTATCTTTGATTGATATTAATCTGCTTCCTTACATGTCTTGATGAACATTTAAGCCCATTGGTTAACAAGAAAACTAAATTACTAAACAATTAAGCTAGCAATACGGGCCTATAATATATACCTATATTTCACTTATATTTTTTATTAGCACCTTCCTCCAAACTATTATCATCTTGCTTATATGCAAGACTTTTAAATGTTTCTGTTAATATTTTTATATTATCATTCTATTCGCCATAAATTTTGAAAATTTTTGTTTAAACATAAGCTTTCAATCTCTTTTTGTAACTAGATTTTTCTAAATTGATATTTTCCTCTTTCTTTCCTCTTTTTAGTGACAGACAAACGAGTTACAAGTAAATCTTGTGTATCATGTAGTTAGGCCATTTAAGCCCATCCTAATATTTTGTAAATCTATTCTCCATTCTTAAATTAAACCTTGTTTATCAGAAGGAGTTAAACAGATGAAATCCTCCCTTAGACGATCTAATCTTTTTTAAACAAATGGAAATAGCTTAAATAGCATAAGAGTTATTTTATTAAATTACATTACTCTTATGGTATTTAAGCTTACTATTTTACCTTGTTCAGAAAAGTTAGAACTAGCTAAACGGGATTTAATTTTCTTAACTCCTCTCTGCTGATAAGCAACCTTCAATTTAAGGATAGAGAAAAGGTTTGTAAAGGATCAGAAAAGAACGTAGCGTGACCGTCATAAAGTAAATTTGCTAATAACTGACTATAATTCGAATAGCTTTAAGCGATAAACTGAATATTACCAATCGTTAACTCTACTGGCTTACATTCTTATTGATAATGATATTGAAACATAATAATTTCATTAAAAGAAATACGAGTACTAAAACTATTACTATCACAATCAACTCTGATTTCCTCTATAAGGTTTATTACTTATACTTCTAGATTTTTATTACTAATCGCCCATATCCTTAGAATATATATACTTTATTAAATTTAATATGTATTCAATATGTACAAAATAATAAGTAAATAAAGTAATAAACAGTAAAATAAAACAAAAAGAATAACAAAGAAGATAGAATTATTTGATTCTTATAAGCAATAAGAGATATCATTAAAAAATAAAAATAAATATTAATTAAAGATTAATGTCCTCTTAGTTAAATGGATATAACAAGCTCCTCCTAAGGGCTAATTGCAGGTTCGATTCCTGCAGAGGACTACACTAAGTTATTTATAACCATTGACTTCAGTTCATAAAATTTAATTTAATATACATTAAGTACTTATTTATAACTCTTCATAATTTATAGAATTAATAGTAAATTTACTATATGACGTTCAAGCTCTATTCTAATGCTTCGTAAATCTGTTTTACATCTTTAAATTGGATCTTGCTTATCACCAGAGTTAAAAGATTAAATCTTATTATCTGATTAATAGTTAGGAATTAAATTGATTTTTAATAGCAGACTAAAAGTCTTCTCCATCTCCTAATCCTAAAAGGAGATAGGAAAATCGATTTACTGAGTCTATTTAAATTAAAATTTTATAGATGTGTATTCTTTGATCTAATGCTCTAATTTTATAGACATTAACTATAGGTTTGGAAAATAACCCTTATATTCCAATTTTATGCATCCTTTCTGATAATAATTTCATTGTCTGCTTTATCAAGCTAAAGGTTGATAAAAAATAGATTACGCTGTATAGA
>JBQMRR010000032.1:0-478 GCA_052174495.1 Arsenophonus sp. NC-TX2-MAG3
CTCTATAAATATTATATCATTACGTTGGGTTGTGGCGGTCGGCGTGTCCCGTTTCGCAATGTTGTCTCCAACTTCTCCTGTTCCAGCCTTTTCTTAGTTCTTTTATACCCTCCTCTTTTTACATCGTCTATCAACTTTAACCTCTTTTCATTTCTCTTTTCACTGTGTTATCAAGCACATATGTTAGTAATCCTTTTCCTCTAATCATATCTCCTATTCAGTCTCCCTTCATTTACATAATTGTATCCAGAAGTGTTCTGGTTTCCTTTATTTTGTTCAGAACCTCTTCATTCTCTCAGTTCATTTTATTCTCTTCATTCTTCTCCATATCAACACCTCAAAAGCCTTGATTCTATTCTTCTCTCTCTTCCCTACCCAATCTAATACAAAGCGATTAGGAGCATAGAGTGCTAATGTATTATCACTCAATTCTGCCTGGAGAGGGCGTATCCACATACTGAATTCTGTGGCAGGTAAC
>JBQMRR010000033.1:0-264 GCA_052174495.1 Arsenophonus sp. NC-TX2-MAG3
AATCAATAAATTGTCAATTAAATTGAAACCTAAAAATCAAAAACCCAGAAATACATGGATCTCACCAGCACTAATTAATTTTGTAAATACTAAAAACAAACTGTACAAGGAATGGAAAAAATACTATCTTAATCATGAAAAAAAGTTCAATTTTTAAACTATGAAAGAATTATCACTGTTAGATCAGGGAATTGCACTATATTTTCCTGCGCCCAATTCATTTACAGGTGAAGATGTTCTTGAATTGCAAGGACATGGTGGGCC
>JBQMRR010000034.1:0-31102 GCA_052174495.1 Arsenophonus sp. NC-TX2-MAG3
ATCAAACATCAGGCTCATTCAGATGCAACCAATGTCCATCATAGTCTTCATCATAGCACTTTCTGCTCGACACTGGTATTTCCCAGACCCACAACCCGGCAGTTCATAAATCTCCAGCAACTTTGCGAAATATTCCGCACACTGCAATTCTTTAAAATAAATGGCCAAATCAGAGTATGTATCAGGCAATAAGTGCAAGGATACCTAGTTCATCCTTATCCTCATGATAAAATCCAGATAAACAATGGCAATTACTTGCCAGGAATCGTTGCCATCATAAAATCCTAGGTCACGATAGATCGTCAAAATTAATTTAGAATAGCGTTGAATTTCAACATTGGATGACGATAAGAAAACTCATTCTTGAGATCCGATCTTAGATGATTTCCTTTATCGCATAGCATCTGAGTAGAAGATCGATAGCTTTAAATAGTGCATTATAAAACCATGACACATCAGTGAGCCAACTCTTCTATCACCATCCGCCTAGATTTTTCTTTATCGGTGGGGTTATCGATGCTGGCTCAATGCGCTATTTCAGACTACAGATCGCCAGGGAGTACTTGCTAAGTCCAAAAATAGATGGATATATCTTTAGATTGTTAGTCAAATTGTAACAGGACAGTTACGTTACTGCGCTTTACTGTCTGCAAACAGCGCGCAACACGTTATAGTGCTTGTGATCCCCCCCTTGTGCGCTAAAAATGATCGGAATCATAGCTTATATTTCTAGAATATTGATTTTTGCGTTTAACTGTCCAATAAAAACACCAGTGGTTACCCATGAATATCAACAAGCTGCTTCATTACATCACTCTGATTAAATTCGCGATCGTCGTCACTATTAATCTCATCGAGGTTATCAAGCGGACACTCATGTATCGGCAGCTCCTAATAGGTACATAATCAATTTAGCACGAAATCGTCTCCAATGTCGTGTCGTGATTAGCCATTTAGAACATTTCCAGATAGTTACAATAACGGAGTTTCCACTTGAATGCCTGACTGCCGTATTCTTACTTTGAGACCCTTATCTATTTGTGGAATACCTCTTACCATCTTGATATGTAGCAAATAATGCAGTATTGACTTTATTCCTGCTAGGGTTAGATTTTCCCTTCAGTCTACCTTTTAGGTTGAGCATCCACTCGGGATATCATTTTCCCCGAGACCGTAATACAATCTAGCATGTTCTGGTCGAAATACAGCAGGATCAGAATCTAGGGTATCATCTATTTTTGCTGGTCCTAGATGAGGTTGCGTTAGTCAATATGTAGCTCTTATGGCTTAGCTAAAGCAGGAGTGATGGCCAGTAATGTAAGTACCGATAGATCAGTGCTTTGTATAAAATTCTTCCTGAAATAGTAACAACAGCAGTCTGGCGAAAAATCAGTCATCACTCTCTCAAGATGCGTCTTATAGCAAGGTTATACCTTGTGGCTTTATATTGTTTTCGTCCATAACTTAAACTTAGCTAGATTTAAAGCGTAGAAAGGACAATATAAAATTAACAGATCCATCGCTACCTCAATCAGCGGAATGAATGCAGATACATCCGTCTGACTTTGGCAGGGCGCAGCCCCCATATTCTTTCTCAGGACATTCCCTATTTTGGAAGAGTTTTTACACAGGTTATTACGCAAAGCTTTTTCGGAATCAGGCGATACATACTGCTCAGTAACATAACAGATATAACAATACAATCCTTCCTTAATCGCCTCATTCAAACTTGATTCCCTCAAGGAATATAATCTTTCGCCCCTTGTATGCGTTCTAAATTCAGGCATTAAATAGGTTATTGATTCTATTATGAGTAGAAATTAGTTGTACCCGTAGACTTTCACATATTGAGTATCAATGTAACCATTGAGTATAGTTTTCAAGAAATTCGTGGAAAGTGACCCTGTTGAATCATCATATCGTCCTATAAACCGCCAAAAATTAGAAAAACGAGAGCTTAAATACCTGAATTTTAAAGCTACTGCCTAAAAAGCAGATCATGTACTACAGGATTTCTTTATGCTTCTTGCTATTTAGAAGGTGAATTCATAGACATCCTATTGAACTAGCTGGTTAAAGACACAAAAACAGCGCACAAACGACAATATATTCCAACACAATCTCCTTCTTTTTGCTAATGTAAAATGCATTATTCATCACTGCACTGCAACTTGCTAGCAGTTATAACGTTACACTAGGACTCGGATTAGGTCAAAGTGTGCAAGTATAACTAAATTTTTGTCAATGCCATACATAGGCTGCTATCTAGAAATCAGTGTTATTGATAAGATCAAATACCATCGTATTCTGAAATAATTCCAATAAAATTCTGGCACGCCTACTAGGCGTAATCGTGGGTGCTATAACCTTGAGCAAATTAATTTTACGAGTAACTGTTAGACAACAGAGTGTTTCATTACTACGTTTGTTAACGTCATGGCAATGTTGTTCATAAGATTTTTTTTAAATTAATTCCTGCAGCAGGAAATTGCAAAATTCTAAAAAAATAAATATCATCCTACTTCAAAGATTTTGTAAAAAAATACTAAACAAGCCTTTGAAAATTTTTTGCTTCGATAAGTTTATAGTTCTAATGACGCGTAGAATTTCTTTACTTTTAAACAAATTATTTTTGCTAAATTTTTATTAAATTAATACGATTAACTAATAAAAACACTATGAAAGAACAGTATACAGTGCTACAAAAGTTTTGTCTCAATAGAAGTTCATAGATGACTTACTTCTTATAATCTAGTGTATTCTGTTGGAGCAACAGAAACAAATTTTAGCAGTTCTCCTTAGTTAACCTAAGAGGTCAAATATCTATTATGATAGATGTCTAAAGGAGCTTACTGTACCTTCTTTAACAAAAATTTTCAGTTGCTTTCTTATTTGATGCAATGAAAGTATACATAAAATGCACGATTAAGCATCACTTGACATTGAATCACCATTTACTCATCTATTTAGGAAAATAGATTGAAATAATTATCATAAGTCTACGAATTAGCATTTGATAATCGCAGGTTCGTTGTTTGATCATCATTTATTTTAAACATGTTAAAGTATTAAACCTTACCCAGCAAATATTACGAATTTATCTTTCCATCTGGTGATTCATCTCTCCTCTCATGGACTATTTCACTAATAGTATTAGCCGATTCCTTGATATAGAAGCCTCTTGCGGGAATTTCCATTTCGTGTCTGTTTGCTCATTTCTGTCATACGTTCAAGACGTTGATCCAATATCGATTTTTTGATAAAATTAATATCAATCTCTTCGTTATCCTAACTAGCAATCTGGCGCTTACAGAATACCCTTGAAAACCGGTAGAGAATCGTGTCATTTTTATAATCAGCCACGAGAAGGAATTTTTCCGGTCAATTTCTTCAGCTAATTCAGCAATAAATCTTTAAACTGCATTACGTAGCTTACGTAAACTCCTTGCCACTCGTTTCTTTTATGTCGTCAACTGGATTAACCTCTAAACAAAAGAGCTGCACTCACCAGACAGATCGTTAAATCAATTAACCGGTTAATCTTGTCTACAACTTATATTGAGTAATGCGTTTTTTAAATAACTTCAACAGGCGTTAATGAATGTTTGCCAGTAATAAATCAACCTTATTGTAGCTCACTCGCATGGCATTTCATAAAGTAGTATACGGGTCCGAAAGACTTTCGGTAATTTTCTGTTCAGATACACTCAGATGAACCACTAGATAGCTACCAGGCAATATTAAGCGGTAAAACAGAGCATTTTTTGCTAGTCTAGGCAAGATGATCGCATACACTGTTGTATAATAATTTTATGCTAGTCAATCACGAATACCCTACGACACTCATTCATTCTATTCACCATAATAATTATTCAGTGAATACTCTATTACTAAACGCTGGTTTTGTAATTAAATATCATTAATCATTCGTCACTTTAGTAAAAGACTTTTCTCATCAGTAACTTCAAATGATGCATGTCCCTTTTAAATCACCTTTCAACTTAGTAATTTACGCACTTAGTATAGGCCTTCGCGCCGTTTGTGCAGGCGGCGTTAGGGATAAACTCCAGGCGTTCTCTACCGTTAGAAGAGGAGTTTTTAATGTGCTAGATCTGCTTGCGTTTATAAAAGTAGCAGCACATCAGCCATATAAGCAATAAGTCGACGATTGGGACTATCTCATATAGGATAGCACTAACGCGATATAATCTTTTAGCATAAAATCCCATAGTAGCATACTCTTCTGCGAGCCTGTGATTATCACGATTAGTCAAGTCCTGGCTTATCTGAACACCCTAAAGTACGCTGCACAATAAGGCGCCGCTATATGGATTTAGGTCTATCCGTTATTCGTTATCGAAGTTATCATTTTCATTGCCTACTCATCATGCGGTTGCATTTATCAGTAATATTTTCCTAGTACAATGCATCTTATCAATATTATATTGTTTAATTATGGCACCAGTTAAAAAACAAATACTCTACAGTAACCTAAAGGTTAATGGCTCCAACGCTAGCGAAGTGAATAGTTCGCCAATAAACTACTTAGGAAACGGTACGGGTGGGTAACGTCAGAACTTTGAGAGGGAAGAGGAGTGTGTGAAGGCACAGAAATACGGTGAGCCACAAGACCAGGCTACAAGGCTCATTAAACACAATTAACCTGAAATAATCCTCTGATTCACTTATTAACTATTTTTTTTATTTTCTTCAGGATCCTGTTGTTTTATCCGTTACTGTTTTCTTCAAGTGGATGAAACAACTGTTATATATTGCGTTTCTTCGTCAGTTACCTACGTGAGACTTCGTTCCGCTTATGATACAAATCCGTACAGCGCTATTTCCTCTTAGCTGTTATGCTGCTAGAGAAAATCAATATAGCAAATAATAATGTCACAACCAACCAACAGCAATAGTGCTGTTTTAGTAGCTTCTTCATAATGTCGCCGCCTCGGGTGATTTAGGTACTCAATGCCAGGCAGACATTTAGCACAGCAACGTGTCGATATTGCCAGACTGGTCAGAATAACACCATTTACCTTGACCTAGCGAGAAAACTCATTATAGGCTACTTGAAATATTACCGGATGTTCAACTGTTTTAGGAAAGTCATAGATACGTAAAAGTCCCCTGGGGTAATATTGTGAACAAAAGTGACGAGTACTACATGCCACCCCCTGATAGCAGTACGGTGGGTAATCTTGACGATTAATCACGGTGAAAGCCTGCTATATATACCATCTCCAGATGAGCTCCACTTCAAATTATGGTGAGATTTTTGATATATCAGTGATGAGATTATCATCGTGATAACTGTAACGTACAGTAACTATGCGCTATTATCGAGTAATATGGATGAATTGTCCTCAATTCAAAAACATGCATAGCAGACAGCTAACGTAAGGAGATCAGGGCTAGAGATGGCTGGGGGTTTTACATAACGAGTCCAAAAAATGTAGCGAGATAACTTTGATACAGCGATTATGGCGACAAAATAAGGATTGAATGATAAAGGAGAGGGGATCATGTTTCGTTAAGAACCCGTTCTTCACTATGGGTAGAGTTAGTTGATTATTCAGATAAGTTCAGTGTTGTTTAATGGGTAAATATGGCAGATTGAGTGTATTTTAAATAGAGCTAATGTTTAGTCGGAATTACTTTATAAATCTATATCTGGCCGAATTGGTATTCCTTGCGAAGCGCCTAAATCTCCAAAAGCCCTTCTTGCTAAGAATGCCAGAACATCCCACATCGTTCCATAAGAAATTCAGTAAAGTATCGCTTATTTGGATAAATAATAGTTACGCTCGCTGTTGGTATACGCTGGCATTTTATAAGCTAAATGACGTACCCGTGATAAGATAAAATTATGACGTTGAGCTTATTATCCATAATATCCACTAGCACTACAAGTAAATAGTGGCCACTGAGTGAAAGGTATCTTCTCTCACGATATTCATTCACTCAATTAATTCATACAACTGAAGCATTCAGATGAGAGTAAATCTGATTAGTATGTCTTCATTATTTATGTAATTAGATGAAATAGGCAATAATGTTATTGTAAAATACTTACTCCATAAAAAGAGGTATTACGTTAGACCAGATAATGATAATTCTTGAACTGTCAAGTACTAGTATCAATCTGATTATTATGACAATGTATGGTGGCGTCGTATTATAATTCTAATGATTAATCCAAGTCATTGGTGATATCATCAGACCCAGTTTATTTTCGCTGTAGAACGAACACTTATCTAGAAATTACGTATAGCCTCATAATCCGAATTAATAAACTTCAGGCGTAGAACAGGGTCTGCTTGATAGAGAGAATTTTAGCAATCGGTTAAGTTAGTTTAACGCTGCGTAAAACTGGATTTTAACGTACATTAAAACTTTTTTGTTGAAAACATGTAATAATTCTAATCAGATCCAGTACCGTCATATCTAAGCAATCAGTTTATCTGCATATACCTTTATCAGTGCGGCGCGATAAATTTATTAATCCAGTTGTAACTTGCAACGGCCACATCATGAATAAGTTTAATTAATGTACCCGGTTCAAAAGGGTTATCTCTTGCATTTTACAGCTACCAGGTAGCTGCTCAATAAAGTGCCTTGATAACACATCAAGTTTTCTGGCCTTTCATCGTCAAATATTGTCAGCAGAGCGTTCAAGCGAAGCCGAATAAGCATGATTTCAATGTCGCCCCGTTTTGGGTGTATACTTGTTAATATTCCAACCATAGGAAAGAAACAGGTACGCTGTCAACGCAAATTTTAATGGATTTTAACATCTGTTTATTATGATCAAAATACATCATTGCGGCCTCATAAATTAAATTTTTATTTACTGACATAAATACTTCCTTGACTAAATTCGCCCCGATATCCTAACCTGCACGCTGGATTTTAAAGTAATGAGTTAAATGGATTACAATTTAAGATGTTAAGCAACAATGTTTATAGACTTTCCCAGCTTCCTGTTAATAAAACGAAGATAGGTACTGTTACTTCTGGTGATCTTAATCGAATTACTAACTACGTTCATTACCTTTTTCCATTGCCGATAAATCAATAAAATCCTAAATATGTTACAGAACACTTAATTTAAATTCAGCCAATTATTACCAAGAGTGGAATGAGAGACTACCCGTGCTTCAATAAACAGGCTGTCAATTAATTTATCGCATAGCAGATCAATTGACTTAATATGCGCGATGAGGACTCCTATAATATAACACATTAATATGATTGCCATCAGGAGCTAGGAAGATTTTTTGAATTGATAATTTGTTCACAGTTTTCTTAATAAAGAAAGGAATAGTAGCAGAACATTTAGTCCTGTACGTCCCAATAGTTTAAATAGGCGCATAATATTTTGGCATAAATAGAGCTATTACGCTTGCCTCGGTAATGCAGCATAATGGTAGTAACGTCGTTGGACGAGGCCAACTTAACTGCTGGCTAGCAGGATAATTTTTATAAATATTAGCGATGTCAATAACACAAGGTGGGCATACTGTTATTAGTATCAGTATCTAACTGATAACACATGGTATTCATAGAATCAAACATGTTTATGATGTCTATCCCCTTCCTGAGCAGAAAGGGATTACCATGCATCACACAAAATAAAAGGGGGGGTTAATAAAACCTGCCCTACTGAAGCAGCAGCTGTCGCTAAGGCAGCAATACCGTAATGGTATCCAGGTGATATGCAGCATCTAAAAACGTGCACCATAATTTTATAGTACCTTTTCATCTATCCATATCAAAATTCCTGACAGTTCAGTAATAATCTTGCTGCGCTTGAGTAACATCGTCATCATTATTCTATACCGGCTCTATATAGAGGTACAAAATTCGCCGCATAACAAGATAACATTCTAATATATTGTATTATCAACGTAGTTATCTTGTAGATAACGACAATGAAGCGCAGAGTGCCAGAGTTTATGACGTAAAAGATCATTTATCATTTCTTATTCATATTAATTATTTTATATCATAGTATAAGTATATCATCACCTTTTCTGCATTCGACAGAAAATAAAAGGCGATAACGCGCGATTATTAAACAACATCAGCAGATAGCAATCGATTTCAATAAATGATACCAGACATTGGGATAAAACACTGACGTTCTTCGCTGTCGATAAAGAGTGTATCGTTCATACTTACTTTCTTTATCAGAAACAAGTCGGTTTTTATATTCGTTTCTCTGAAGCGCGCTTTGATGTATTTTGTACAATTTAAGCCTGCGCATAACCATGAGTCATCAGGCATACGTCTAGAACAAGGTTATCCGATAACACTTGCAATACAGCAGCTTTTTAGGTAATGGCAAAGTACAGTATCAATTTACTCTTGATGGTAATGCCGGCGCAACCATCGTATTAACATCATCGATTTTTTCTTTTAATAATTATTTGAAGTGGGCAGACTTTGGTTGTAAAACCGGGATAAATTATCTCCTCCTAGGATTGGTTGAGCTGGCTAATTTTAATAATACTCGCATGTTATCTATCAGCATCATTTCAATCTGATCTGCATCCTAAAATCGCCTCCATCTGTTTCAGTTCGTCAATGCTAAATTATAAGCAGCCTCATCGACAATTACCAGCATGTAAAAGCTGGTCAGCCGACTGTTAATCACGCACCTCAGTTCCGCATCTACGGACAAAGGTCCATAAGGCCCAGGGATTTTGACGGCCTCTAAGCAGATACTCGGTAATACTGGTGTTCACTGGAAAAATCATTACTATCCAGTTATGAGTATCCTGAAAATACTGGTAAACAACAGTAAGGTTTGCTATCCCTAATTCCTTTCTGCACACCCACAACAATTATGTTTATACATCATACTAACTGGATAAACTAAAATACCAGCAATATCTTCTTGATCCCTGGCTATTTTCATAAACTGTGACGGTATAGGCAAGTCTTTTTCTCATAAAAATCAATTAATTAACAAGTTAACAGTTCCCAGACTTTTTATTGTTCCTGTTATAACTGCCGTTGATAAAACTGGATATAACTTGGGTTCAGTTGTCCGATCTCGCCTGAAATAAATCTACGTTTACATATATCTAATCTATATAGATTAACTGCTATAAATGATTGATAAGCACTGTGTTTCTGTCATAGAAGTTACCTACTTAAACAAAAAAGCATTATCTTTTATTGATCTATTCGGTTAGTTGATAAAATAGCTTCTTAGAATATCAGGTCAATCTGCTGGTCTTTCAGGAATGCTAAAGTTAGCTGTAATGCTGCTTTTATATCGACATTGTTCTATTTTTTAACCTAGGTATTTAATTGTCTGGTAATCTGAGGACATCTACTTTTTCCCCTCCAATATTATTGGATTTCATTCCTCAGGGAATGCTACTTTTCTTTACTTCGCTTACGGCATCCCTTTAATATCCTGTTTCTGCTTGCAATATTCCAGTGTTATTGAGAAATCTAGATATTTATTACCATTACACAGCACTTTATACAAATAAGTACCTATCTATTTGTCGCACGATAATCTTTCTGGCATTGTAATATCATAACTTACCAGTACCTTGCAGCCATATTCATTCGCTAGTTGTTGATATATAAATATTCTAAAGGAAACGGATTTCATAGCGAGTAGCAGCGAATTCGATCTGTAGTATAAACAGGTTGGACAATTCAAACTACACCAACCATTCCAGTTCGGTACCGTTGTTTTCAACTTTCAGCAGAGAAATTCAACTTGACTACAATGCTGTTCATCGAGTTATTTAAAGAGATCACTGCGTGGATGCATGTTCTGTAGTATTCCACTCCGTTCTTAATTTTATTAATTAGCCTGTTCAAGGAGAGCGTTGCATAGTGTGAGCTTCTAAGCGAGGATTATCATGGCCATTTGATCAGACGTTCAACGCTAATTTAATCACTTTACTGATCTTGCGTAGGGTTTTTCCGATCACCGCTAGTGCCATAATAGCTACAAAAGCAGCAGGCAATGTGCAGCAAGGTACGATTCAGTCATTCAATAATACTGCGTTCTTATGAATTACAGAAATATCGGTTTGATATTTTATATTCAGGCTGGTTAAAATAACCATAATATATACATCGAGCATATTCTTGGTTTCGTCACTATTGTTTTTCTAATAGTAGAAAAACAGGTTGATGTGGTGCATTACCATATCTAATTGGCACAGGTAATGATAATCACACTCTCATAACAAGATAAACTCCAAGCAGTAATATATCGATAGTTTTCATTAATAATTAATGCACTTCTAGAAAAAACGGTTAATCATAGTCAGTAATGAGCTACTTCCATCTTCATGTTATAACCATTATAATCCAAAGGTAGTTAATCGGCAGGCTTGTCCAGTCACGACAAATAAATCTTTCCAGCTGTCGATATTTTCTACCAATTTTGCCTCCCTGCATTTAAAGGTTTCGTAGAGTCTCTGCATTGTATACAGCGCGGAACCATAAGAAGAAAAATCAGACTAGCATTAGAAGCTCATACGCATAGCATTTTTGAGAGTCGGTGAAAATCCGCATATGCTCCCTTCATACTACATCAGTTTGATTTGCAATAGCGCATCAAACAGTCATGCAATAAAGCGATTTTCTCCGATTTGATCATATTACGCTTTCTAGGTACCAAGGCTATTCAGGCGCTTGTCTGTGTGTGGTGACTTTTTGTAGTCGGCCAAACAACCTTAAGAGAGATTTTACTAAGTTTGACGGCCCCGGCCCTTTCTTGGCACTGGCCATTTGTACTGCCTGATGTGATGCCTCCGATAACTACTCTTTCCGGCTGCTGCATGATAAATCATATGACCTGCGCACAGCTACTAACACGATTGTTAGTTGATGTGGTTAAGATATACTTCACTAGTAATATGGATACATCGGTATCCTAGCGCTGTTTATCGGTTAGGTTGATTAATTTATTATCAATTAATGCGCAGGATAATCGACAGTAAATATCTAGCTTGGCAAGCTTCTCAAGATCTGCGCTTATCTTTGATACAGTGGCTTGCTTGACGGACATCCTCTATAAATTAAGTAATCTCATTAGTTATTTAAGATGATGTTCATGGATAACGTGCTGAGCTTCAACTGGCAAGCAAATCAATGTGGTATTCTGGTAAATCTTGCTGTCTTTATTCTTGGTTTTTATTAATTTATAGAAAGCTATTTACTAACTTATTCAATAATAACCATTATAATAGGCCCCTGTACTATGACAATTAAACACAAGATTCTAATTAGTTCAGTTTCTGATACAAAGCTATCTTAACAAAGATTGTTGGTAAAAATTTCTTATATTATATGAAGAAATTTTCGCTACAGAGCAGAGATTACCATGAAAAAGAAAAAATCATTTAAATTAAAAAACTCTCTTATCACTCCATGCTAATATAAAGATTATCTTATTAGTTAACTTGGCAACAATCTATGGGAAAATGTTAATTCATGCATTGAAGCAACTCATTCCACTTTATCATACCCATATTATCATATTAAATATCTTATCTTCTGGTGACATTCATTAGAATTACAGCGATATTGTTGCAAATCCCCAATTCTAGAAAAACATTTAATAATTTTACTGGAAGTCCTCCTCTCAGAGACTATATTACAAAGATAAATAGTTTAGTTGTCTGCGATATATGTTGAATAACTTAACTTTACAAGAATCAATAAAACAAATAGGCATTAATTTGAAAGCAGCGTTTAGGATGGCATCACTCCTTTCTTTCTTTCAACGGAGACAGCCAACATAAGTTTTATATAATGATATTATTGAGGTTAACGAAACATTTTTTTATAAACCTTTTAAAGGAAAACATTATATCTCACATAAATGAAGGTATAAATGCGAGAGAGAACCAGATGAAAGAAAAGAACAAATCTCGGCCTTAATCCTCCGAGATCGACAGGTCTAAAAGAGATGAAAACTCTTGAAGACTTTAATACAGAATATGTTGACTATTTTCTTGAGCTAATTATTGATAAAGAATCTATCTTTTACTTGGATGAAGCAAAATCACATGAATTTTTTGTCATCAAGGATGAAAATAGCCTCCCCATCACCTAATAAGGTTTGATAATCAGAGATTTATTGGTAAGTAATTCCACATTTAAAATGTGAACAATTATATCAATCGATTAAAAGATAGCTTAGTAGATTTTATGATGTAGGGGGATCTTTATTTATCGAATTATTCGGTATGGAGAAGATTGGTTTAAACCACAGCAATTAAAATGTAGATATAATTATAAATTGCTCTACGAGCATAGCAATAATCTTTCTAACATACCTGATACAAACATTATCAAGCTTCCTTAGGGCAATAAGGAATACCAACTTAGCTAAACTTCTTTAGAAGTAACACCGATCGCTTCAGTAATACTATGTTCATATTTTTAAAGGACGATCAATCATATTTTAGTAAATCAGGTTTTAGGTTAGCATAGATCGATAATTGATACAGCGTGAATTCCTTTCAGATGGATCACAGTCATAATATGTTGTATTGACCCAATTAAACTTCTTTTCTAATCATAATTAGATTATTTTAAAATATTATCTGTCTGAGCTAGACCGAATAAATTACCTCTGTACTGGTAGAGGTAAAAGAATCAAAAAAATATTTTTTTTGAATAAAAAATTCATCTTGTTTAATCATTAAATACAATAGGTTATCAGAATAGAAATAAAAAATACATTAACTATCATGTTTCTTTTCAGTAGCGAAAAAGAAAAATTTTACATAAATTCAATTATTATGGAAGGAAAGAGATATATATCAAGCAACAGAAGATTAGAAAGTATACGATTCTATGTTTAATAATTATTTTATAAAAGGTGTTAAATCCACATTTAAATGTACTAGAAAATACCTAAAAAAGAATCAGTATCTCTTAAGTAGCTTATTAATGAGCTTGCAAAAATTAGAGATACCCAATAACAATAATCTATTGTATAATCAGTTGGAGCTCTTAATTCTATTAAGATTGCGCTAACAGCTTTTATAACAAGAAAACTAACTAAATTTTTAGACACACAAGATATCATATGCCTCCTAGGATAACTTGATCCTAATAACCAAGTCCTACTTAAACTGATGGAAGATAAAAACAAGTTGCTTTGTATCTTGAGTTGATGTTAGAGGAAATTTAAAGAGATTTAATCTAAAATTGAAATCAGTATTAGAGAAAGAATCTAAGAAGTAGAGAGTAGTCTTTATATTAATATTCAGAGCAGAAAGCTAAAATAAGCCTTGGCTCAGTTAAATTTTTTTAAATGCAATTAAATAGTATTATAGTCTATTTGTAGTAGTACTAAATATTTTATTTCTAGATGAAGAATTGTTTGTTTTACAAATTAGTATTAAATTAGAAAATTACTTTCAATCTCAAGAGCGCAATGAGGAGGAGTTTTTCAGTAATTTCTATAAAGCATCAGATAAATTATCTCTCTAAAAGATTTTAGTGTTATCGAAGATAAATTAAAAAACTTTTTTATCGTCTCTCTCTTATAAAAGAACATGCTTACTTCTGGTGTATGAAGTTTTGAAAGATGGTGATGTATCCTGATGATTAATTTTATAAATTATTTCAATTTCAGAGAAATGATATGCCATTAAACTCTAACCTATAAATATTTATAAAACTAGATACTACTCATTGCACTCATTGCATGAATGCATCTATAATTCTGACAGACAGCTGATAAACAGCATCGTTTATGATAAGATCTAAGGGATACTGCGATAACGTGCTAAAGGCTGCTTTATCGAGGACGTCTTAGACTCGTATCGTCCGTAACAGTTATTTAATTTTCCATAGCACATCCATACAGATTGGTATCCTGATGTTTAGATTAAATTGCATAAGATTAGGGAATCACAGCGGCAACAGAATATCTTCAACAGCTTCTCACTATCTTATCTAAAGTTTAACAAAATCAACGAAAAAGTTTCTAATCATAGCTGGGTAGTTGCGAAGGATAGTCGCTTCTGATTTTTATAAAGCCCTGAGTCGCTTTTCGGTGAAAAGCGCATGATATAATCTTAGTAAGTGCTATCAGCAAACTGAAACAGGAATAGCTTGAAAAACTCAGACAATGATACTTGTGTAATTTAAGCGATACTGTTACCTTTATTTCTAGGCTGCCGATAGAATATGCCGTCCTAATCAGAGGAAAACTTATCACCTTTGCTTCATGATTAAAACGATGGGGAACTCTCGCATGTATGTAAGGAGCTCGTTGCAGTCGAAGATGGTTATCAAAATTTAGAATCTAACTTAGAAAAACCTCTCAAAATACCCTGTAAACATGAGATTAACCGTAATCTACGGAGCTTATTACACGAGAGATGGTCCCATTAGTTTTTGGAATGCAATAATGAAAATATTCTCAAACATGTAGTATTAATGTTGCCTGGTACATAAAATAGCTAATATGCTAGCCTTTACTCCATAAAGGCATATAACCGAAAGTTAAGGTGAGGAGCGGCGGAAAATTTGGCTAACAGAGAGCTGTAATGCTACTGATAAAATCCTTAATATTCTATTAGCAAAGTTATCTCAGAGAAGTTTTATCCTGGCCAGCGATGAAGAAGCTAGAAAAAGATCAAGAAAAACTGTTGAGATTCCATGACTTCCCGTCAGCGTATTAGGTGTTATAAGAACGACGAATTTAATTAAATCGGCTTTTGTGACAGTCAAGCCTATGAAGAGGCTGACGCAAAAAGTACTGTGATTCAAAAATAACTCTTTCAATGCTATTTAAGCTATTTCCGTCTTCTCAGAAAATATTAATCTTATTAAGGAGATTAGATCCGTTTAATCCTTAGTAGTAAACAACGCCCAATTTAAGGATGGAGAATAGATTTATGAAGCATTAGAGTGAAGCATAAAGCGTAACCATTATACATATGGTTTCTATAAACCGGCTATATAAGCAGTTTTAAAAGCATCAATAATAATAAATTAACGGCTAATTTCATTAGCTTGTCGTAATAAAGTATTACTTTCCTGCATAAATCGTTTAGCATCCTGACCAAACCATTGACTAATTTTCTTGAATTGAGCAATAAAATTTTTCTTATCATAAGCTTTAAGTAATGCTTCAGAATGACTGAAACTTTGGTAATATTTAACTATCAAATCAATGTTTTCATCAAATGCCATAATAATATCTGCATAAAGCTGTGGATCCTGAGCAAATAGACGCCCAACCATCACTAACTCTAATTGATAAATAGGTGATGAAAACATCAATAACTGTTGTAGATCTATTTTTTGTTCAGATAAATATTCTCCATAAGCAAAAGTAGTAAAATGGCGAAGTACCTGAATAAATCTCATATATTTATCATGCTCTATCGCATTAATTTTATATAATTTAGCCCCCAAACACTTAATTGTTCTAATAGCCATTGGTATGCTTGCGGATTTCTCCCTTCACAATAAATAATTACTTGCTTAGCAATACTATTCACATCTGAGCCAAACATGGGATGCAAGCCAACAACAGCCCCATTATGCACTGATAACATAGCTTTAAGTGGCGATTTGCTTAATAGAACAGATATCCATCAATAATGTATCTTCAGGCAATTTCGGTAATCTATTGATAACTTCTAGTGTTAAATGAATTGGTACACTTACCATTACTACAGCGGCATTAGCCAATAATTCATCAGCTTTATTCCAATCTTCTTCGCTCAAACTATAAACTTCATATCCAGAGAGTTGAAATAATCGACTGAATAATTTTCCCATTTGACCTTGACCACCTACAATAATAATAGGCCCTAGATCAGCATTTAATTTTTAAACCCTTGATTATTTTCATATAGGTACGATTCATGCATAATGCGGCGCAAGATATCTTTAATTAGATCAGGTGCAATACCTATTTTTTTTGCTTCTTTGGATCGCGCTTCTAACATTGAAGCCTCACGATCTGGTATATAAATAGGTAATCCTTGTTTGCTTTTCACTTCACTAACTGCCGTCACTAGTTGCATTCTTTTTGCTAGTAATCCTAGTAATGCTTTATCGATTTCATCAATCTGTTGACGTAATTGTAATAATTCTGCAGACATCAATTTACCTTATAGTAGCTTACTTTTCTAGGGCTTAATGCGCTCTTTAAGAGTTGAGCAAATTTTAGTATATAAGTTCTTAATACTGTATTCGTTTGTCTTAATTAATAAGATGCAGTTCACTATGTAGGTCTGTGAGCCTCTAGCTATCTTGCTTCAAAAATTTTCATAATTTGAGTACTATTTTATACTATTTTATACTATGCAATATATGAATTTTCAGAAATTCATTCAGATGATCCAGGACGAATCCCATTCAGAAAGCGTAAACCTGTAAATCAATCAGGAAGACAACAGACAACTTCATGTGTTATACTGTGTTTTTATGTAAAGAATTTTATGATCCCCCCTCCTAAAATGAATGAGGATTAAACAAACTAATTTTTTATGACATCCAAAAGAAACTATACAACAATAGGGTCCCTATCCTATCTCCTGTTTTTATCGCACGCAAGTGTTATCCGTCTATAATCACAATTATACAGAGTTTTTATCAACTTCATAAAGCCAAGCTAATAACGCTGGATATAACTGGATTGAAGTGCCAATAACTGATAATATATTTGTCGATGAATTCATTACCAATAAGGAACCACTATGGATATCCACATCTGTTTCCCCTCTCAACGAAGAAACAGAAAGATAACTACGCCGATAAATCTGATAAATGGGAGAAATATAAACATTTCCATTCCCTGGTAAGATACCAGAGAGTAATTTACTTAGATCTATTATATAGTACATCCAATTAAACTGGTTTTCACCATTAATGCTGACTAGCATAAATTTTTTGAAAATACGGTAAAAGTGTCAACTCGTAGATCAGTCTATCTATCAATCGAATACTTGCCTGCAGAAATTCTGCCATTGCTATGTCCAGATGACTAATGCTAGTACCTTTCCTGAATAGCCTCTCTCTACAGTCATTTTCTACTAAAGTTATAAATTAAAATCCTGCAGTTCATGTACCGTCAAAGCTAACGAGTAGTGGTTATCATAGCAGATTTATATCTTACCAGACTGTAAGCTAGTAACACATTACTTTTACTATACCACTATCTTCTTTATCTTTTTTCAAGATAATTTAGCTACGACTCAATACTCTATTTCGTGCTAAGTGGCACAGACTCCTTCTATGTTGCAGTGACACGAAAACAGAGTATTAAATTAATATCTGTACCTTTTATACTTATGGTCGATAATTCAATTAATATCCACATGTTTTTCTCCATAACTTATGATGAGCTAGTTATTAACAATGCCATAGGCATGAGCTGTTCTTTAAAAAAAAGGTCTAAGAAATCTGCTGAAGCACTATCATTCAGCTAATACGTCACAACTATGATCTTATGAATTCTAATATCTTCCTGATCTGATGCATATTTACGCCAGAAAGAAGTGGCAGGGTTATCTGAAGGCATACTAGAAACGTTACTAAAGAAAAGTGCACTTTGCTAAAAAGATAAAATGAGCGTGGGGTAACCGTGAAATAGCTCATAGGCTACCTTAAATGACCATTAGTATTCGTATAAAAACTGCGGCATTAATGAGTGGGGGAGTGCTTGTACATAATTATTACGATTACTGAACTAGTATAACCCGGAAACAGATCCTGAGGTAGAAAAAGATGATTAGGTATTATATATATTAGTATATTTTAAGAAAGTATTTAAGATAATTCGTTACTATAGTTTTTTATTAAATCCTAAATGAAGTATGCTATATAGCAAAGATATATAAGACACTTGAAGATGACAAGGATTGCAAAAAATCAGAAAACTGAATCAGAGTTTCTCATTCTAATGAAATGATTCTTGCGTACAGAGATCCCCCATATAAATGCATTCTGTATGGCAACAGACTACTTTTTTACTGACACTCAGGAGGATAAAAATTGGCTGCACCTGCAAGACATCTGCATCGATAATTTTCATGAACTCCTAAAGAGGCGCTTTTCTCATCGAAAAGCGTAATCTCTCTGTTTTAGTACCATTAGCAGACTAAAGCAGCAATGACTTGAAGAGCATTGGCAATGCTAGATTGGTGATTTAAACGATATGCCTAATATTTATTTCTTATCTGAAGGCATGTATTCGTTCTGTCAGAGCGCTGATTGCCTTTACCTGCTATTCATTATAGATATCACTGCACATGGATATAAGCAGCCCGTTTCAGTTAAAGATGCTTATCAAGAGTAAGAAATAAACTGAACTAACTTTCTTATATTGCCTGCAAGCACATTGGTTTAACTACATCTCTCAGACTTGGTACGGACGCCGGTGCTTAGTTTTTTTGTAATATAATAGCGGCAAGAATATTCCAGGATATCTAGCAGGAATGAATGCTATTAGAGGTACACAAAACAACATTGTTGCTAAATTACTCCTAAAAGCATGCAACTAAAAGTTAAGGTTGAGCTGAGCTGCTGGGAGTTTTATACTCCCAGAGATTTACAATATCGCTAATAAAACTTAATGTTTTTATAAGGTTTTCAGCGTATCCGGCAACGATTAGGAAGCTGGAGAAAAGCAAGAAGAACGCTGGTATTCTACGATTTTCCGTGAACGTAGTGACTCATCAATAAGAATGACAAATGCGATCGAATCAGCTTTTGTAACGTTTAGGTTACGAAGACGATGCCATAAAGGACTTGTAGTTCAAAGAAAATAATTCTTTTATAGTATTTAAGTTACTTTCGTCTGCTCAGAGAAAACTGGAAACAAGCAGAAACAAGCATAATAAAAGATTTACTTCCTGACCTTGTGGTGACAAAAAACGTTTAATTTAAGGATGGGGGAAGAGATTCATGAAGCATAAGAGCAGAGAATAACCTGATCATCATACACCAGATTTTCTAATAACTCGTAATTATTAGCTAATTATTTATCTAATGGATCATATTTTTAAGCTATTTTGATTTAATTGAAATTTCTTGATAAGAAACATCAATATTATTAAGCTTATCTTTTGTATGATCATGTATGATCATTAGCTTTACCATTACCCGTTTAACTTTTTATTCTGCATGTATTACACAGATTTAAAATTCAGGTATACGATAACCTAAACTATAATATTATAATCAATTGATAAAAAATATAAGAATATGTTCTGTTCCAATACAGAACAGAATACAACAGAACTATATAATTAAATCAACTTAAAAAGTTTTATTTATGATAAAAAATATTTTCCGTTTGTAATAAATTACAAAAAGGATTTTGTAAAAATAACTACTAATAATAACCTATTAAACTGAAAATAAGTAATAAAAAAAGAAAAACTCGAAATTTTTGCAAGCTTTAAAAATTTTTAGGATGCAGAAAAGCAAATTATTTGATATTTAAGCGTTCTTTAATACGAGCTGCTTTACCAGAACGTTCCCTCAGATAATATAATTTAGCTCTGCGAACATCACCACAACGCTTAACTATGATGTTCTCGATAACTGGTGAATGCATCTGAAATACCCGCTCAACACCTTCACCATTAGAAATTTTACGAACAGTAAATGCTGAATGTAAACCGCGATTACGAATAGCGATAATGACGCCTTCGAATGACTGCAAGCGTCTTTTAGAACCCTCAACTACCCATACCGTAACTTCTACGGTATCTCCTGAACGAAATGAAGGGATGTTTTGCTTCATTTGCTCTTGTTCAAGCTGTTTAATAATGTTGTTCATAATCACTCTTTCACATTAAGTAAACTGATATATACAAGACAGTATGATATATTGTCTTAGTTAATATGTTGTTGTTCTTTATATTCCTGTTGAAATTCTGCCAACAACATTCTTTGCTCGTCAGTCAGAGCTAGACTTGCTAGAAGTTCAGGTCTTCTAAGCCAAGTTCGGCCCAATGAGTGTTTTTTTCTCCAATGTTCTATTTTAGCATGGTTTCCTGATAATAAGACACTCGGAACTTGCATACCTTCTAATACCTCAGGACGGGTATAGTGAGGATAATCAAGTAATCCAGTCATAAAAGAGTCTTTTTCTGCTGATGCCTGATGACCTAAGACACCAGGAATAAATCTAGAAATTGAATCGATCATCACCATTGCTGGTAATTCTCCTCCGCTAAGAACATAATCACCAATTGACCATTCTTCATCAATTTCAGTTTCATTAATCCGTTCATCGATACCTTCATATCGACCACAAACTAAAATAAGCTTTTTGTTCGTCCTCAATTGGCAAACAGCTTGTTGATTAAGTTTATATCCTTGCGGTGAAAGATAAATTACTTTAGCATTTTCACCGATCTTAGATTTTACTGCATGAATAGTATCTCTAAGAGGCTGTACCATCATTAACATACCTGGACCGCCACCATAAAGGCGACCATCTACAGTACGGTGTCTGTCGTGAGTATAATCTCGCGGATCCCAGCACTGTATATTCAATAGGCCATTTTTTACTGCACGACCTATCACCCCATACTCAGTTATTGCGCGAAACATTTCTGGAAACAAGCTAATAATCCCAATCCACATTATCTTACGCTCCACCCATAAACCTTTAATTAGCATTTAAAAATCAATATCCCAATCTACTTTAATTGTCTTAGTAAGAAGATCAACGTTCTTGATTACCTGTTCATCAAGAAACGGTATTAACCGCTCTTTAATACTGAATGGATCTTTCAGATTTATTTTAATTACCAGTATGTCATTTGATCCTGTTTCTATTAAATTTTTAACGTAACCCAAATTATAACCTTTAGTAGTTATGACCTGACAACCAATCAGATCTTTCCAATAATACTCATTACCTTCAAGTATAGGTAGTTGTACTGAATCAGCGATAATTTCGCAATTAGTCATTAAATTAGCAGAAATTCTATCATCAATATGCTTTATTTTAATAATAAAATCTTGATTATGATGTTTCCAACATTCTAATTCCAGTTGTTGCCACTGACCTGAATAATGAATAAACCAAGGCTGATACCCGAATATATCTTCAGTATATTCGGTGAATGAAAAAATTTTGATCCAACCACGAATTCCATGTGCAGAACCTAATTTACCTAATGCTATAGGATTATAAGGGATTTTAAAAAAAAAGTCTTTACTCATTACCACCGTAGTAAATTAAGCCACTCTTTTTGCTTGCTTGATCAATGTAGAAACACGATCAGAAACTGTTGCACCTAAACCAACCCAATGTTTAACACGATCTAAATCTAAACGCAACTCTTCTGCGTTACCTGATGAAATAGGGTTAAAAAAGCCTATACGCTCAATAAATCGACCATCACGTGCATTACGACTATCTGTGACAACGATTTGATAAAACGGACGCTTCTTTGTACAGCTACGAGCTAAACGAATTGTTACCATAAGTCCCTCATTAATCAACAAAACAACTAGACTCTATCGAAGATAGAGTCTAGTTGTATATAATATCTTATTTTATACTCCTTTAATATAAAAGCAATTAAAAGTACTAATTTTATTTAAAAGTTAATTATTAATCGCTAAAGAAACCTGGTGGCATCATACCTTCCATCCCGCCCATTATCTTAGCTAATCCGCCTTTTTTTATTTTCTTCATCATGCGTTGCATATCATCAAACTGTTTAAGTATTCGATTAATATCCTGTACCTGTGTGCCGGAACCAGTTGCAATGCGTCTTTTGCGTGATCCTTTAATAATTTCTGGTTTTTGTCGTTCTTTACTGCTCATCGAATTAATAATCGCTTCCATTCTAATCAACACTTTATCATCCATTTGTGATTTAACTACATCAGTAACTTGAGATATGCCCGGCATTTTACTTAACATGCTTGCCATACCACCCATATTACGGATCTGCTTAAGCTGTTCAAGAAAATCATTTAGATCAAAACTATTCCCTTTTTTAAGTTTACGAGCAAGCTTCTCCACCTTATCATGGTCAACTTTGCTTTCTATCTGTTCAATCAGCGATAAGGCATCTCCCATACCAAGGATACGAGAGGCAATCCTGTCAGGATAAAAAGGTTCTAATCCATCAATTTTTTCCCCTATGCCCAAAAATTTAATAGGTTTACCCGTAATATGGCGAATTGATAATGCGGCACCACCACGAGCATCACCATCAATTTTCGTTAAAATAACACCAGTTAATGGCAACGTTTCATTAAACGACTTAGCGGCATTAGCCGCATCTTGCCCGATCATTGCATCAACAATAAATAAGGTTTCAATTGGATTAATAGCGCAATCGATTGCATGAATTTCTCCCATCATATATGCATCAACATGCATACGCCCAGCAGTATCAATAATTAGCACATCATAAAATTTTAATTTTGCATGTTGTAAGGCATTAGTTGCAATCTCAACAGGCTTCTCGCTTGAAGTTGATGGAAAAAAATCAATACCGATCATTTGAGTTAATGTTTCTAATTGCTTGATAGCAGCAGGACGATAAATATCAGCAGAAACCACTAAAACTTTTTTATTCTGTTTTTCTTTTAACAATTTTCCTAATTTAGCCACAGTGGTGGTTTTACCCACCCCTTGTAATCCGACCATAAGAATAACAGCAGGAGGTTGTACGGATAAATTTAAAACGCTATTATCCTTACCCATCGCTTTAATAAGCTCATTTTGTACAATTTTAATAAATTCTTGGCCTGGTGTTAGACTTTTATTGACATTTTGACCTACTGCACTTTCTTTTACTGATTGAATAAAGTCACGTACGACTAGCAAAGCAACATCAGCTTCTAATAATGCCACGCGAACTTCACGTAATGTTTCTTTAATATTATCTTCAGTCAATCTTCCACGACCACTAATATTTCGTAATGTACGCGAAAGTCTATCAGTTAAATTATCAAACATGCTCTTAACTCAATTCTATTGAAGGGATCCATTGTCAGTTAATTTTTAATATAAAATGATGATAATTCAATCTTTACATCAAGCTTTATAAAATAGTTGTTATTTCCTGAAAAATAGTATGAATTTAATAATTCAATTTTAATTTTAAACCAGTCTTTTATAGATTTCAATGGAGTTTTAGTACTTAATATTGATTAAGTAATTCCTAATTGTACAGCCAAATATATTGATGCAGAGTGATCTGAAACTTTTCATCAGAATTGAAATGATAACTTTGCATTTTGAGTTATCCTTATTTCTGGTATATGAGGTTCAAAGATGATAACCTATTCTACTGATTGATTTCATAAATAATGTTAACAGCAGAGAATGATATAGCATGAAAAGTGTACTATAAAGATATCTATGAAATTAGACATTACTTATGTCTCTTGCATTAACTCATACGTAATAATGCTAGGTAGTTGATAAGCACCACTGTTGAGCATGAGCTTGAAAGCCATACTGCGATAACGTGCTGAATACTCGCTTATTGATTAGCGTTCATGGCATCGTTTATAACGATTATTTGCTGTAATGAACCATACAAAACTGGTATTGGCGATGTTGAGATTAAAATGCTTAAGATTAAGATCGGAATGACAATAAATATATCTTAATAGCTCCTTACTTCCGCCTTATCTAAAGCATGAAAATGACGAAAATTTGCTCTTATTCTGCTATAACCAATACAATGGTAGTTTTCATGAGCCATGAGGCGCTTTTTGCTTAAAAAGCTCATGGTCTTTTGCCAGTACCATCAGCAGACTGAGCAGCAATGGATTCAAGAGCATAGGCAATGGCAGGCTGCGTGATTTAACGATACGCCTAACGTTTATTTCTTGACTGAAAGCATATGTCATTCCATTAGGAAGATGATTACCTTTCCACCGTGATCATTATTGGCGGCGCTGCGCATTGATATGAGGAGCTCGTTGAAGTTAAAGATGGTTATTGAAAATTAAAATCGAACTAGAGCCGAACTTCTGGATGACCGCAAATTCGCGTAATTTAAGCATATTTCAGGCTTACTACGGGAGATGGTCCTTTATTTTTTAAAGTAAAATGGTAAAAATATTTCTGGACATGTAGTATAAATGCTGTTTGGTGGTATATAGACAGCTTAATGTTCTAGCTTCACCTCAAAGGCATACAATTAAAAGTTAAACATGAGCTGTAGAAGATTTATCTAGTAGAAAGTTGCGATTCCCTAATAAAGTCTTTGATGATTCGTTGGCAAGGATTTCAGAGTACCATTCAGCAATGAGAATATTGGAGAATAATCAAAAGAACTACTGAGATTATATTCCTTCCCGTTAGGGCACTTGGCATTATAAAAAACGCTCGAATCCAATTGAATTAATTTTTGCAATAGTGAGTGAGACCATAAAATGGATGCGTGAAAAGTGTCACTTAAAGTGTATAATCCTTTTATTATATTTAAGCTACTTTTATCTGATAAAGAACTGGAGCTGGGTAATCGGATTTAACCTGTTTATTCTATAATCGATAAACAGTACCCAATTAAAGGTAGAGAACTGATTTTCCATCAGCAATGTAGCCTAATTAGGCATACAACATATTTACTAATAATTCAACAGCTTTTAAAAAAGCTAATCAACTTTTAGCTCATCAACTAAAAAATTCATTACCTATTACGCAATATATTGGGATAAAAACTGATTTTAACTACTTATAATTTATTCAAAATGATTTTTGATTATCTTATTACATAAAGTTCATAACTAGAAAATAAAATTTTTCTTTAAGAGCAAATAAAAAGCCAGCTTTTCTGTTAAAAGCAGATAAAATCAGTTTGGATTTATTGTAAATTAAACTTTCATTGGAGTGTATATTGATTTTTAAGAAAAATTCTATCGTCTACTTCTCACTCAAGGCTGATCGCCGATAAAAAATAGGCTGGTCGCCATACAGAATGCATTTATATGAGATCTGTTTCCAGAAATCCTTTCATCAAAACGACAAATCCCGACCCCCCCTAGTTTTCCGGTTTTTTGCAAGCCCCGTCATCTTTAGCGCCTCATATATATCTTCAGTATTAGTTTACCTCGTGAGGTTTTAATAAAAAACTATAATAATAGATCATCTTAACATGACACTGTAAATATGGCTAATATAGTGCCCAATCATCCCTTCCTGCCTCAAGAGCTGCTACTGATACTGCTTAATCAGGTGGTCATAGTATGATATATAACCCATCCCCCCTCAGTAATGGTGTAATTTTAAGGTGAATACCAAGACATTTAAGATAGCACTCGAGGGATTTCACACTTATAACCATCTTCTTTGTCTTTTTAGCGAAGTACACTTTTCAGTAACGTATTTATTATGTCTTCAGGGTAACCCCTGCCGCTGCTTCATAACACGGACATTCCACAGACCAGGAAACAACTAGGATTTATCATGTCATTACTATAACCGCAGCAGGCGGATGACAAGGCCTCACAGATTTTTTTAGCCACTCTTTTTAAGAACAGCTCATACCATATAGCAGAATATTTAATATCTACATCACTACAAGGTGACGAAGACATAAAGATGCAGATGTTGATTGAGTTCTTAACTATAAGTGTGCAAGGCATATAAAGATGCCAATTTTAATATCCTATTTATATGCCTACTAAAGCGTAACGTAGGTGACAGCGCAAAACAAAATATTGAGTAGCAATGACCTATTGTTCAAAAAAGTCAAAGAAAATTGACATAGTGAAAGTAATATTTTCCAGTCTCAGTTGAATAAAATATAAACCTGCTATATCTAACCATTGCTGGTAGATTTTGCGCCACATGAACTGCAGCATTTCAATTTGCAGCTTTGACAGGAAAATAGCGATGGAAACATTCAGAAGAGGCGCAGAACAGTAGCTATCCGGATATATTAATGGCATAAAATACTGTAGGTAACCATTCACTTGGCAGATAGACAGATCTACAAGATTACATTTTTAACGTGTTTTAAGAAAATTATTCCAAACATCATCAATGGTAAAAAGTACTTTAGTTGGCTGATATTTAATAATCTAAATAAATTAATCTCTGGGTATCATCTTATCTAGAGAAATAGAAATTTTATACTGTTTGCATTTGTCTGATCTTGTCAGATAAGTTATCTTTGTATCTCTTCCAGGAGGCGAAGGAGATGGAGAATTATCCTTAAGTTCCCTTATAAGTGATATAAAATCATGGATAAGGATACTTTCCGTTATTACCACTCAATCTAAATTATCAGCGTTATCAGCGTAGTTCTATGAGTTAATAAAAACTCTGGATTATCGTGACTAGAAACGGATAATACTTGCACTTACATGTCGAAAAATTGTGAATCAAGTCATATGATTACTGTATGCATTCTTTATTGTGTCATAAAAATTAAGCCGGTCTATCATTATTAATTTCTGGAGGGAGATCATAAAACGCTTTAGGTAAACAGGCGGTATAAGATATGAAGTTATGTCTTGTCTTGCTGATTTTACCCGGTTTTAATTTCTAGGAGAATTCATCCTGAGCTATCTGAATGAATTCCTGAAAATTTATATATCGCAGAGTATAAAACAGTACTCAGATCATAAATATGCATTAAGCAAGATAGTTACGCCGCTCACAGACCATAGCATTTTATGTTCTAAAAGTTTTATTTAAAAAGTTAGCTATTTTTATGAAAAGTATAATGATCAACTACCATTTAAAATCCTAGACCTTTTGATAACTAATAATATATCCAACAATTACAGGTAATTAGATAATAAATCTATTTGGTTTCGGTCGGTGAATATATGCAAATCCAACTCTGCTGATTGCTAAGCAGATCTTCAAGAAAACGTATGGTAGTATTAGTTGGGATATCTATTTTAATTTTTATTTATATTTATCTTTTATTACGTCATATTGTAAATAGTCGCAAATAAAAAGTCTGATGAAATAATTTTATATAAGCGCCAGGTAATTTCCTGCTGCTCAATACTATCAGTTATGTTAAACTTACTATTTTCGTTATACTAATCTATCTATTATGAAATTCCCTGGTCAACGCAAGTCTAAGCATTATTTTCCTGTTAGTCTCCGAGATCCATTATTATTCAGTCAAGAGTTAATTAATAGTGAAAGTGATCATGCATATATAGTTGGTATAGATCAAACCTTGGTTGATATTGAAGCAAAGGTTGGTGATGATTTTATTCAACGTTATCAACTTAGTCATGGGCACTCACTAGTTATTGATGAGATTACTGCTGAAGAACTTTATCGTGAGTTAATAGAGTTCAATCTTATTAGTCATGAATTTGCTGGTGGTACGATAGGGAATACTTTACATAATTACTCGTTATTAGCTGATGATAGATCTGTATTATTGGGTACGATGTGTAATAACATTCAAATTGGCAGCTATGCATACCGTTATTTATGCCATACTTCGAGCCGAATGGACTTAAATTATTTACAAGGTGTTGATGGTCCTATTGGCCGCTGCTTTACCTTAATTACTGAAAATAGTGAACGAACATTTGCAATTAGTCCTGGGTTAATGAATCAATTGCGTCCTGATAGCATCCCAGAGCAAATTATTGCAGAAGCATCAGCATTGGTTATTACTGCTTATCTTATCCGCTGTCAACCTGGCGAACCGATGCCAGCTGCAACGATACAAGCAATAGAATATGCTAAAAAACATGATGTACCAGTGGTGCTGACATTAGGTACTAAATTTGTTATTGCCGATGACCCCTACTTTTGGCAAAATTTTCTTGCTAAATATGTTTCTGTTGTGGCAATGAACGAAGATGAAGCGTTAGAGTTAACGGGCATTAATGATCCACTATTAGCTGCCGATAAAGTACTTGATTTAGTTGATTTAGTACTTTGTACTGCTGGTTCTGACGGACTTTACATGGCTGGTTATACTGAATCAACTTATAAAAGAGAAACTCAACATCCTCTATTATTTGGTGCCATTAAACAATTTAATCATTATGAATTTAGCCGGGCAATAAGGAAAAAAGATTGTCAGCTTCCTTTCAGAATCTATTCCCATATTGAGCCTTATATGGGTGGACCGGAAAAGATTATGAATACCAATGGAGCTGGTGATGGTGCACTGTCTGCTTTATTACACGATATTACTGCTAATCATTTTCATCGTTTAAATATTCCTAATTCAGCAAAACATTTTCTACCCTATTTAACATACTCTTCCTTAGCACAAGTATGTAAATATGCTAATAGAGTTAGTTATCAGGTACTTATACAGCATTCACCACGTTTAACACGAAGTTTGCCTGAAAAAGAAGATAGTTTAGAAGAATCTTACTGGGAACGGTAGTTTAAAAATAGAAGAAAGCTAAATATTAATATTCCTCTGATTTATTTTTATTGGCTAGTTAGAGCCGGATCAAGTTTTAAATATTTATCTAAATCTTTAGTATTTAATAATAAATTCTCGTCACTGATTATTAATAGCACAACAGGGTACTTTCTTTTTAGCTAGGAAATGCGCCATGGTTTTAGCAATTTCATATTCACCAACAACAATATGATTTGCACCACGTTCACGAATATATATAACTTCATCATCATAATGAGCACGAACAATAATAGTGATATCAGGGTTTAATGACCTAGCTTTTTCAATAATTTGCCCTACTTCATATCCATTTAAAATGGTGACTAAAAGTGTTTGAGCGCAATCTATGCGAGCCAACTTCATCAGTGCTTTATTTACCGCATTACCAATTAGTGAGGAAAAGCCATTTTTAGTTAATTCTTCAAATCGAGAACGTGTATTTTCGATAACAACAATCGGGATATCTTTTTGACGTAATTTTTTGGCCAGGATAGTACCAACACGACCATAACCAACAATAATTGCATGACCGCAAATATCGATAGGAATTTGCGTGATTTCTTCTTGCGTTTCTTCTAATAATTCTTTCTCTGTCGTTTCAGTTTTCTTTAGATAACAGTCGAGTAAACTAAATAGCAATGGATTAATCATAATAGATACAATCGCACCGGCTAAAACTAGATTTATCGCTTGACTATTAAATATATTGAGTGTTATGCCAATTCCGGCCAGAATGAAGGAGAATTCACCGATTTGCGCTAAACTTATCGCAATAGTTAAAGCGGTACGACGATTATAACCAAATAGTCTAACTAATAATAATGCAGCAAGTGATTTACCAATAGTAATGATTCCTAAAACTGCTAATACAGCAAGCGGATGCTCTATTAATATGACAGGATCTAAAAGCATACCAACCGACACAAAAAACAGAACCGCAAATGCATCTCGCAAAGGCAGTGTATCTTGTGCAGCTCGATGACTTAATTCAGATTCATTTAGGATCATACCGGCAAAAAATGCACCAAGGGCAAAAGAAGCATTAAATAAAGTTACCGCAGCATAAGCAATACCAAGGGCTAGCACTAAAACTGCTAGTGTAAATAATTCACGAGAACCGCTTGACGCAGTAAGGGCTAGTATCCATGGAATAAGTTGGCGACCAATGAAAAGTGTAATAATAATAAAAATAGCTACGTTACCAACGGTAACGATTAACTTAATTACGAGTTCATTAAAACTAGCATTATTGCTATCGATAATACTGGCAATTCCTGGTAGTAATACCAGTGTCAAGACCATGACTAAATCTTCGACAATCAGCCAGCCAATAGCAATTTGGCCTTGTTTAGTATCGATAAGTTGACGTTCTTCTAATGCTCTTAATAGCACTACAGTACTAGCTGTTGAAAGACAAAGGCCAAAAACAATTCCAGCAAATATCCCCCAACCAAATAGCATGGCTAAACCAAGACCTAATAAGGTGGCGGTAATTATTTGAGTGATAGCACTAGGAATAGCAATCGATTTTACGGCTAAAAGGTCTTTTAATGAAAAATGTAAGCCAACACCAAACATCAATAATATAACACCAATTTCAGCAAGCTCACTGGCTAAATTTGTATTTGCAACAAAGCCTGGCGTAAATGGACCAATAAGAACGCCGGCTAATAAATAGCCGACTAACGGTGATATTCTTAGTCGTTGTGCAATCATACCAAATAGATAAGAAAGAGCTAAACCACCAACAATTGTTGGTATGAGAGATGATTCTGAATTATTCATTAAATCTCCTCTTTTTGGGATGACAGAATAAATACGTTATGTGGAATTCAAGCTTATTTGATCCGCTATAAACTAAAAAATCAATAAATTTACGTTATAATAAGCATATTAACTATTATAACTATAATCCATTATTGTATAATAGATTATAATATAAACTATTATATTTCTATTCATATTTAGTAATATACTTGGATTAATTAATTTAATACTTCTTTATATATAAAGAGATTTTAAGTATTAAAGCGATACCAATTATCTAAAAAAACTAATGCAAAAGGGAATTAGTCAATCATTTCTACAATAAGGATCATCAGGTTGATGCTTTTACATTTCGTATATAAATAGCAAAATAGAGTTATGGTTATTTCTAGTGTATAGGGTTTTATAGATGGTGTCGCATCTTGTCTGATTAATTTCATGGATGATCTCAACAAAAGAAAGATGATATGCCATAAAGGTCTACTTTACAGGTATCTGCAAAATTAAATATTACCTGTGATCTCTTCCATCAATTTATCTGTAATGGTGCGCTAAATAGCTGATAGCAGCACTGTTGAAACTAATCTCGAAGTTATGATGCGATAAGGTTTCTATCCCCGCCTTATCTATAGATGTCATGCATAACGTTTATTTGCTACAGAAAACTATACAGGCTGGTATTAGCAATGTTGAGATTAAAGTACCTAAGGTCAGGAGATCGCAGAGGCAACGGAATATCCTTCTAAAACTCCTCATTCTTTCGCCTTATCTGAAATATTTAAAAAATAACAAAGAGTTGCTACTATAAGGGATATCCCGGCGAGGTGGCATACCCACTAGTGATTTTCACGAAACTCTAAGTGCTGATTCTCTTGGTCAAAAGCACGTGGAGACCTCCTCTGTCAAAAATCATCAGCAGACTGAAATAGTAATGTCTTAAATAGAAGAGGTAATATGCTGCTTGTGTGATTTAGCAA
>JBQMRR010000035.1:0-5416 GCA_052174495.1 Arsenophonus sp. NC-TX2-MAG3
TCATATCATATTTTTCTTGTTGATATCATTTACAAAATCAATCACCAGGATATACACTTCTACATCATCGCAAATTCCATACGCCAGAAATTAGCATAATTTTAGCTGAATAGCTTAAATTCATTAGTTAAAATGTTATAATCAATCAGCTATTTCTTGACAATACATTGCGTAATCTAATTCTTGATATTAAAAGATTATTAATGAAAATTAACCTTAATAGGTTTAGGATATTTGTAGCAAATTTAAGATTAGAGTATACTGTTTTCCCGTCTTGTTATATTCATCGTCTTTTACACATAAATTTCAGGTTTAGAATGAAAACAAATTATATTTTTGTAACTGGCGGGGTAGTTTCCTCTCTTGGAAAAGGTATTGCCGCCGCTTCTTTGGCTGCTATACTTGAAGCGCGAGGACTGAATATTACTATTATGAAACTAGATCCTTATATTAATGTTGATCCAGGCACTATGAGCCCAATTCAACATGGAGAAGTTTTTGTTACCGAAGATGGTGCAGAAACTGATCTTGATCTTGGTCATTATGAACGTTTTATTCGTACTAAAATGACACGCTGTAATAATTTTACAACTGGTCGCGTATACTCTGAAGTATTACGTAAAGAGCGTCGTGGTGATTATTTGGGAAAAACCATTCAAGTTATTCCTCATATTACTGATGAAATTAAAAAGCGGATTATTCGTGGCGGAGAAGGCCACGATATCGTTTTGGTTGAAGTTGGTGGAACAGTAGGTGATATTGAATCTTTACCTTTTTTGGAAGCAATTCGCCAATTAGCGGTTGATGTTAATCGTAAGCACACTCTTTTTTTACATCTTACTTTAGTCCCTTATTTACCTGCTGCAGGTGAAGTTAAAACCAAACCAACTCAACATTCGGTAAAAGAACTTCTTTCTATAGGTATTCAGCCAGACGCGTTAATTTGCCGTTCAGATCGGATTATTCCAGTTAATGAACGGGAAAAAATTGCACTTTTCTGCAATGTACCGGAAAGAGCGGTTATTTCATTAGAGGATGTTGATTCAATTTATAAAATTCCTGCATTATTAAAATCTCAGCAGTTAGATGATTATATTTGTGAGAAATTTAAACTTGCATGCTCAACTGCTGATTTGTCTGAATGGGAACAAGTTATTGATGCGCAAGCTAATCCGATAGGTAAGGTAACTATTGGCATGGTAGGTAAATATATAGAGTTACCTGATGCTTATAAATCGGTTATTGAAGCGTTAAAACATGGTGGTTTAAAAAATCGTTTAACAGTAAATATTAAATTGATTGATTCTGAAAATATTGAAGTGCATGGAGCTAAACTCCTGAAAGGAGTTGATGCTATCCTAGTTCCAGGTGGTTTTGGTGAGCGAGGTATAGAGGGGAAAATTATTACAGCACGTTATGCACGTGAAAATAATATTCCTTATTTAGGTATTTGCCTTGGAATGCAAGTTGCTCTGATTGAATATGCCCGTCATGTTGCTAGCATGAAAGGGGCAAACTCAACAGAATTTGCACCAGATTGTCCATATCCAGTTGTTGCCTTGATTACGGAATGGTCTGATGATAGTGGTAATATTAAAATTAATAATGAGAATACCGATTTTGGTGGTACGATGCGAGTAGGTGGTCAATTATGCCATTTAGTGAAAGGTACTAAAGTCCATAAGTTGTATAATAGCAATACAATTATTGAACGGCATCGCCACCGTTATGAAGTCAATAATATGCTTTTAGCACGTATTGAAGAAGCAGGTTTATGTATTGCAGGACGTTCGGCGGACAATAAATTAGTGGAAATTATTGAGGATCCTAAACATCCTTGGTTCGTAGCTTGTCAGTTTCATCCTGAATTTACTTCAACACCAAGAGATGGCCATCCTTTATTTGCTGGTTTTATTAAAGCTGCAAAGGAATATCACCAAGGGCAGCTGAAAAGAGATATAGGCTAATGATATTAATTTATTACTATTGGCTGAAATATAACTTATATTGAGGAAATTTAATATCAAAAATCCTTAAAAATCATTAGGAGTGAAATTATCGATACCCGTGTGTAATCCTGACTATTGAGGCAAAGTTTGATTTAAAATGAGATTTATTGGTTTAGTATTGGCAATATCTAGTGCATAATATCGCTTTATGAAAAGTATTAGCGTTATATCATGCTGATAAAATCACTTTTAGGTAAAAGTGATTTGAGGTGATTATAATAGTTAATGTTCCGATTTCTGATATAATTATCGATCAAAATACTAAAATAAGGCTAGTTTTGATAAAATTGAGTTATCAGTAAATCTGATCTATCAGATGCTATAATACATTTCAATAATCCTTCATAAATTTGTTCTTCATCTTTAAATAGATGTTATTTTTTTTACTAGTAAACAAGTTAAATTTCATTAGTGTTATTTCCAGCTTTCTCTAAGTATATGAGAGCAGCTTAAATACCATGAAAGAGTTATTTTTTGAACCATCGCGTCTTGTTCGAAGCCTTCACCTGTTGCAAAATCTGATTCAATTCGGATTCGTTGGCTTTATTGCCGCCAAATGCATTAATAAGGTAGCTATAGAATACTAGTAAGCTCTTCTTTATCTTTCTGCAGCTTCTTTTATCGCTGCAAAATATTTTTGCTGAAAACTCTTGTCAATAAAACATAACGTGTAACTTACGGATGTGAAGAGAGGTGGAGCTACGCTGATTCTAAGATATTCTTTATCTAAAATATAATACTATTTTATACTTTATAATATGTTAATTTTTCAAAAATTCCATCGAAAATATAGTTTGAAACAAATATTCGAAAAATAGTAAATCGAGTAAATCAGAAAGATAATACACGAACTTCACACGTATTATACTATTTACTTTATTTAAAGTACTTTATGATTTTCCTCACGAAATTAATCATGACAAATCGACTGAATTTCTATGATACCCCAAAAAAAGATTATACAGTAATGAGTCCAGATCGGGTTCCGATTTATTCTTAATATGTAATATTATTCACTTTTAATTACGAGCATTCAATTTTTGAGCAAATCTCATCCTAAGCTGATGACGCTGTATGAGACTTCATTGAGAAGACAATCAAGAAGTATGCTTGCTAATAAATTCATTATTTGTATGGATCCTAGGGATAAAATCAGTTTAACTAAACTGCTTTTTACTATTGATGATGTCTAAATAAAATTTCTTTAAAACAATGTGAAAGTGTTAACTTGTGGCCCCCCTTCTATCTGTCAAGCGAAGGCTTGCATTGTAATACTTTGTCTCATAGATATCTGATGCTACTGTCTCTGCCTCTCCTAAATGGAGATTTCCCGCCGTTTTTGTTCAAGTTATAAGTTAAAAGTCTTATAAAGTTTTCATGCGATTTCAAAGCTATCGAGCAATGATTCGTACAGAAGGTTTAAATTTTACCTGATTACAATTCGTAATATATTATTTTCACTATGTCCATCTTCTTTAGCCTTATTCCAATAATAACTACTTATTACTCAACACTCTGTTTTGCAGCGCCACAAAATTATGCTACAGTAGGGCACATGACAGGGTATAAAATTAGTATCTTCCATGCTTAACGCAGTTGTGGTGAATAGCTTAATCAACATCCACATGCTCATGTCTCATTACCAGTATCACTCTGTATTTGGATATTAAACATGTTACTATATGAGATGATCTATTTATTTAAAATAAAGCATCAAAGAAATCTGACAAGACGATCTTATCTGGCTTCTGCGTCACAACTATGACTTAATAAATTCCAGTATTTTTCTTGATTCTGTGGATATCTACCCCAATAAGGAGTAGCAGCATTGTCTAAAGTTACAGTACGAGGACGTTACTGAAAGAAAGTACAGTTTGCTAAAAAAATGAAAAATAAGTGTGGCATAGTATAAAATATCTCTAGCACTACCTTAAACGTTACGCTATTTCCATTTCAAAACTGCGTCATTACCAATGTGGAGTAGTTATACATCTTTACTAAGGCCGCCAAGACTAAGTAATTCCAGTGGCAAGTTATAACGCAAGAAGAGACAATCATTCGCATATTAGCGATATATTTTAGCAAGATATTTTAAAATGGTGCGTTAGTATGGTTTCTTGTAAAATCCTCAATAAGACATCTTCTTATCGAAGATATGTTATATAAATACCTGAAAATGACGGCTCACAAAAAACTGTAAAAAACCAAGGTTCACCTTTCTGATGAAAGGATTCCTTCGCATAGATTTATGAAAATCCATTCTATATACGACAGGCTACGTTGCAACGCTTAGATTGGTAAGTAGGTAACAGAGTTGTTGTTAAAAAGAATAGATAAAATAAAAAATGATCGTTATTAAGTTAAATTTAGGGTTAATATCCCTAAAATTAGGGTATTAGGTTAAAAATATATACTTCGATAAAATTTTAATTTACGATAAAGATCCAAGTAAACTGATTCTATCTCCTTTTTAATAAAGATTAAAAGCTTCAATCACTCTTTAAGAGTGATTCAATTTCCTAATCTAACCATCAAGGAATTTATTAGTAGCATTGAAGTTCTCTGTTAACTAAATCTCCCTCAACTAAGCCTTAATTTTGATTGCATGGATTTTGTGGAGTGAAGACAGAATATTAGTTATTTGTATACCAAACAACATTAATGCTGTGTGTCTAGAAATATCTTTTTCCGTTATATTTAAAATTAATGGCACCGTCACCCATAATAAGTCTGGTAGATACGGTTAAGCAAACGTGTTTCCAAGTCATTAAAAAGTTAGACTTAGTTTTCTTCTAACTCTTAATAAACATCTTTAACCGCAAGAGCTCTCCTTACGTGAATGCGAGGTGCTGCCAATAATAAGCAGTGGGGTAAAAGTGATCAGCTTGTTTGACACAGGGGATTATATGCCATTGATCCAGAAATAAACATAGGCGTATTATGTAAATTACATAGGTATTATTCATTTGCCTATATTCTTCAAACTACTGCTGTTTCAATCTGCTGATGATATGCAGAGAGGAGCATGTGCTTTCTTACCAAGAATTAGCAGATTTTTAAAAATCATCGATAGATATGCCTCCTAGATACAAAGGCATGCTAATAATTCTTCAATATTTTGCACGGCTTCATATAAGCCGGTAGCACAAGTAGCTCTTAAAGCATATTCTGTCACTGCTGAAACCTATTAAGATTAATTTTCATTAATAATCTTTTAATATCAAGAATTAGATTACGCAATGTATTGTCAAGAAATAGCTGATTGATTATAACATTTTAACTAATAAATTTAAGCTATTCAGCTAAAATTATGCTAATTTCTGGCGTATGGAATTTGCGATGATGTAGAAGTGTATATCCTGGTGATTGATTTTGTAAATGATATCAACAAGAAAAATATGATATGA
>JBQMRR010000036.1:0-509 GCA_052174495.1 Arsenophonus sp. NC-TX2-MAG3
AAAAGGGGGCGCAATACGCCATCCATTGTTGCTACAATTATGCTCCATATAATTATTATAATGGCATAACTGGTATTGCCTGACCAGAATAACCATATTATAGAGGCTATACGATTCCGGCCGTGCGACTTAAACTCTTGTTACTGCAGTGAATTACAGTGTATTTCGCAATGTTTGCCGCAGCACGCTGAATTTTCTTTACATTGAAACACGCTAATTGTTTTAATGTAAGTTGTTGTCAGTATTGTTGTCATTGAGCTTGACGTGGCGACGATTTGTGTTTGCGTGTTGAAAACTGTTCACACCTCTCTCTTTTCATCGCTGAACTAAACGTAAACAAAGAAACAAATATGTTTAGTCATTAACTAAACATATATACGTATAAAGAATTCTGATGCAGTATCTTTTTTAGCAAAATGTGGAATAAAATGTTTGGTCCATTAATCGCCTAATAAATTCTGCATTAGCTTATTTCACTCTAATCAGTAATTAGCTGCCTTCAATTAAAT
>JBQMRR010000037.1:0-449 GCA_052174495.1 Arsenophonus sp. NC-TX2-MAG3
GGCATAAGAGTCCATCTGTGATGAACTCTGATAGTAAACTGGCTAAATGGACATCAAGCCCACCTCTGATGAAATACGATAGTAGACTGAACTTATATCAACATATCGCAAGTATTTATACTCGAACCTGTGTGATACTCTCAAAATCGAGTCTTCTCACACTTTTACTGGTTTTTCTTAAAATATTGACTGCCTGTCTGCTTGGGCTTCTGTATATGATCCGTATTGTACTTCTGATCACACAGATATTCATCACTGGTTGTCAGTGGGTTAATTTCTGTTGTAATTAATATAACATCATTCTATAAGTTAATTCCTGCACTTTTGGAAAAATATTTCCATCACCACTTGTGTATCTACATGATGGATCTAGCAGCACCTTGCTTTTTTGACCAGTGCGGCTCACTATAATGATATTTTACTAAATGTCTAGCCAGAGGTTCTATCCA
>JBQMRR010000038.1:0-21911 GCA_052174495.1 Arsenophonus sp. NC-TX2-MAG3
GGTTTTAATCTTAATATCGCGTCAATACCAGTCTGTTTGGTTCGCTGTGGCAAATAACTGTTAAAGATGAAGGTATAAGGGGACGCCAGCTGCCGACAAGACAGCGTTTATCACGTTATTGCAGCATGGCTTAGAAGTCCGTTTCAGCAAGTGGTGCCTATTAACTACCTATCACCCACCATTGCAGATATGTTTATGTAAGGGGGATAACCCTATGGTAATATCTGATTTTGCGTATACCTGTAGACTAGACTTTTCATGGCATATAATTTCTCTTTTATTTAAATAAAATATAAAATTAAATCAATAGGATACGTCACCACTTCTATACCTTATATACTAGAAATAAGCATAACTTAATAGCAGCTTGTTAATACAATTGGCGGTTTTATCTATGGCTTAATTATACAGCAAATAACTGAATATGCATTGCGTTTAACAATAGTTATCAATGCTATATTAGTTAGTTAAGGTAACTTAACTATTACTTTTCACGAAAGATAGTATTATATTATTGAATAATTCAGATTTAATTTTGAATCAATTTTTCTTAAACTGCAATGAAGTTTTATTACTCAAATGCTGATTGGGTAATTTTGATTATATATGCAAACATATTGATGTAGATTAATTTTAAGCTTTTTAGTAAAATTGAAATGATGGTTTTGAAGCCTATTTCTTATATGCCAATTATATCATTCGATATATCATTAGTTTAAGAATTCTCCGGTGGGGCGACACTAAGGTGATTATTTTATTATATTAAGTTCTATACATAAACGGTCAAATTCTTGTTTTCTCAAGTTATGTTCATTGCTAGTGTATATGTTCTTTAAAGAGGGTAATATTATCTGTTCTTTTGAATGAACTCATTTGTAATGCTATAGGCAAGCTGATAGGCACTGTTGTTGAGGTTGAATTTGAAAATCATTCTGCAACAAGATTCTAAACTCTGCCTTATTGATGGGAGATCCCTAAATAGATTCGTTTATAACGGTTACTTCCCGCAACAAATTATACAGATTCCTATTGGTGATATAGAGTTTAAAGTGCTTAAGATTAAAGGATTGGAACAGAAGAGCGCTTTTGATGGATGTTTACACAAAAAAAACTCATTCGTTACTTTCACTCCATAAAGGGATTCAAAATTGAAAGTTAAGGGTGAAGTGTAGAGATTCTGGATAGCAGAGAGAATCGCAATGCTCCTACTAAATTCCTTGATATTTTATTAATAAGGTTTTCAGCATATCATTGTAGCGATGAAGATGTTGTAGAATAATAAAAAGAATAGCTGGTATTCTATTCCTTTTCGTCAGCGAACTGAGTATCATAAGAACGGACTAATCTCATTAAATCGGATTTTGTGATACTAAAGATATGAAGGTGATACGCGAAGAGACTTAAATTAAAAATAACAGTTTAATGGTATTTGAAGTTGCTTAGTTTGCTTAAAAAAGCGAAAATTATCTCTAGAGAATTTAACTCTACTGATCTGGTGGTAAACAGCGTCCAATTAAGGATAGAGGATAGATTCAAGGAAGGATTAGAATGTAACGTGTAGACTAAACCGGCTATATAGGAGTTTTGCTAATAACTCAGTTTGCAAAATATTCTAATAATGATTAGGTTTTATCAGCAGACTGCTGCAATACCTAAAATCAATGCTGCTCTTTAGATAAGAGCAGAGCCTACGTCCGCTTTGACTTAAGTATTATGAGATATTTACAATTTACTATTGCTAAAGAGAAAAACGAGATTATGTTGATAATTGTCTTTTTTGCAAAACTTCTTCCTTTGCTCGCAGAGTGATTTATAGTTACATTGTATTTCATTGTTATGGTTTTAAATAATCCTTTCCAATCTAGATAATTTGGTAAATAAAATGACTCTCCAATATAGAGAGTACTTAACTTATATACTTTTAGTCGGCTAAAATAGTTGTTCATATTTTGAATATAAAATTCCTTAGCAAATAATTCTATTAGTATCTAGCTTTATTAAGCTAATGATGACTAATTTCATGCTCACTGGAAAAGATTTCGTATCATTTACTTCTATCAAAGCAAATAATGAACCATTGTTGATGATCAGCTTTAAAAAATATCTTAACATACTTTGATTAAACTCTTTAAGAATCTAATCTCTACGTGACCCTGTTAATCTCCAGCGATTAAGACCGCAATTCATTATTCCTTTTATCTTTTCCTCTCATGCCTTTTTCTTTTTCTCTATGTGTGGAATAATCTTTTCTTTAAAGGATTCAGCTAAAAAATATTTCGTCGATTTTAACAATAGCATTTAGTGCATTTATCTTGACTATTGCCGCTGAAGCAAGGAAACAGTGACGCCATTTAAATGTTCTTTTTAAATGAATCTGTATTTGTTTTCCTGACTCCAGTAAAGTTAATCTATTCAAGATAGATCTTAGATGACTAAACCATTTATCTTTGTCATGTAGTTTTGCAAGAGAACTTCCAGTACGATTATTAAATCTATTTCTATAATTGGAGAATTTTCAATGATATCGCTATAACCTAATGAATCTTTTCAGTGGATAACATGTTCAGTGTGAAAGTATAGGGTAAAATGGAATCAGTTGCTTTAATGTATGACTTGATATCATCCAATAGATTGCCACCGAGCGAACTAATGAAATTTAGATTTATATTTTTAGGGATTAAGGAGATAGTCTTTTGATCTGTATTACTATTTATCTTTTCAAGATAATCTTTATAGCAAAAATCTTTTATATAGTATAAGGGATTTTTACCAATAGTTTTTGATAAGATAGCCAATTATTAAATATAGATTTTTTTAAGAAAAGAATTTAATTTATGTATATAAAATAAATTGATGATAATTTATATAAAGTTATATTTTAATATATAAACGAATCCTATATATCTATAAAATTAATAATAAAAAAATCTAGATTATTTGTAATATAATAACTGAGATTATTTTCTAATACTTGTAAAGAAAATCCTTAATACTTAGTAAAATAAGAATGAAATAGTATTCAAAAAGATCTAATTAAAGGAGAATTAAATATATAAATTACTTATATAAAAATAATTTTGATCGTTTTTAAATTCACCTTACAGATCCAATCATATTTTATATGAAACATAATCAATTTATAGATAATAAATTGATAGAGTATAAATAAATATTTGAATAGCAGATAGATAAATATAAGCGCTTATACACCCTATATCATCTGACTAATTATAATAAGAAATAGGTATATGAAAATAACTGTTTTAAACAAAATGGACTAAAAAAAATATTGTCTCTGTTTTTTTATATACTGAGTCAGTAGTCAAAATTTAAATTTTTGATAAATATTTTATCTGTTATTCGTCATCTTATTAATTAATTGCAGATACTCTTCTACTATTAGAAAGAATTCAATAATGAATCAACTTTTATCAGCTCTTCTGAAGCTGAAAGAGTTATTGCATCAGTAATTTCTAGTTAATTAGAAAAATTGTGGGTATATAGTTAGCAACTATGGTTACTCTACCAATAATACATGCATACATAGTAAACAACTAGAAATTTTAACCCGTGCACTATTTTTATAAAAATATTGTAATAATTTTATTCGATTATTTGGTAATATCCATTTTAGTTGGTGTAGTAATCTTCTATAAACAAGTAAGAGTTTATGTCTTTTATATTGTTCTAAAAGCTAAGTTAATGCAAAGAAATAATTAATATTAGTCATACGGAGCAAATGAAAATCTCATCAATTTCATTTAGCATTGAAGATAATAAAAACGTCCATCATAAGATTATTTAATGCACATAAAATGTGTATAATTATTTTATTTAAATTAATTTTAATGATGTAGGTATAATCTACATCGCATTTGCAGTTAATAACTTTAGATTAGTTAACTATTTATTCATTGAACTAATACAAAATTTAAGAGTACGACGATTCATCATAAGATAACCACTGCAATCATCTATTTCAATAATAGATATTAGATTGTAAATATTCAATAATGGATTCTTTATTTAACTGGATAGTAGAGTTTGAAGTTGATCGTTATGATTAGGAATCCATTAATTTAAACGTTTTTTAATTTTTAATTATTGCTAAGACTTCAATTTCTAATGTTGCACCTAAATAATATTTTTACTTGCTTTTAACCGTTAATAAACTTTGTTGGATCTCATAATAAGAGATAGATATGAACTAAATTACGTAACGTAATAACCTGGGACTATATTTTGATCTTAAAACGGACTAATTACTGATTCAGGGATATCTGAAGGCATGAACACCTGTCGCTGCAGAAAAACAACTAATCTGAAATTAGTAGAAATGAGATATTAATAGTAAATATATGTATGAATCATCCTAGTTCTTACGGTATCTTGCGGCAGCATCTATATTAACTAGAAATAATAATGCTATCAACAAGGCACAAAGAAACATTACCACGATTCATAACAAAATCAAAGAAAGTATCATGAGTAGTTACATCGATAGGATTTTAATAAGCAAGAGTATATAATAAAATAATTGCATAACCAAATTGATTGAAAAACCTTAACAACTTAAGTTCTTAAGTTCATCTTATGGGTTATTACTTCTGTAGCATTCTATAAACTAATTGACGTAATATTAGCTCATAATATTTATTGGAATAAATTTCACCTTTATTCAAGCATAACTAACCATTTTATACTAGAGTAAAACCTCAATCACTTTATATAACTAATTTTCCTAGAAAATTAGTTAAAATAGTCAAGCTAATAAAGACTTACATGCTACTACTGTTAGTTCACGGTTAATAATCAATGAAATCTATATACTAACTCGAGTTTCATAAAGTAAAAGATTAATTTTTAATGAAAAAGTTGCTAATAACATATTAGTGACATTACAACGAATTTCTTCTTTAATATGAATAAATATCAATCATATATCTTATATTTAATGAGGTACATCAACTTAAATTGTAAGCGGAAGTAGCTATCACATCTTGCATAAGATTAAAAATATTTCTGCAATTTCTCTACCCAAAAGAGCACCGCTATTATGTTTATTAGGTATAAAGGAATATCTTTGTCTATAAACCATATTATTGAATTTATTGTTGATTTTCGCTAATAGCCTGTAACGAGTACATCACAAATATAAGTTAATGAAAATTTTTTATTTAATTTAAATTTATTTTGATGGATCTAATGATGTCAAGTTTATCAGGTATGGTTACCCTCATCATGACCATTTTAAGAATTGTATTTGCATATAATGGAATATCTTGTCATGATTAGATCTAAGGTATTGGCGATAAATCATCAGTATTAGTTTCCTCTATTATTTTAAAAATAACTACAGTCAGTTTCTCTACTGATGCGAGTCTTTTAATAAAAATTCGATATTTGTTAAGAAATCTATAGCTTGACGGGCATATTGGTTTCTCATATTTTTATTTTTACTTCATAGTAGAAGTTATTAAACACTAGCAAAGTAGGAATAATGTTTTAGCAGCTATTTATGTCAACTGTTCATCATTCAACGTATCATTTAATTGATAGATATCATAATCACGCTGCATAGTATCTTAATAACTTTGTTGATTTTGGTAGTGTAAGTAAGTAGAAATATTTTTCCTTTAGCAATAATAGTTAAAAAGTCAGCTTTCATGTAAACCGTTTTATCAACACAAAAAGGAATACGATTAGTTAATAGATCTAATAGATTTTTTATTAGTTTCAGGTTGAATTTTTTATTAATTTAACTAAATTTTACCAAATTGGATAGTATTTAGAGGTCTGGCTATTATTTATGCCGCACATTCAGATACATACTTATGGCATTCTTTAACATAAAGTTCTTCTCAATTGATTTTTAATCAAAATCGAGCTATCTCTATTTTATAGATAGATGAAGTGTCTGGTTATAGAAATTAGCTTAACATAATTTACATATATCAATTATACCCATAGGGGGTAGTCTTCAAATTCCGAATAACAGAATTTAATTTTACTATAATTTATTTATATACTATCAATATTTATCAAAAATCAATAAATATTGCATATTGCTATGATTTTTGTATTAATCTATCTTTATGCTAGGTAAAATTACCTATTAGTAACAAAAATAGTTTATATATTATATTAATATGTATTAATTATTTAATGTTTTTAAAAACATCTCAATTGAATTTAATGTTATTTTTTGTTTAAAATAAAATAAATTATTTTTTCTTTACTTTAAAATTAGGTAAATCAGTAATACTTCCATTAAATACTTTAGCTGCCATGCTAATTGACTCGTATAATGTCGGGTGAGCATGAATAGTCAATGCAATATCTTGTGCATCACATCCCATTTCAATTGCTAAACCAATTTCACCAAGTAATTCACCACCATTAACACCGACAACTGCTCCGCCAATAATACGGTGAGTTTCCTTATCAAAAATAAGTTTAGTCATACCATTTGAACAATCAGAGGCAATAGCACGACCAGAAGCAGCCCATGGGAAAATACTTACTTCATAACTAATACCTTTTGCTTTGGCTTCTTTTTCTGTTAAACCAACCCAGGCAACCTCAGGCTCAGTATAAGCAACTGAAGGGATAACTTTTGGATTAAAATAATGTTTTAAGCCAGAAATTACTTCAGCCGCAACATAACCTTCATGAATACCTTTATGAGCTAACATTGGCTGACCGACAATGTCCCCAATCACATAAATGTGGGGCACATTGCTACGCATTTGTTTATCGGTATGGATAAAACCTAGCTCATCTACTTCTACTCCCGCTTTACTCGCATCAATTAATTTTCCATTTGGAATTCGACCAATTGCTACTAAAACAGTATCATAGCACTGTGGATTTTTAGGTGCTTTCTTACCCTTCATTGTAACATAAATACCATCTTTTTTGGCTTCTACTTTAATCACTTTTGTTTCAAGCATTAAATTAAACTTCTTGCTTATCTGTTTAGTGAAAAGATTAATAATGTCCTTATCTGCTGCGGGAATAACCTGATCAAACATTTCAGAAACATCAATTTCTGATCCTAATGCATGATATACGGTACCTAGTTCTAAACCGATGATACCGCCTCCTATCACTAACATACGTTTTGGTACTTTTTTTAGTTGCAAAGCATCAGTAGAATCCCATATTCTTGGGTCGTCATAAGGAATAAATGGAAGTTGGATTGGACGTGAACCCGCAGCAATAATGGCATTATCAAAGTTTATGGTTATCGTCTCTTTTTTACCTTCAACGACCAATATATTAGCACCAGTAAATTTACCTAATCCATTAATAACTTTAATGTTACGATTTTTTGCCATAACTGACAAACCAGTTGTCAGTTGACCAATAACTTTTTTTTTCCACAATTGTATTTTATTAATGTCTGTTTTTAGTTCATCAAAAATGATCTCATGTGCTGCCAATGCCTTAGTTTCTTCAATTACTTTTGCAACATGCAATAATGCTTTGGAAGGAATACAACCGACATTAAGACAAACACCACCTAATGTTGCATAACGTTCGACTAAAATTGTCTCTAAACAAAGATCTGCACAGCGAAAAGCTGCTGAATAACCCGCAGGGCCAGCACCTAGAACTACTACTTGGGTTTTAATTTCAGTACTCATCATGACCTCTTAGTTTTATTATCCGATGGTATTATCTCTTTCTGCTCCTAGATGAAAAAATTATAACCATCAAAACGTATGTACTACAAATAGTTTAGAGAATTGTTAACATCTTTTAAAGTGTTCTAACATGATAGAACACTCAACCTTATAAGACAAATTAAAAAAAATTGTAATTTTTAAATAAAACGGACCAAAGTACAGTTACGTCTGTAAGGTAATAATAAAACGGCGAACATTACTCATTAACTATGGAATACGACTAATAAAATGATCGCCGCCTAACGCCGTTAATAATACGATGATTAAAGGAGACTAATATAGGTAATACCAGACGTGAAATAAATTCACTAGGATTCCATGTTTTTTTATATTGATAAACAAGAAACTATCTTATAATAACTACTTTTGACGCACTAATAATCAATGTAAAACTCATTGTATCAATATTAGTTAAACTAGAAATAGTAAAGTTGGTACATTGTGTATTAGATTTAGTTAATTTTCTGGCATGTGTGTTTTATACGATCTTCTATCAAGTACTTATAATGCTCTAGAATACTTTTTTTATTAAGATCTCAAATAACAGGTGCATTTAAGCTAATTGCAGTATCAACGACAATATTAATTGAATACATTATCGATGTTAATCGCTGAGCCTCCGCAGGAATTTAGATATTGAAATTAGGCATTTCTAATGCTTGAACAACCTCTTTCATCACAAAAACTAATGATGTAATTTTACTCCTGTTTATAACTTTTATCTCTTTACTTTATGCTTACGGAAAGCTTCTATTTAGCTAAGATCAGTATCTTCTATAACAGTCAGATGTGCTATCACTGCTTCAGTTATAACTTAAATTAACGCTAGATATCTTTTGAATGCAACTAAGTTTAATTTCTTCAACTTTACCAAATTGATAAAAATCAACTTTAGCTATGGAAGTGTCTCTGCTAAACTAGCCGCTGTAGTCGCTTCCGCTTCAGAATTTTTTACCGCCTCTTTAATATAATCTTGAACGTCTGTCTTACGAAGAAAATCATCGTTACGCTAAATTCTATTTATCTTAGTAAGCTTAATATTAAAATTTACACGTTAAACAATGAATATCTGGTGTTGGATACCAGATCGCATTATTTCAATAAATTTATTTTTAGTTTCAGAAATATCTTAATCTTTATTTGGGGGTAAAGTCTCTGGTTTTATTTTTATTTCAGTTCTGCTAGTTCTGCTAGCTTTCGCATTGCACAGAGCTGGCGGAGGCTGCCCGGTGGGCATTAACTGTAAAAATTATAATAAGTGAACTAGTTTAATTTTATTATCCTTAGAGCAATTCTGATCTATTTAATTTTACAGGTAAAAAGTATTTGTACTTTTATTGATACCTTTCCCCCCTTTTATATTAAAAGGTATTCCTAAATAGTAATTTGATCAACAACGTTTTAGATCCTTAACTTAAGCGTCATTATTACCAATAATGTATAATAAATTATTTTAATTCACTTTTTTTCGTTTTTGCGTTTATAAATGCTATTTGCTTATCCGTGTTTGCGTATGAGGAGTTGTTTTATTATTAGCTTTTGTTACTTATAGTATATAAAACCATAATCAACTTACCAGTTTTGCCACTTTATGAACAACTGTGACTTTAATTTTTTACAAAACCATCTCTATAGGTAATGGAATACATCTATTGATGCTTTTTCGTCTTCTGCAGTAATTGATGATTGCTCAATATTAATTTTTTCGTCTATTTTTACCATAGTTTTGATAATTTAACTTCATTTATACTAATATCAGGAACGTTGATTTCAATAGATATTCATTTATCTTATCTCTTATGCTAGACTCGAGTTATTTTTTCTGTGGGTAATATATTCCATTTTTGATATCTTCATTCACCAATTTTTTATATCTATTTTACCACATTTCGCTAATTTACCTAACACTGTACAACTACTATATAGGAAATATTAACTTTAAAATGATGAAAAAGGTTTTCACGGCTTCTGAACAACTAAAACATTATTAGTACTAAAAATATAACAATCACTTTTTGGAAAGTGATGAAAGAATTCATTTTATAAAAAATCATAATAAGCTATTAAAGCAACTGCAAACGTATTATTTATAATTTTAATAAAAAGGCATATGAGGTTTATAAGATAATGTAATATATTTCAGCGCTAATAATTTCTTCCTTCCTTAAAGGACAAGAACTAATTCGATCAATAACATCGCCCGATAAACATCGGAAGGACTAGGTACTCATTAAATAAAATTTTGCAGACAGATTAATGAACATATAAGACACCCCATTGAGCTGGATTCCCCAATAATTAAATTTATTCTTTTTGCCTTTTACTAACTCAAATTTATAGATATATTCATCAATACCTTCTTCAATATCAGAAGGTAATCTGGTTGTACATAATAATTTTTGTTTAAGGTACTATAATATTAGTAATAAACATTTTATATTTCTAACAACTCCATAATTATAGCAATTTTATAAACAGAATATAGGTTATAATAGGTATAATTAGCTATAGTTAATGAGAGTGGGTGAATATATCTATACCATTCTTTATGCTGCAAGTATTTGCTATTCAATCTAATTGCTATGAATCCGCTAATTAAAAATCCATGGGTTTACTGATCTCAAACTGCCTATAACAGGTCAGCAATACCCTGAAAGATAAATATGGAATAATAAATATAAAAATAATGATGATAGATGGTTATTCATACTATCTGCTGCTGCAGAATCTAATCAATAGCACTAGTACTCAAATTCATTAATATCTTATTGAAAATTTTATCTTTTATTTTATTTATAGTAAACAACTTGATGATTAAGAAATTAAATCGCTCTTTAAGAGAAGAGAAAAGTATTCCTTATTATTAAAAGGAAATAGCATCAGTTTACTTGGGTCTATTATAAGTTAAAATTTTATTGGAGTATATATTTTGACCTAATGTTATAATGTTAGAAACATTAATCCTAGGTTAGTTTAATAACTATTGTTTTCTATTTTATAATTCTTATTGATAATAATTCCGGTGCTTACTTGCTAAACTTGATCGTCTATAAAAAGTAGACTCTTGCTATACAGCATGCATTTGTACAGAAGATCTGTGTATAGAAATCCTATTCATCAGCACAGTGAACTCTAATTTTTTTAGTTTTTATGAGCCGTTATTTTTGCATCTTATGTACCTTTGATGATATTGTACTTCGTTGACGATTCAACAAAAAATTATAGTAATATATATTAAAATGCCTATCCGAAATATGGCTGATATAGTGCCCAAGTTATTTCATACTATATACTACGCCTGTTTACTCTTTTTTAGCAAAGTGGACTTTTCCCAGTTAATATTCGTACCTGTGATTTAAGATAATCCCGCCACTTCTTTCTGGCGAAGATGATATTCTACAGAGCAAGAAGACTGTTAGAATTTATTAGGTTATAGCTGTAATGCAGAAGCCAGATGACAGCGTTTTCCGCTAGATCCTTTCGCTTAACTCTTTTTTGAAGAAAAACTCAAACCCATGTAGTATGTTTAATATCTAGACTGCATGAGTGACGGAGATATAAACATACCGATGTTGATTAAGTTGTCAACCATAAGTATCTAAGGAATAGAAGATATCAATTTAATGCCCTATTCATATTTTCGCTGCAATATAGCGCGTGAGTGAAGTGCAAAACAACTCATTGAGCAGCGCCGAGTTATTGTTGAAAAAATAAAAGAAGATGGACATAGTGAAAATAATATTGCCAGTCAGAATTGAATGAAATATGAAGCTATTATGTTAACAGTATTTGCTAATAACTCTAGGGTGAAGGGGGGGAGTGGGTTGCACATCATTACTATACCAGTGGACTTTGTAGTACTGGTAAGTACTGGTAGTAGCTCATAACACAGGAAAAGATGATCGGGTGCTATATTAAATGTATTGCAGGGAGATATTTAAGATATTCCGTTGCTATAATTTCTTGTCAAATCGTTAAAAAGGTACACTATTACTGAAGGTACATAAGAACTCTGGAGATGATTAGTTAGAAAAAACTGAAAAAACTAGGATTTATCATTCTATAAAAGATGATTTCTGCGCTATAGATGACGTGCAAATGCATTTGCATGACGACAGATTATTTTATTAACGAGCAGGCTGCTAAAAGCTGCAATAGAATTCTTGTCAAAAAGAATGTATAAAATATAAAATAATCCTTATTAAGCTAAACCTAGAATTAATGTCTTTAAAATTAGTGAATTAAATGAAAGAATACATATTCTGATAAAATTTTAACTTACAATAGATTCAGTAAACTGAATCCTGTTTGCTTTAATAAAATACATGGTTTTTCCTGTTAACTTAAAGAGCGATTTAATTTCATAACTATGAACTAATCTTAGTTTTTAATCACTCAAGCTCAACAGATGTCATGTGAGCGACGAGATTGTTGAAAAGTTTAATGCGAAGTGTGTTTGGTTTTTTGAGTCAATCATCGATAAAGAGTTCATCCTTTCCTCGAATTGAGCTAAATAGTATAAAACTTTTTCTAACAAGAATAAATTAGTTATCATCTAATGAATGTGGGTAATCAGAGTTATTGGTAAGTAATTCCAAATTAAAAATATAAACAGTTATATCAGCCAATTAAAAGGATGACTTAGTATATTTTATGGTGTAAGCTCGTTTATTTACCGAGTTGTATAGCCTGAAATAAATTATTTAAAACCACAACAATCAAAATAGAAAGTAGTTACAAAATTCCTCTGCGAGGAAAGTAGCAACTTTTGCTAACATAATCTCTGTAATTAACAGAATATTTTGCAAAAAAATAAATAAAATAGAAAATAAAGGTGTTTTAGATATTTATTTATCTAATCGTAGTAGTTAGCTTTTGATAAAGCTTTATAATATTGAAGTTATACCTAAAGAATGATTTATTAGATAAAATACATTATTTTAGTAAACGTATCATTAATTATGATTAGAAAGGCTATATCGGTCAGGTAATAACAGATATTTTAAATATTGATATTGAAGGCTCTGGTTTTTGATCATATCTTCTAATCAGAAGTACTCAGATCTTATAAAAGCATTTAAATATACATTTTTCTAATATAGAAATGTGGCAGGCCATATTGCTGAAACATTAAAAAATAAAACCTTAGACTATATTATTTTGATTGCCTCTTAAAATCTTATTTTGTGATAACTGGCATTCTTATCTGAGAGTGGTCAGATTGTAAATCTATCTTATATTTCAAATCTGATGATAGAGTAAAAAAAGTATTTTCTGGTAGTTTTTTAATAAAAACCATATAAATCAATTAAAATTTCTAATTAATTAATGGGTTTTTAATGTAATAAAGTAACCCTACCACATCAATATTAGTTAACTAAATTAAGTTCAATAATTCAGTGTTTTGCACGTTATTTATTAGCAAGTAACCGTAAAACCTTATCAAAAAGGTTTTATTTACTTAGATAGTTTAGGGCGAAGACGCTAAACTGTTAGCTAATTAGGCTAGCTATGATTATGTAAGATTGTAATACTTAGTAATGCTTGTCGCTTGTCCATGGTTTATATGAATGGAAAGTTATTTAAGAAGACCCATTAACCGGTCCTGAGTGTGTGAGCTAATAAATTTAAATAATGTGCTTATGTGGAGTATCCATTTAATGTATATAGATATAGACTCGTGATTATATTGATTTTATACTAAAATAGTTACTTATTAAACCACTTATTTTTTATAATATGATCTAGTAAACTACTATTGATAGAGCTTTCTTCCTAGATTCACCTATTTTATAAAAATAAAATAGAGATAAATAGATTGACAGGGCAAACAATGTTGAAATTAAATAAATGGCGCGCCTATTTTCATTTAATGCGCATTAATAAACCGATAGGTGCTTTACTATTACTATGGCCTACTTATTGGGCATTATGGTTAGCAAGCCGAGGGCTGCCAGATCTTTTTATTTTGTTAATTTTTACTTTTGGTGTTTTTTTGATGCGCGCTGCTGGTTGTGTTATTAATGATTTTGCGGATCAAAAGTTTGATAGTTATGTTGCAAGAACAAGGAAACGTCCTTTGCTAAATGGTGATGTAACAGAAAAAGAAGCTAAGATATTATTTTTTTCATTGATTATTATCGCTTTCATATTAGTTTTGACTTTAAATGAGATGGTAGTTTGGTTATCGGTTATTGGGTTATTATTAGCTTATATTTATCCATTTATCAAACGATTTAGCCATTTTCCACAGATTATACTAGGTTCTGCGTTTGGGTGGTCAATTCCAATGGTATATGTAGCAGTTACTGAATCTTTACCTTTAGAATGCTGGTTATTATTTCTAGTTAATATCATTTGGTCTGTTATTTATGACACCCAGTATGCTATGGTCGATCGCAATGATGATATAAAAATTGCTGTAAAATCAACCGCAATTATTTTTTCTCATTATGATAAATTAATTATTGGTATTTTACAATTAGCGATGATATTGGTGTTGTTTTATATAGGTCAACAGCTAGATTTAGGTGTATTTTATTTTGCTAGTTTAATATTGGTATTATGCTTATTTACCTATCAACAAAAACTAATTGCTAATCGTCAACCAGTATTATGTTTTAAAGCATTTATGAATAACAACTATGTTGGATTGATTTTATTTATTGGTATTTTATTAAATTATTATTAAGGATGGTCGATTTTAGTATAAATCTATTTTATGTTATTATCTTAATATGAAGACGATTTATTCAGACAATGGCTTATCATAACGTGTTTGATATTTTCAATGGTTAAGTAAATCTCAGGAGATATTAACTTAGCAATAATACGATAAAGTTGTTCTGTATTAGCGATGATAATCACATCTTTTTTTCTATTAAGAAAACCTTGCTGTTTTAATGTATTTATCAGCGTCGAGAAAACCGCTTTATCAAAAAATTCAGGCGCGTTGATACCATGTAATACAGATAGACGTTGAGCAAGAATGCGGCTCTCTTTTTCTAATATTTTTTGGCTAATTCCAGGTATTGAACTCAGTAGTGAAAGTGTAATCGCATAGCGCTGTAGCATTTCTTTAATTCCAGAAGCTAAAAGCTGAAGAGAGTGAATTCGAGTTGGATTGATAGTTATAAAACCGTCTACTATTAATAGTATTAGTTGTTGACGAGCCAATTCATTTAACAGAGTATCAATAGATTCAGATAATTCTTCTATACTATATCGCATAAACAGTTCTGCTTTTAGGAATGGATAAATAAGTGCAACTTGATAATCAAGTTCCTTACGTTGAATATTTTCATTATTTAATATTATGTTGGCTACTAAAGAAGGTAAAACCAATAAATGCATAATATTATTTCGATAGTAAGTCATCAATACGGCATTTTTTCGCGATAAAACAACAATATCGCCCATGCTATCATGTTCAACTTCAAATTTACCTAATTGTAATGCATCTTCTAACAGTTGTTTAGCAGTTTTATTGGGAGTTGTGCTATTATCGCTGTAAGCCATATTTCTTAATAGTTGGAGGTAACATTCGATTTGTTCAATTAATTGTTCACGAGTTAATGCGCGCTGGTATGAAGCTAATAAAGCTGTTGAACATAAATTGACTGCATTCGCAGCAGCGGCATTGTTAATTCTAACCATGATTTTATGAGCTAGCTGAGTCACAATTGAATTTAGCCATATTGGACGTTGAGGATCAATACCATTAATAGATTGACGCCACTCTGGAACATGTTTATTTAAATATTGTATTAGTGTAATCGGTTGGCTAAAGTTAACATAACCTTGCCCTAGTTTACGCAATTTACATAGACCTCTTAGCATTGAGAGGAGCCCTTCTTTCTCTTTTTCTGCACCTTTCAGTTCCTTAGCGTAGGCATCAACTTCTAATACATGTTCATAACCTATATAGATAGGAACAATAGTAATTGGAGGTGAATCACCTCTTAGCATCGCTTGTAAAGTCATTGACAACGTACCAGTTTTTGGGTCCAATAATCGACCTGTTCGAGATCGGCCACCTTCAATAAAATATTCAATCGAATAACCACGCGCAAATAATTCACTAAGATATTCACGAAATATAGTGGAGTAAAGTTTATTACCTTTAAAAGAACGACGAATAAAAAAAGCACCTAAGTGACGAAAAATTGGTCCAGCCGGCCAAAAATTAAGATTGATACCTGCAGCGATATGAGGAGGAACTAAACCTTGATGATAAAGTACATAAGATAATAATAAATAATCCATATGACTACGATGAGAAGGAATATAGACAATTTCATGACCATCTTCTGCTAATTGGCGCACACGTTCAGCATGTTGCACATTAATTCCTTGATAGAGTCGATTCCATGTATAACTAAGTATGCGATCAGTAATACGGATTGCCTCATAGGAAAAATTAGCGACAATTTCTTCCATCATGACAATCGCATTATGTTTTGCTTTTTTAAGTGAAATTTTTTTAGCTTTAACTTCATCTTCAACTGCTTTTTCAATTGCTTTTGAAGTTAATAGTTTATTGAATAGGTCGTGACGTATAGGGAGTTTTGGTCCAACTGCTGCTAATCGTTGCCGTGAATAGTGAATTCGGGCTACTCGAGAAAGTTTGTTGGCAATAATTTTATCAGTACCATATTCAGAAGCTATTTGTTGTAAAGAGACTGTTGCAGAAAAACGAATAAAACTATCACGTCCTAACCAGATAACAGCAAAGAATTTTTGGATACCATTAAGAAAACGTAGCGGCGGTGCTGGCAAATAGCCTTCTCGACCAGGTGCCCGACCGAACATCACTGATACAGGTAGCATCTGAATATTTAGATCGGGATTATGGAAATGCAGATCAAGATATGTAGTGAATGTTTTCATTGAATCTTTACGTGGATCTAGCGAATAATAATGAAATATACGCGGGCCATCATCAATAAAGACATAGGTAGGTAATTTAATTTTATCTAGTTCAATTGTATCGAGTGGATCAGGTAAACCAATAGAATAACATTGTTGACGTAACGTTAATAAATCTGCTTTAGAATAGTAAGGAAATAAATATAGAAAAGGACGTGTCGTATCAAGACACAATTCTTTAATTGGATCTGCTGGTATGAGTTTACTTTTTACCAAAAATTTGATTGGTAAATTTAATAGATTATAGTAAATTTTACGCCAAAAAGACATAAATAATCGATAGCCTCTTGTATGAATTATATAAAGCATATCAGAAATAGTAATTAATATCTCTTTAAAAGATAATAATTATATTAAATCTCATATTTATTTAACCTATAAAATAAATTTTATAGTAAACCAAACAACGAATAACGGACTTAATCTGAATTATTAAAGCAATTAGTTATTCGCTGAAAGTGTTAAGAGATCCGTTTAAAAGAATGAAATCGTTTTTAGATAAAAAGCAACTAATGATGGTTTATTGCTATAATTGTAGATTTTTTTACTTTATTTGTAATGGATTGAACGATTAATAATTTATTAGTTCAATAGTATTGATAGGTATTGTTGAATTATTAAATAGTATATGATTGAAGCTATAGTTAATAGAATTGCTACAGAATTACATGAACTTTTTGCTAATAAAAGAAATCAGCTTGCTAGCTGTTTTTTATTTTAATTTGCTTAGCTATTTTTATTTAATTAATTGTATTGGTAATCAATATTGCGTGGAGCTAAGATTATATAAAATAGGTTTTTACGCATTTATTGATATTAAATATTAATATATCTGTATATTATTTAATTATGTTGCTAAAGGTTATTGTTTTTTCACAGAAAAATTTATATACATCTATATTTTAATTGTTCTGGTTTTAAAAATCTTCTTTACGACAGATAATTCGGTAAATAAAACTACCCTATACAATGAAAAATCTACTCAGAGCTACCTTTTTAATTGTCTGAAATAATTTTACATTTAAAATGTAAAATTTCTTACCAATAACTTTCTAATCTTATTAGATTATGATGACTAATTTCATGCTAACTGACAAAGGTTTCGTAGAATTTTTCTCTATCTAAATAAAAGATGGACTTTTTATCAATAATTAGTTCAAGAAAACAGCTAATACACTTTGAATTAAACTCTTCAAGAATCTGATTGTTTATATGATCTATCGAGCTTTAGTAATTGAATGTTAAGATTCGTTCTTTTCTTTTATTTCATTTCTCTCCCGCGTTTCCTAGCTTTTCTATGTAGGAAATAGCTCTTATATTTAAAAGATTTATAAAAAAATATTTCGCTGACTTAAAATATTACTTAGTGTACTTATGTTGTCTCTCGCCTCTAAAACAAGGAGGTAATGGCATAATCTAAAGGCTGTTTAAATAATACGCGTTTAGTATATTTTCTTTGCTTGGAACAGTATTTTTCTGGTCTTGCTTTGTCATTAATTATCCTAAGGTGAAGATCATTATAATAATATTAGACTATGTTGGCAAAGATTATTGATAGAAATCCTTTATACTATATAAAGGATTTTGCTATGGAAGTTAACATGAAAAAGTAAACAGTCATGCAGACGAAAGAGATTCTTTTCTTACTTTCTACCAACATAAAGCTGTATCTCATTAATTAGCTCAGCGACAATTTATCATATAACATTAATTCATGTATTGAAGCAATTCATGTCACTTTATCCTATCAATATTATCACATTCAACATCTTATTGCTGGAAACATTCATTAAAATTACACAGCAATATTGTTGTGAAAATCCTGGATCGCAGAAAAAGATTTAATAATCTTACTAGAAGTTCTTTCTGATACTCTATATTAGAAGGAGAGATAATTTAGCTATCTGCGATATATATTAAATATCTTAATATTATAAGAATCAGCAAAACAGGAAGGCATTAATTTTAAAATAGCGTTTAGATTTCATCATTGCTTCCTTATTTCAGTGGTAGCAGACGATATAAGTATACTAAGTGGTTACTGTTGAAGTCGAGGAAAAACTTTTTCATAAATCCCTGAAATGGGAAGCGTTATATTCCATATAAGAAAAATAAAAAAATGAGGAAGAAAGAAAAGAGCAAATCTCTCTCTTAATCCCTAAAGATTAATAGGGTCAATTAGCGATAAAATTTTTAAAGAGTTTAATGTAAGAGTGTATTAGCTGTTTCTTGAGGAAACTATCGAAAAGAGCACATCTTTTCTCAGATTGAGCAAAATAGTATAAAATCTTTGTCAGCAAGAATAAAATTAGTTACTATCGCTTAATAAGGCTAAGTAATTAAAGAGTTGTTGATAAGGAGTTTCACGTTGAAAACGTGAACAGTTATGTCACCCAATTAAAAGGATATTTTAACAGATTCCATGCTTTTAGGATCTTTATTTACCAAATTATCTAGCCTGAAAGTTATTAGCAAGTTTGGCGTATGGCGATCAAATTACGTTCTATTCTGATGTTTTGTAAATTTTGTTTTTTATCCTTAAATTAAACATTATTTAGTACCAGGGTTAAGTTGCTTAAATCTTATTAGCTGTAATTTTAAGTTTTCTTAGTAGACGAGATACCTTAGATAGCATTAAGATGGTTATTTTTCGAACTACAACGCTTCATGCATTCGTTTTATAGAGGCTCACTGTCGCAAAGCTAATTTAAAAAATTGGATTACTCATTCTTATTGACAGCTAACAGTGCGCTGACAGGAATCCATAGGGATGTGCTACCTATTCTTCTCAATTTTTTTCTAACATTCTCATCGCTAGAGAAGACTCGCTAAAAACTTTTCTAATAAAACATCAAGGGTTTTATTAGAGATATCAGGGCTCTCTGTTATCTAAATCTCTCTAACCTTATACCCTTAACTTTCGGTGCTGCATGCCTTTGGCTAATAAAGGGAACACATGAACTGTTTGTATACCCAACAGCGTTGGTTCCACATATCCGAAATATTTTATCATTGCATTGCAAAAACAAAGAACACAATCTCTTTGTAGCAAATATAGATATACGGTTAAGTAATACGCTCATCAGTGATTGAAAAGTTCAGATGAGCTCGATTTTGACTCTTGATAGTCATCTTCGAGTGCAGCGATCTCCTTACATCCATGCCGCAGTGTTGCTAATTTTACTAGTAGGCCATGGTGATTAGCTTACCTGATAAGCAGCATTATGTCATCATCGACAAGAAATAAACGTAATGCATATCGCTTAAAATCATACAGCTATCATTGTTTTATCCTCTTCAAGGCGTCATTACTTCAATTTTCTGATGATTTCCGGGTAGGATATACCTCATATACTTTTTACCAAGAATCGCCTTAAAGCTTCATGAAAATCATTGATTAATAATGTCTCCTTCCTTGTAGAAACAATCCATGGTAAGAACTCTTTAATGTTTTTACGCTTCAGATAAAACGGTAGCAATGAGCTGTTGAAATATATTTCATTGCCATTGTGATCTACTAATCTTAGCACTTTAATCTTAATATTTCCAAATAGCAGTCTGTATGGCTTGCTTTAACACATAACCGTTAGGGGCGATGGTATGGAGATAGCCTCACATCGATAAGGTGACGGGTTGAACATATTGAGAAATATGATTTTTAACTTTATTTTAAAAGTGGTGGTATCAGTTCCCTAATAGAATTACAGATAAGTTTATGCAAGAGATCAGAGATGACATCTAATTTTGCAAATTACTTGCAGGGTAGAACTTTCATGGCATATGATCTCTCTGTTGTTGAAATCATCCACGAAGTCAATTAACAGAATACCCGCCCATCATCTCTAAAATTCCTTATATCAGAATAATATAACTTTTTTCTAATGACTGAAAGTTTTCTCGAACTAAAAAGTTGATCTGTAAATTTTTTACATTGTCTGTAAGTACCTAATGGATACCTGTGGAGCTGCCTCTCGGGTTAAAATTACGTAAGAAGAGTGAACATTAGCTAGAGGGGATTTCCTTAGACTTTTAAGGATGGATAAAAATTCATCGAATGGCGTGATCTATACTATATCTATGAAAGATATGTCGTGAAGTTCCGTTTAGTATTTATGGGAAATATCTTACATTTACGTGCAGGTGTAGAACCCTAGGCTCGTAGCTTTAAACGCTTTATCCTTTGATTTCGACTTTAATAGGAGTTGTCTTTCTACCTCATTTATATAAAATCTTCACTCCTAGTCTGTATAAATAGGTATTTAGACCAAATAAAGATATAACAAGGTTTAAGAATTCATATTTAAACTCTTAGGAGTTTCTCGAGAGGGAAACGTTTTTACAGAAAAGCTATGGCTTGTTTGATCAGGCGAGAATGCCATCGGTAAGCTCTGGGGAATATGGTTATGATCATACTAACAGTAAGTTCGAAGATGTCATAACGTTTAGCTAAAGTAGAGCAAGTTCTCTTCTTTCCTGAAGAAGAACTCTATTTTAGATGTTATCGTCATCTTAATAATGAACCCTCATCATCATGAGGGTTTTAGCTCAATGAGATTTAAGATTAAGGAGTAGCAAATCATTCTATGAATATGAATTGCAAATGAGGATCTATATAATGATCCAGAATCAAAGAACTAAATTTGTTATGAAATACTCAATATCGCGCTTGCGATAGTTGTTTTTGATGTTGTTTCTCTAGTATCATTTTTTGCTCATGTGTTAATAATTTATAAAATTGGTTATATATTCGTGCCATCTCAATCTGTTGTTCAATAATGTCTTGTGTTAGCTTTTCAGCTGTTGCGCGAAAAGCGGAAACATCAAAAATATCTGCTGTCATCAAATTATGCAAAATTTCACGTTCTGGTTGTGAAACTTTATTTTTAAAAGTTTGTTGCCGTTGGGAAGCCATCAGATCACGCATTTGTTGACGTTGTATTTCGTTTAAGGTAATACCTTTTATTAAGGGTAAAAAAATATCATAGGGATTACATAGCATATTTCTTGCTATATTATGATTAGCAATATGACTATCGTACTTAACAGACTGTGTTTTTTCGACGGATTGTAATGTTACTATATTAACATTTGTCGCTTCGGCTAAAGCCGCTGTTGATACAGCAATAGATAGCGATGATGTAAAAGTTATCATTGCCCAGTGACCCATTAATAATTTACTCCCACCCTCTCTTTGGATAAAAGATTAATATTAATATAATTATATCTGTATAGTTGAAAATTAGCGTCAGAGCGTGTAAAAGAATGTAAAGTCATGGCATCTCGGCAATTCTT
>JBQMRR010000039.1:0-547 GCA_052174495.1 Arsenophonus sp. NC-TX2-MAG3
ATGATGGTTAGATGAAATAAATAAATAAATACTTTGATGGAGACTGCTTGCAATGAGATTATTATCTGTTGTTAGTTTTTGAGAACCTGTAAAGACACCAGGAGAATAGAATAAACTTCCCATCCAATTGATCACACATATCTTTGTGTTCGTCTTGTCTCTGATAACTATTACAGAAGTTGGTTTGCTCTTACGTAACAAATAATATACGTTGGTTTGCACAGAAACCCGCGTAAGGCGGGGCGAACGCTAGCAGTTATCGGCACAAAATTATCGGGTTACACGTAAAGAATTAATTAAACCAGCAAAAGCAGCAACAACGGCGACAAGAAAGCGTGGTGTTTAAAACTTGGAAGATCGGTATCGGCGATAAGAATGAAGACAACTGCAACCAGCTGCAAACCTACACCAAAACGGGAGTCGAGCCGCCGAACTCGTGATGTTGGCGCCGTGATATGTTTGAACAAGCAAAAAAAGCAGCACCTTGTATTATTTTTATTGACGAAATAGATGCTGTTGGCCGACAACGGGGAGCGGGTTTGGGAGG
>JBQMRR010000040.1:0-7345 GCA_052174495.1 Arsenophonus sp. NC-TX2-MAG3
ATTACCATTACCATTACCATTACCATTACCTTTATTATCTTCAATTAGATTAAAGAAAAGTACTTAATCTTAATATTTCTTTAAGTTCAAGTTATCCCAAGTTTTATTAACTACATCCTCTAATTCATCTAACAAATTAAATTTCTCACCATTAAAAGTGCTTAAGTAATATTTTGACGGTACACCAGAGTATTCAATGTGTAGATAACTACTTATTTAGTTAAATATGTTAGTAATAAGTTTAATAGTATTTAGAAAATATCATATTGATGACAATAGAGTTCAATACGGGATAACAGTTTTACTTATTGAGGCTAATGATGTTGAGTGGTTAATATTATCAATAACTTTGCTGGATAAATAAAAACTATTAAATATCGCAATAATTATACTGGCAATAATAATTAGTTTTTAACTTTAATATAAAAATTTTTAGTTTTTGTCAAATTTCTAATAGTGATGTTTTAATATGGTTATGATGTGAACTGATAACTTGATGATGAATGGAGCGATGGGCTCTGTATAATAGTACATTTAATAATAACTTTAACTCAGTTAAAGTAGAAATAAAAATACTTAATAAATAAGTAGAAAATAATTCTTGTGTTTTTTTACAAAAATAGGTGTAAAACAAAAAGTAGTCAGTTCTGCAGCATAAGACATAAAAAGTATCATTAAAATCTTAATTAATAATTCGCGAGTGGGAGTATCCTAATGTACATCCTTTTCTATAATAGCAGGCACAGTACAGATAAAACCAAGAATAAAAAAGAGAAAAAGATTTATCAGATAGATCTGCTGCTTCATCAATCTATCTATGATAGATGCTGCATATTTGCTATATAGATTTGAACTCTTTTAATATCGAAATAAATAAATATATTAAACTAATTTGGAAAATTAATAGAGATATAGTATTCATACTAGCACCTCCACTTTGAATAAGGGAAACCGTTAACCATTATAGCAAGTAAAAGTATGAATAACACATGAATTACATAGATAAAATAGCTTCTGAAACACATTTAAAAAAAGATATAACGCACCATAAGTATTAATAAAAATATAAATATTAATGGATAATAAAAGAATATAGGTACAAAAACTAGAGATTAAGTAGTATGTTATCAATGAATTATGTTAAAGGATTCAGTTTTGCTTTTCAATATTAATAACTTCTTTTCAAATACTTTCAATATTTTAATAGGGTGCACATGAATAATGATAATAACTTTAGCCTCTTCTTGTTGTTTGGATTGCAAATGACTTTATTTTATCTAATTTATTAGTGGAAACAGTGATATTTGTTTAAGAATATAAATGTCGCTTTTAATATTTTGACTGTTAGTCAAAAGCGCTATTAATTATTGAATTTATTATGGTTTATAATTTGAGTTAAATTTCTACTTTAGTGAAAATTTTTGATAGTGGATGAGGTTTAAAATAAAATTATTACGATTTTTATTAATTAAATATTTAATTTCCTGATACTTTTGCACTAGTTAAGGCTAATGGGATAACCGAACAACCTAGGCGCGTTTGAAGTTCATTAATTATTTATTTAAATATATTTCTAATAAAATCCAATATATTAATTGCTAGGAAACAAGGAACAGGTAATTCAATAAGTTATAATTTTAGAAAAAGATTACACTTCAGGTTTTATAGCGATATGAGTAACATTGGTCAATGTATTCGTTTTGCTACTAAACATGAATAGCAAGCAAATTTGCTTATCAATTAAAGTTTGTTGTAATTAGTGGTCATTGAATAGGTGCTGATAGATTAATTAATTCAATATTTTATTCTAAAATTCAAAGCGACTAAACCTTTTATTCAATGGTGATAAAGCCCTGTTTCCACAGATTTTCGTTCACGTCTGTGCCTATTAATTATTAAATAGTGTTGTTTTACTGTTGTTAAGGTTACTAATAAGGATAATAGTTAATAATTTCATAGTTTTAGTGTCAGACAAATAATAAGTAATAGGCTATTATTTAGCTATCGTAAAAGTATTTTATACTGTTTAGTTGCTGATATCATTAAAATTTAATGATAAGATCTTTTCTTATTATTATCAAATTTATACGATAAGTTTTAATTTAAATAGGATAATCAAAGCGTTTTGCTATAACGAATAACGTTAAAAAAAGTTCTAGGTAATATACTAAAGAAAGTAACTTTTAATGGTAAAATAGATATTTTTCTAAGAAAAATCTGATAATTTATATTCATTATTAGAAATAATCGATATAAACATTTTACCTCTATTAAGTCAAAAATAGAGATATCGCATATGGATATTATATGAATAGCAAAATTAATAAAAATATTTTATTATTATATTAATAATAATTAGCGTTATAAGTATTCTACTTAAGTTAATTTAATGTTTTTTTAAAATAACAGTAATTAATATTGAGTTATGTTCATTTCTAGTGGTGAATATCGAAGATGCTATGACGTATCCTACTGATTAATTTTATGAATAATTTTGATAATAGAGAGATATTATGTCATGAAAAATCTGTTCTTATAGATATCCAAAAATCATATATTACCTCTCATATCTTATATGAGCTTATCTGTAATTGATATGATAGATAGCTTATAGATAGAGATCGTTGTTGAGGCTGAACTTGAAGCGTATGTTGCGACAATATTCTCATCCCTATCTTTCCCATCGCTTGTAACGATTATCTGTTATATCAAACTATATAGATTGCTATTAATGATCTTGAGATTAAAGTGACTAAAGTAATGGAATTAAAACGGTAACAGAATATCTTTCAAGAGCTCATTACTATCTTATTTGAAGCCTATAAAAGCAGTGAAAAGTTGCTACTATAGAGGCAACTGCCAAGGGTATACTAGCCTATCAGTGACTTTCAGTAAACTTTAGGTTTTCTCTCATCAAGAAAACATGATTTTCTCTGTTAGTAATATCAGCAGACTAAAATAGAAATAGCTAAAGAACGCAGGTAAGGTATAGCACCATTTCGTGATTTTAAGTAATACGCCTAAACGTTTATTTCTGAATCTATGATAGATAACCTATCCTTGTCAGATAACCTGATCGCATCGCCTGCCGTTCATTATTGATGTCATTGCATGATGACTTACAAGCGTGGTGCTTAACCTACTCTTTATAGGCTACCCTTTCTACGGAAGACTCTGCTCTTGGTTTTCAGAATGCAACGGAAAATATATTTATGGACATGTAGCATCAATATCATTAGCTACATAAAATAGCTAAGGTATTAACTTCACTCACAAAAGGTTATGTAACCAAAAGTTAAAACTTAATCTAGAGGATCTCTGTCTAACAGAGATCTGTAATGTCGCTAATAAAAATTCTTTTATGTTTTATTAGCAAAATTTTCGCCGAAGCAATATTCTGCAACGATGAAGATGCTGGAGAAAGAGCGAGAAGAACTGTTATAATTCTATTCCTTCATTAGCGCACTGACCATCAAGTAAGAATAAAAATCTGATTGAATAAGCATTTTCTAAAGTAAGACTATGAAGATGATGCACGAAACTTAAATCACTGTGGGTTAAAAGCAACCCTTTTAATACTATTTAAGCTTCTCTAATTTGCTCAGAAAATCTGAGCACAGGCTAATGGAATTGACTTGCTTAATTCTAGTGATAAACACTATCTTATTTAAGAATAAAATAAATAATTTATAAAGTATTAGAGCGGATTGTAGTATGATCGTCATATAGTAGATTTACTACCAATATTGATTGAGGTAAATCTCCCTGATTGTACAACTAAATATATTAATGCAGAGTCATCTTAAGCTATTTGAAAAATTAAAAAGTTATGCTAAAAAAGGTTGTTGGTAGAAATCTTCTATACAGTATAATGGATCTCTACTATAGAGATTGCTATTAAAAATAAAAAGTCATTTAGATTAAAAAGATTTTTTACTTTCTCTTAATAGAGAGTTGTATTTTATTAGTTAGCTTGGCGACGATAATCTATCAGATCATATCGATTGATGTATTGAAAAACTCATTCCACTTTATCCTGTCTATACTGTCATAATGAACACCTTATCTGTTTGGAATATTAATTAGGTTTACAGCAATATTGTTGCAAATTCTCCAATTACAGAAAAAAATTTAATAAGTATTACTGGGAAGTCCTCTTACAAAATTACATCACAAGAACAAATTATTTAATTATCTCTGATGTATATTGAATAGATGATGATTAGGAGCTTGAATTCCTCTTTAAGAGGATAGCCATATATTTTCCTCAAGGAAATAGAATTAGTTTACTCAATCTATTAAAAGTTAAAATTTTATTGAAGTTATATTTTTTAACTTAATGCTCTAATTTTAGAGAGATAAGCCATATTTTTAGCTAAAATATATCATTTTTATTTATTTTTTTTAAAATAATTCTATTATCTCTCCTGCCAGTCAAGTTAAGCGTCTATAAAATTAATATATTGTTATATAGAATGCAATTGCATGTATCTATGCGTAGAAATTCGTTTAATCAAAATGGTGAACCCTGATTTTTCCGGTTCTTTTATAAGTCATTATTTCCCGCATTTTATGTAGTTTCGATAATAGTATATCTGCTTTACGACTCGATAAAAAGCCAAGTAATACACTATTTTAAAAGGCCTGGTATAGAATATGCTTGATATAGAACCCGATCATTTCTTCTTGCGTTAGCCTCTGCTTGTTAGTTTTGTTGAGTTCGGTTTTAATAGTAATTATGTAATGATGTTAATAATGTATAAGCTACCCACCCTCAATAATTCCGCAGTTTTAAACGCGTATATGAAGCCTATAGCGCTTAAGATAACATGTAAAGTTATTTCACGCTATTTTACCCACACGACCCCTTCGTTTTTTTAACGAAATGTTCTTTCCAGTAATATTCATACTTGCAGCTTTTAGGTAACGCTGCTACTGCTTCTTGGTGCAGATAATGTTCCGCAGGATTAAGAAGACTATTGAGATTTATCAGGCGATAGTCATGAAGTAGAAGCCGGATGATAAGATCTTGCTAATTGGATTAGGCTGCTTTTTGAAAAGCAACTTAATACCCCCACATACAGCAGGCTAATATTCAAACTTCTAGAAGGTGATGGAAAGATGAACATGTGGATGGTTGATTGAGTTTTAAAATATAATTTTGAAAAGCATAAAAGATATCAATTCGATTACCTGACCTTTTACTGCACATAGTGCTCATGTATTAGCGATACAAAACAGAATATTGAGTAGCTGATCAGTTTTTTTTAAAAAAACTAAAGAAAATGAGGGATAGTGAAAGTAATTTGTTACTAGTTGCAGGTAGGTAAAATATAAAACTGCGATGATAATCATTTCTCAATAGTTTTGACACCCATTAACTAAAGGTTTTTAAATTAAAGCTTTTCCAGAAAAGATCTATAGGAACATTTAGGATATACACAGTAGTAGTGATAAACTGAAGTGTGGGGGAGTTAAACATACTACTTATGGCAAAAGTCCTGCAAGAAAGTATTCGTCTATAGTATAGACTGATTTTTCATTTTTTGAGATTTTACTCTAATTTTCAAAAAAATTATTCTATAGCCGTTATCAATAGTGAAAGCTAGTTTAGTTGTGGAAATGATATCTGCGTAAATTATTCTCTAGATATCTTACTAGATAAATAGTAATAGTCATACTATTCGCATTTATTAGGGGTATCTCCCAGTTATCCTTGTGTTTGTTGCAGTAGACAAAAAGAAAACAGAGATCATCCTTCTTTCTTTATAGGTAATGAATTTTATTGGTAGGCATACTTTTATTAATTACCACTTAATACAGTTGTATTTAGTAAAATCAGCTTATTCTTTGCCACTTCTTCTTGCTTAAGATCTAAGATAATCATAACTAGAGAAGCGAATAATATTTGCATTTTGAGAAAAGAATGGGAATCAAGAGGCGAACAGATTACTGTATGGGTCTTCTTTCTGGTATGATAAAATTAGTTGATTTTCATTATTAATTTTTGGATTCAGATAATAAACCATTTTGGACAAAAATGCAGTGTAACACGTGAAATATCGAATTATCTTCTGATTTACCCGGATTACCTTTTTTATATTGATGAATTAATAAAAAATTAACATCTCATAGAGTATAAAACAGTACTCTAATTATGAATTTATCAGAACATAGTGTAGGTGCGCTGTTCATGCTATAGTTGTCCTATATTATTTCGCATATCTTTCATTGATACCCTGGTGCATTTTATTATCAGATAGAAGTATTTAATCTTATAGGATGAGTCACATAGTTAGATAGGATAACAGATGTCCTTATCTACTCTTTTATCCCATTTACTTATCTCTTGTATTACTTGATTTTCGAGGTCCTTACTCCTAATTTGAAAATAGAGATGTTAACTCTTAGCTGCTGGCTCCTTTATACTAGGAGATCTTTATTAATTTTTTGTACTGAGTGAGATATTTTGATTTTTCAGTTCGCTTCATTTTACTCTAAATTTATTAAAAATAATGCATAAATAAATTAGGTTTCTCTATTTTGATCGGTAAATATTACGCTTTATATCATACCGACACTTTTTTGGAGATTAGTGCATCCTTTCATCACCTCTGACTCACTAGAGGTCTACTGTATATATTTATTAGTTATGGCCGTGTGTTCATACAACAATTGCTTTTGTGCAGTGCTAGAAATGCTCACCTACTTAATATAGGTGATGCTTGCTGTATTGATGACTATACCTCGATAAATTTGAATTTTTTAATAACTTTAAATTGCTGACTGCTTGTTTATAACGCTTTGTTGTTATGACAATAAAACTCAATCTAATTGGAGTTTTAAGAATTCTCACTCACACTATCTTCAATAGTGTATATTTAATTATTAGCTTGTTATAGATTGTTAAAGAGTATGATGATTTGTATCATATTTTTGATGGGCTGCTTTGAAAACCTTTTCTTTTTATCTATTTTTATTTTGTAATAATGGTGGAGCTAAGCGGGATTGAACCGCTGACCTCCTGCGTGCAAAGCAGGCGCTCTCCCAGCTGAGCTATAGCCCCATTAAGATTTTTATATCATTATATGTTTTTGCTAAAATTGATTTTCAGTAATATTGGTAGGCCTGAGTGGACTTGAACCACCGACCTCACCCTTATCAGGGGTGCGCTCTAACCATCTGAGCTACAAGCCTAATGATAGCTTCTGCTTAATTTTCATCACACAATTTATGTAACCATTTATATACAATTTGTCTAGGTAAGGAAATGATTTTTACAGGAGGTTCTCCGATGAATATCTTATCATAACTTCATCTCAGTCATGAATCAGAAAGTGGTAAG